>NZ_JAUBTQ010000044.1:0-61474 GCF_036702515.1 Microcoleus sp. BROC3
CTTAGGACAATTCATCGACTTGACTGAAATTCTTCAAGGTTCTGACCTCAAGTTTACCATTACTATGCACTACTACCAAAATTTAACCCCAGAGCAAGTCAAAACTGCTAAAAACTGGGAAACAGCCCACTATGACCAAGAGTTACGAAATCAACTAGGTTTACCTTGAAAGCAGTTAGTTGAGCACCCATAGAAAGCGATCGCCTCCTTAAGCTTAGATCCTTTCTTTGGTTTATCCCCCTACAGTGGTTTGCTCGGGGAACCACAAGCCGAAATAGTCTACAAGCTTGTTACTTACTTTGAAATAGGAACAGAGTATTAAGTTGAAGCCATTTAGGAGAAAATCATGAAAGTTGGAATTGCTTTTTTCTTAATTATTCTAGCAGGAGCAATAGGAGGTGCTGTAAATGCCATTCTGACTCACAATGGATTTATATTACCAAAAAAAATAGAGGATAAAGATTTCACAATCGTGAAGCCTGGATATATCGGTAATATTTTAATTGGTGCTGTTTCAGGCATTGTTTCATGGGGATTATATGGTCCAATAGCAGGAGCTAATATACTTGCTGCTCTGGATGCTCCATTAAGTCTTGCCTCAGTCGCTGGTGCGATTCTTGTCGGAGTTGCTGGTGCAAGATGGCTTACAAATGAAGTAGATAAGAGCCTTTTTAAGGCGGCTGCTATTGAGGCGGCTAAAAAACCAGCAGATATCCATGCTTCACAAAGGATATCAAACACGACATCACCGGAGACGGCTTTTAAGATAGCAAAAGGAATAACCGACTAAACTGCGAGATGCGATAGCTTTGGGGCTAACCCAATAGTCGTATAAAAAAAGAGCGATCTCTTCCTAGCAACAAGCGATCGCCCCAAAACTTCCTCCCTCACAATAGTAAGCTGTAGCCAAGAGGCGCGATCGCCCCCGTTTACTCTTAAACAACTCCTGAAATTACGGATCGGTAATTCCTTTCATCTCTCCTTCAGCCAAGCCTTTGCCTGCCTGTAGTTTAGGGCGATACCTAACCAAAAGTTTAGGTTGCTTCCCTCACTTAGGTTTAGCTGATGCCACATCTTTTGTATGGGCTGAAAACTCAACTATGAGTTAGAACCTTTCTTGGGTTGAACCCCGTACAGTAGTTTTATAGAACCCAAATTCAACGAGGTTGGTATGGCAAACGATGTATCTACTGCATACGATTCTGCTTGGGATGACGAAAGTTTTTTCAAAAAGGTAGAAAGCTTGACTGAAAAAAAATATCCCGATTTTTCTAAAACATTAAATATGGCTTTTATTGGAAAAGTTAGCTCCGGTAAAAGTTCATTAATTAATGCTTTTTTAAAGAGAGAGCGGGCAGATATTCTCGCAGCAGTCGGTGCGAAGTCAGGAGTTACGACTCAGCTAAAAATCTTCCAATTGGACGATCGTGTCAGACTTATAGATTCACCAGGTCTTGATGATGTTCGTTCTGAAAATAGCCAAGTTACAAAAGAATTTCTAGAAAACATTGATGTAGGAGTATTAGTTGTTACTGGATCTTCAGATGGAACCCAAAAAAAATACATTGACGATCTTCGCGCAAGCTGTAGTCGTATATTTGTAGTTCTGAACAAGATCGATCAGTGGGATAGGAATACTCCCTCTACTTTAGAAGGTATCAAAGAGCAATGGAAGACGGCTCTTCATATTGACAAAATTTATCCAGTCTGTGCGTTTGGTTACGATCCCGAAACTAAATCTGATGAGCCACTAGATGTACGAGGTGTGGATGAACTTAGAATAGACATAGAGAGTTTTTTGCAGGGACAGGGAAAGAATATTTTACTTGCCCGACATATGACTGAGAAGCAATCCTATGCAATCAAGATAATAGCAAGTGCCTTAGTCGCTGTTTCAAGTCAAGTTTTTCTCCCAGGCAGTGCAGCTTTTATTCTAGCAACTCAGGTTTCTGCAATTGCTTCGCTTTACTATCTTTACAATGGCAAAGCACTTGCTCCTAAAGCTGCTATTTCGTTGCTACCTTCTTTTGCAAGTGAGACAATTTATTCTAATGTTTTTCTGTTCGTACAGTCATTCATACCTCCCACAGGAGTGATCGATATCCCCGCCGCTATTGCTGCTATAACTACTACAGTTTCAATGCTAGCTACTGTGAATCATTTCTTGGCAACAGGAGCTAAACTTGAAGAAAAGCAGAATCTTCAAGAGGCATTCAGAACATACAAAAAACAGGCGACTCAACAAGTTTTCTTCAAAATCGAGCTTGAAAAGTTAAAGAATCCTGACTATATACGAGAGACAGTTAAAAAATTCATCATGGGTCAGGCAATCGCTTAAATTAGAGTGTAATTAACTTGGCTAGCCAGAGCTACTTAATGAGCAGTATCTAGGACTTACGCACCCAGACCAAACAGGAACGAGACCATCAGGTTTTCAGGCATCTCTCTCGGCCAGGAGTAGGTCTCAAACCCTTGAAACTTCGTTTTGGTGAGTAAGTCCTAGCATCTTATAGTTTACTTGCCGATCAGTTTAACAATAACGCCAATGCAATGCGATCGCCAAGGTACAACAGAAGACTCGTACAAACAAAGGCCGATCGCCCTCCAAGACGCGATCGCGCGATCGGGCGCAGTTAAGAAAGCGGCCGATATTATCGAACACGTTGTATTGACTCGAAAGCCGGTCTTCGCTGAAAAATAGCTGCAGACTGTGGTATGATTTTGTGCTTTAACTGAAACCACAGCCCCTAGACAAACCATAAGTAAAGCAGTAGCCAGGATTTTCAACTGTTTGGGTTTCATACTTAAGCAGTCGATATTTAGTCATTTTAGAGAAGTTTGAACTTGAGACGGTGTTGCTTGTGGGCGATTGCAAGGAAAAAGGAAGCAATTGATGCGAGCGCGGAATTTCCAGCAACGGTTTCAGCAATTAATAACGTCCAGTGAAACCTCGGCGGTTGCTATAATTCCAAATAATCAAATCAAGATTAAGCGTGTCACCAGCAAACTCTCAACAACAAACGCCTCTATTAGATGCCTTGCGCGATCGCACAAATCATCCGCACGCCCCATTTTATGCCCCTGGACATAAACGCGGACAAGGAATCTCTCAACCCCTAATTGACTTATTCGGTGCAGCAGTATTTCGATCGGATTTGCCGGAATTGCCGGAATTAGATAATCTCTTTAACCCAGAAGGTGCAATTGCCGAAGCTCAAGACTTAGCCGCCGCAGCATTTGGATCTCAATCAACTCGGTTTTTGGCTAACGGTTCGACTTGCGGAATTATCGCCGCCATCTTAGCAACTTGCGGCCCTGGAGATAAAATTATCCTACCTCGAAATATCCACTCCTCGGCAATTTCTGGTTTAATTTTATCCGGTGCAATTCCAATTTTTGTCAATCCAGAGTACAACCCGGATTGGGATATTGCTAACAGCATCACCCCAGAAACCACAGCCTCCGCATTAGAACAACATCCCGACGCGAAAGCAGTAATGATAGTTTACCCAACCTATCACGGCGTCTGCGGGGATTTGCGGGCGATCGCCCAAATTACCCATCAATACAACATACCGTTATTAGTAGACGAAGCCCACGGCGCGCACTTTAACTTTCATCCAAACTTGCCAGAAACAGCACTATCAGCCGGTGCCGATTTAACAGTACAATCAATCCACAAAACCCTCGGTGCAATGACACAAGCATCGATGCTGCACGTCAAGGGCGATCGCATAGATATCCAAAAATTAAATAGAGCATTGCAGTTAGTACAATCTACCAGTCCGAGTTATATACTATTAGCATCCCTAGACGCAGCCCGCCAACAAATCGCACTCCACGGCAAAGAGTTAATGGCGCAAACTTTACAGCTAGCAGAAAAAGCGCGATCGCGCATCAGTCTAATTCCCGGCTTGTCAGTTTTAGAACCGTTAAATACACCGGGTTTTGCAGCATTAGACCGCACCAGGCTAACAGTAAAAGTATCCGATTTAGGAATCACAGGATTTGCCGCCGATGAAATTCTGCACTCTCAACTCGGTGTCACGGCAGAACTTCCCATGCCGCAACATTTAACATTTATTATCAGCCTGGGAAATACAGAATCAGATATTGACAATTTAGTTAAAGCTTTTACGCTTTTAGAAGCAAGGAAGAAGGAAGAAGGAAGTTCGGCAACGGATTCTGTAACGGATGTAACGGATGTAAAGGATAGAAGGAAGAAGGAAGAAGGAAAAGGAAAAAGGGAAGATTTTTCCCATCCCCCACTCCTCCACTCTCCCACTCCCCCACTCCCCCAATCTCCCACTCTCCCACTCTCCCCCTCTCCCCCTCTCCTCTCCCCTCGCGAGGCCTTCTTTTTCCCAGCGGAAACAGTACCCGCAGACAAAGCAGTCGATCGCCTCTGCGCCGAACTCATCTGTCCTTATCCCCCAGGAATACCAGTCCTGATGCCCGGTGAAATCATTACCCCAGCAGCCGTTGACTACCTGCAACAAATCCTTGCCACCGGCGGAAAAATCACAGGTTGCAGCGATCCCGGCCTCCAAACTCTCAAGGTTGTGCGACAGTAAATATTAAGGCTTGGGGGAAATTGGGAGAATTTCTACTAATTCTTCCACGAGTTCCAATTGCCGTCTTGCTTCAATCAAAAATCAAAAATCAAAAATATAACTATGCTTTGGCCCTACGTCACTCCAGGCATCCCGGATGACTTATTTGAACGTTTACCGGGAATTCCCATGAGTAAGCGAGAAGTCCGACTGCTGTTAATCTCCCACCTGCGGCTGCAAGCAGATTCAGTCGTGTGGGACATCGGTGCAGGTACTGGTACGATCGCCGTAGAAACAGGTTTGCTGTGTCCCAAAGGTCGGATTATTGCCGTCGAAAGGGACGAAGAAGTAGCAAGCTTGATTCGCAGAAATTGCGATCGATTCGAGCTCGACAACGTAGAAGTCATAGAAGGCAGTGCCCCGGAATGCCTGGAAAACCTGCCCCAACCCCCCCACCGAGTCTGCATTGAAGGAGGTCGCCCCATTAAAGCCATTCTCCAAGAAGTCTGGCGGTACTTGCAACCCCACGGTAGAGTTGTCGCCACAGCCTCGAATTTAGAGAATCTTTACGCCCTTTCCGAAGGGTTCGCCGAGTTACAAGTCCGCAACATCGAAGTAGTCCAGTCCGCCGTCAACCGCTTGGAGACTCGCGGCCTGAGTCAAACCTTTGCCGCCGTCAATCCCATATTTATTCTCAGCGGCGAAAAGCTGGATTAGAAGCAAGAAGAAGGCACGACAGGAATTTTGACACGGATACACTAATTAATTATGTAATTCTTAATCTTTTTTAAGTTCACTTAACCTTCATACTTAAGAATAGGGGCGACCATAGCTGGATTGACTGCCTGACTTGAGATATTGGATGACCGATCGGGGATGGGGGTTAGCTGTGCAAGGGAGAAACTCGTGCTCTAGAAAAATCCCAAATCCCAAATCCCAAATCCCAAATCCCAAATCCAAAATCGAATCACCCCCCGCCGTCTGCAAGAGAAATTCATTTATGCCTTGGTCTCGTATCCTGAGTGGAATAGTTGCGATCGCCCTTGCTTTGGGAATGATTATTATGGGGGGATGGTACTTCACCGTCGGCTTTGGAGTCATCGTCTACCTAGGCCAATTGGAATATTTTCAATTAGCCAGGGCTAAAGGCATTGCACCCGCTGCCAAAACTACCTTAGCCGTCAGTCAAGGCCTGTTAATTACTGCCGCCCTAGCACCGCAACTCGTAGACGCCATGTTCCCCTTAGCGGGAACCTTAATCTGTTTCTACCTGTTATTCCAACCTAAATTATCGACAATCGCCGATATTGCTTCCTCAGTTTTAGGATTGTTCTACGGCGGTTATTTGCCCAGCTATTGGGTACGGCTGCGAGTCGGCCTCGACCCAGCCAATCTTGCTACAACCCAACTTTCGCAAGCAGTAGCAAGCAATTTGCCCGTTAATATTTACTCGCCGCCGTCTTGGACAAATTCCAGCCACATATCTTTAGGATTGACTTCGCTGCTGCTGGCTTTCTTCTGCATCTGGGCCGCTGACATTGGGGCTTATTTTGTCGGCAAATTCTTCGGCCGCACTAGCCTGTCCCACATCAGCCCCAAAAAGACCGTTGAAGGTGCCGTATTTGGAGTTTGCGGCAGCATCGCCGTGGCAGTCGCGGGGTCTTGGTATTTAAACTGGCCGGGGTGGCCCTATACTGGGGCTGCTTTTGGTCTGTTGATTGGGGTTGCTAGCCTGTTGGGAGATTTAACTGAGTCGATGATGAAGCGAGACGCCGGCGTTAAGGATTCGGGACAGTTGATCCCCGGTCACGGCGGCATTCTCGATCGCACCGACAGTTATGTTTTTACCGCGCCCTTAGTCTACTATTTTGTCACTTTACTGTTGCCCGCGATCGACTCTTTTTTAATTAATCGGTAATTGGGAATTGGTAATTGGGAATTGGGAATTGGGCATGGGGAATTGGGCATGGGGAATTGGGCATGGGGTATGGGGAATTGGGCATGGGGAATTGGGCATGGGGAATTGGGCATTGGGGATGGGGTATGTATTCCCAGGCTCTACCGAAGAACCAGGTTAAAGTCAACAGTCAACAGTCAACAGTCAACAGTCAACAGTCAACAGTCAACAGTCAACAGTCAACAGTCAACTAACTAAGGCAAAACTCTAATTCCTCCCCGACAAACAATCTCCCCCGGACTCAAAATCAATTCTTCAATCTCAACTTCCGGCCCGAAATCAATTTTAAAACCATTGAAATCACTGCTCTTTAATTCTCCATCCATTTCGATTTCTGGTGCTTCAAACATCAATTCGCGACCGCTAGCCATCCGCAAACCCGTCCGCAATACCAAAGGAATTTGCCTACCGCCAGCGCGCAAAATTGTCGCCGAAAGCGTTAACAAACCCGCCTCAATAGCAATCTGCGAATTTTGCAACTTCAGCGACTGTTCCCTGTCTGTCAGCGGCAGCATTGGCAGCAAGAATTCGCTCAAAGCATCAGCCAGCAAAGGCGCTTTCAGCGACGCATTCAAATCCGTTTGGCTGAGCCTCAAAACGCCTGTCACGGGAACGGATTCCAGGAGGCGCAGGGGTTGGCCTTTGAGAGCTTGACCGAGGTTGATGCGAATGCCGCAGCCCTCTATGGCAACTTCTGTTAGGTGTAGTCCTTTATACACAGCACCGCGAGCGGCAGCCGTGACTTTGGGGATCGCACCGCTGAAGATTTGTCGATCGCTTCCCTCAATTTTCACCTTCAAGTCGTCTACCTGCTGAACTTGCGATCGCAGCCACAACTGCACCGCCGGAGACAGCACCGCGCTCGCGATTCGGCTGCCTTGACTCGGCGAAGGTCTCCCCGGGTCCTCGCCGAGATTAACAGTCCCACCAGAGCCACCAGCCCCATCTCTATTGTCCAATTGAAGAGAGTTTCGATCGACAGTCATAAATAATTTCAGAATATAAACCTTAATATTCAAGCACAGAAATTTAACTAGAACTTGCGCATCCGGCCTCAAAAACCCCTTTGATTCACAGATATATCGCCGTAAACCTGCAATCTTTATAAGAAACCGGGTTGATGAGCGCAATTCCTATTAACTCCAAAACCAAGCAGAAATCTCGCCTCAGCAACGCCAGAAGCAGAAAAATTCTCACCCTTTCCCCCCTTGGGATCTTTCCTGAGTTCCTGAGTTGTGCGATCCCGAGGAAAAATTCGCGATCGAGCGTATAAATTTAACCACCAGTACGGGATTTATGGTAGTGTTGGTTTAGGGTCTGGTCAAACCCACACCTCTCAAACCAGCCGCACAGCAACGGTGCAAGCCTGTGCCTACCGGGAGTCTTTTCCTCGTAGTTTTTGCACAACATTCAGGGTCATGCCATCAGGACAATCTGCATCAAGCCGGGCGTGCTGTAATGATTGGTCAGCATTATAATTTATTCCCCACCAGGAATTGAGCATTAGTAGTAAGGTTAAGCAATTAACCCTGTCGTGTTTCCTCCCCCACCGCTCGCTCGTTGGGGTTTCCACACTCCCGTCATGTCTGATGAAAGGCTGCAAAAAATCCTCGCCCAGTGGGGCATTGCCTCTCGCCGTCTTGCAGAACAGATGATTGTAGCTGGACGAGTCCGAGTTAATGGCAATATTGTTCATTTAGGACAAAAAGCGAATCCAGATCGCGATCTCATCCAAGTCGATGGAGTCCCGCTGAAACCAACGGATCGACCGGCAGAGGTCTATATGTTGCTCAACAAGCCGGCAGGCGTAGTTTCTACTTGCAGCGATCCCAGGGCCAGATCGAAAGTTCTCGACCTGCTGCCGCCCAAACTGCGCTTTGGTCAAGGCATCCACCCCGTAGGACGCTTAGATGCAGATTCCACCGGCGCTCTCTTGCTCACCAATGATGGTAAGCTGACATTTTCTTTGACTCATCCACGTCACTCGATCTTGAAAACTTATCAAGTTTGGGTGCTCGGCGATCCCCCGGAACCCATACTACAAGCGTGGCGTCAGGGCATAATCTTGTCCGGCAGAAAAACTTTGCCGGCGAAAGTTAAAGTTCTCGATCGCGCGCTAGACCAAACTCTGTTAGAAGTCATTCTATCAGAAGGCAGAAACCGACAGATTCGGCGAACTGCCGAACAGTTGGGATATCCCGTGGTGCGCCTGCACCGCACAGCCATCGGCCCGATTCAATTGCAGCGGCCCGGTTCGCCAATATTGCCACCAGGCTGCTGCCGACCCCTAGAAGATGCGGAAATTATTTATTTATGGAATCTAGTCAACCTAACATCAATAAGCGTGCCAGTAAATTCCCCGGAGCACAGCATATGACAAAGAATTTATTGTTTTTATTCTTCAAAACAACTAAGCAGAAACTGCACTCCCAAGAGCCAGAACCAGCTCAGAAGAAGCTAGCGGAAATAGGAGCTCAACTCCGCCAGTACCGCGAACAGCAGTCGATTTGTTTGGACAAAGTAGCCGTGGTAACAATGATTCGGCGGAATCTGCTGCAAGCAATCGAGGACGGTCAACTCGACCAACTTCCCGAACCAGTCTACACTCAGGGTTTGATCAAGCGCTACGCTGAAGCAATGGGTTTGGACGGAAATCAGTTTGCCGAATTTTTCCCGATCGAACCGCCGCCCCGATCGAGAACCAAGCTATCCTGGCAAGATGGGCCTCAATTGCGCCCGATGCACCTCTACCTCTTTTACACATTTCTAATTATCTGTTCAGTCAATAGCTTATCTCAGTTGATGGGCGGTTCTGTTACCGCAAAAAACGGTGCGGGAGCCGAAGAACTCGCACTTTGGCAACAAGAACAAGCTCGTTTAGCTGCTGAGGCATCCAACCCCTTAAAAAATCAGCAACCGGATAGTTACGAGGCTGTCGAAGCAGTAAGAACAGGTCAAAGTTTAAATAAATCTGGCAATAAACCAGTGATGGTTAGCGTCACTTTTAAAGCAGAATCGTGGATGCAGATTGAAGTCGATGGTAAAACAGAGTTTGAGGGAACTTTGCCTTCAGGGACTGTTCGCACCTGGGGGGCTCAAAAGCAATTGGTAGTGGTAGCAGGTAACGCCGGCGGGGTAATGGTTGCTGTTAATAACGGACAAGCCGAACAACTCGGAGATCCTGGAGTCGCCAAAGAAGTTGTTTTTAAAGCAAACGAACTCAAGCCTGCAGCAGCACCCAAAAATGAAGGGTAAGTGTTAATGGGTAATTGTTAATGGGTAATCGCGAATAGGTAATGGCTGGCAGCCCCAGCTTTTAATGAGAATGTCCGTCTTTATTCACTCATTACCAATTACCAATTACCAATTACCCATTAGATCAATTCCGGTTGCATCGGAATAGTCAAATCCAGTCAACAGTCAACTATCACGGATGGATGGTGCAACCCGATTTCAGATAACTTCTCTGCGTTAATCTGTGTCGATCTGCGGTTAAAAAAAGATAATTTCTCGGGCCGCAGATGACAAGGGATTGACGCAGATTCACGCAAATGAAGAGAAGAGAGATAGGAATAATTCCGATGCTAACAGATTTGATATTACCCATTAACAATTACCAATTACCCACTACCAACTAGCCCTTACCGACGATCAATTTTTATTGGGAGCGCGGCCGGAGATGTAAGTCATGCTTTTGAGCCGATCGCCCACTTCCCAATTCAAAGCTTCGGGCCGATACCGCCATCCCCAATTTCCCTCTGGTTTCCCCGGAAAATTCATCCGCGCGTCCGTACCCAAACCCAACAAATCTTGAAACGGCACAATTGCCATATTAGCAACAGAAATCCAACCCATGCGGATTAAAGACCAGTGAATTCCTTGGGGATCGATGCAGCCCAAGTAACGCAAAACCTCATCTCTTTCGTAGTTTTGCAGTTGATTGAACCAGCCGACAGTCGTGTCGTTGTCGTGGGTGCCGGTGTAAACTACGCAGTTGCGATCGTAGTTGAAAGGCAAAAAAGGATCGCCAGGGCCTGCGCCGAAAGCAAACTGCAAAATCTTCATTCCTGGAAACTCGTATCGATCGCGCAAAGCTTCCACTTCGGGAGTTATTACCCCTAAATCTTCAGCGATAATCGGCAAGTCGCCAAACTTCTCGTTAATTAGATCCAACAAAGCTGTTCCCGGTGCTTTAATCCACTCTCCCTCGATCGCAGTTTCTTGTCCGCGCTTCACCGCCCAGTAAGCCTCAAATCCTCGAAAGTGGTCGATACGAGTTACGTCTACATAAGCGAAAATCGCTTCAAAACGCTCAACCCACCACTCGAAATTATTTGCTTGCAACTTCTCCCAATTGTATACTGGGTTGCCCCACAATTGACCTGTATTGCTGAAGTAATCTGGGGGAACTCCTGCCATTAAAGCTGCTTCTCCGGTGGCTTCATCCAAGCAGAACGTTTCTGGATGAGACCACACATCCGCACTGTCGTGAGCTACATAAATCGGAATGTCGCCAATAATTTTAATGTCCCGCAGGTTAGCATAGCGTTTCAACTCCGTCCACTGGCGAAAAAACTCAAACTGAACGTATTTGTAGTAATAAATCTCAGCATTTAGCTGCTGACGCCACTTCTCTACCGACTCTGGTTTTCGACGGGCAATTTCTGGTTCCCAATTGTTCCAGCTAACACCGCCAAAGTTATCTTTTAGTGCCATAAATAAGGCGTAATCTTCCAGCCAATTCTCTTTGCTTTCGCAAAAAGCTGAGAATTCTTTTTGCTGGATAGGAGATGCTTTGGCTTGGAAGTTTTCGCAAGCTTTTTTGAGCAGAGGCACTTTCAGGGCGATCGCCCGCTCGAAGTCTACATAATCCAGCGGAAATTCTGGTAAATTAGCGAAGTCTTCATCTGCGAGCAATTGATCGTCCCGCAGCAGTTCTGGGTTGATCAGCAGCGGATTTCCCGCCATTGCTGAATAGCACGAATAAGGAGAATTGCCGTATCCTGTCGGGCCCAGCGGCAGTATCTGCCAGTATTGCTGGTCGCTCTCTACTAAAAAGTCAATAAAGCGATATGCTTCTATTCCCATGTCCCCAATGCCAAATCGACTGGGAAAGGATGTGGGGTGGAGTAGAATGCCGCTCGATCGGGGAAAAAGCATAATCTATCTAAAGATATAGGATTTAAACATTGACAATTTGACCGATATTCCCTATCACTTAAACTTCGCAGTTTTTAGGGCGATTGTCAGGGCAAATACTTTTGTGATTGTCTCATATTTTCTGCGGGAACGTGCTTGCTAAATATTTTGACGGCACTCTACTCACGACTGGTGAGTAGAGAGGAAAACATCAAAATTAGAAGTTATGCGATCGCCCCGGTTTCGCAACTAGGTTTTTTTACCCAGGCTCCTCTGCTGCAACAAAGTATTTTGGTCGATCGCACCTGGTTTCTGCCTAAGTTTTGAAGATAACGTTTTTTTCGCTTTCGCCCTATCTCTCTGCAGTAGTAAATTGCCCGCCACAAATCAGCCATCGCTTAAGCAGAGCCAATGCACAAATCAGCCGGCTGTTTTTGTATCTCAAAAAACAGTCGGCTGCGGAATTACCTGAAAACAGGCTGAGTTTAAGCTTGCTTGTTCAACAATTTCTGCACTTGTTTGAGAGCTATAGCGCCGACGTTGTAAGCAGCCCAGCCGCCCGCCAACAATACGGGCATCAATACTATTAGTATGCGGAAGTCAAAATCCATGAGTTCTCCTCCTAAAGTTTTTTAACAAATTCTCATAATCTATTTGTATCTCATTTTGTCGCCATTCTCGTGACTCTTTAACCAAATATTGTCGCCTTTGAAAGTTATTCCGTCGGCAGCGGGATACGCAGGAGGACATCGCTCCGCAGGAATTGAGATCCAAACTCACTCCTGAGCGGGCGATCGGCATTCGCTGCACCAATTATCCCACAATCTGTTTCGCAATCCCTTCCACAACCTTAGTTAGAGGGTCGTTAGGGAAGTGCAGCGCAAACACCCCCTTGCTGGCCAGCAGCATCATCTTGTCGCTGTGGGGCAGCACCCCTGCCACTGGGATGTTGTAAATACTCTCTACCTGCTGCTTCAAATCGTCGAAATCCAGGGATTCTGGGGCTTTGTTGATCGTCATCAAAATCTTGGGAACTTCTAATTTTCTGGCCACATCTACCGTGACAGCCGTTCCCTGAAAATCTTGCTGATCCGGACGCAAAATCAGCAGCAGGATGTCGGAAATGGTGATGCTGAGGAGGGTTTCTTCGTTGAGCCCCGGGTGCGTGTCTATAAATAGGTAGTCTAAGTTCAGAACCTCGATCAGTTCTTGAAAGCCGTCGGTAAGCAGTCCCACGTCGTAGCCTTCCCGCAAAACTCGCGCTATCTCCCCTGCTTTAATGCTCGAAGGAATCAGGTAGAGGCTGCCGTTACTGGCTAATTTTGGCAGCAGCGAACTCACATTGTAGGCCGTATCCGCGATCGGACACCGGCCCCACAGGTAATCGTTCAGGCAGCGATCCATGTTGCTCTCGCTGAAACCGAACAGCACGTGAATCCCGGGCGATTGAATGTCTGTGTCCACAATGGCGACCCGATTTCCGCCGCGAGCGATAATAGATGCCAGGTTTGCTGTCGTGTTCGATTTGCCAGTTCCGCCCCGGTAAGAGTGGACAGAGATGATTTTGGACATGATCTGCGTATGAGGGTAAGAAACTGCGAGAACCCATTATGATGCAATTCTCGATGCAGTCGAGTTCTCTGTCATTGTTCCTTGCCCCCCAAATCCTCCTTGTCTGTTAAACTATCAATTTTTTCATCTTTTATCATCTTTTCTGCACCCCTGCGCTGCCGCATCTGTTTGGCTTTGGCTTGCAAATCGCTGAACTCGTCATCAGGTTTAGTTTCGGCTGAACTAGCACCACAACCAGTACCGTTCGGGACACCCGTTTGAGAGCCGCTTTCCGATTCAGTCACGGCGGGGCGCTGCTTCTGCTGTTTGGCTTTTTCCTGCAACTGAGCTAGGTATTCCTCTGTTTGACTTTCGACCTTGGGAAGCTCTGGGGTACTTGCAATTATTTCTTGGGGTTCGGAAGGTGTTTTTTCAGAGGTTTGTTGTTTGCTAATCCTCAGTTTATCTTTCTTTTGCTGCAATTCTTTAAAGAAATCAGATTCTGTGATTTCTGCGACTTGCTGTTCTTTTTTGGCTTGGTCTATTTCGATTTTAAAGACTTGTTTTACTCGATCGCTAATTGCTTTCCCGTATCCGGATTTATTAAATCTCTCTGCTGATACAATACTACCGCCAGTTACAATTAACGCTAAGGCTGGGGCCGCCACAGGCACCCACCCTCCCAACAGAAAAATCCCAAAGCTAATTGCGCAACACCCGGACAACATTGCTGCAAATGTCACCGCCAACTGCGCTGGGTGAGCCATCCGCGATGCCAAGGTTCCTCCCACAATTGACCATGCCGAAATCCACAAGATTTCTGCCCATTCCGGCCAAAACCAAAACATCGGTCTGTTGTCTAAAACGGTACTCAGAATTTGGCTGACTACTTGTGCGTGTGCCACGATCCCCGGCATGAATTGGTTTTTTTGCTGTCGCCCACTGTAAGGAGTATAAAATAAATCTTTAACGGTTTCTGTGGTATAACCGATGAGAACTATTTTATCTTTAACTAAATTCGGGTCAACTTTCCCTTCTAAAACATCCGTAATTCTGACTTGGTTTGCGACTTGCCGCCTGGAACGATAGTTAATTAATATTTGATATCCTCTGGCATCGGCATTTCTGTATCCTCCGTCATTGCTTTCTAGTTGTTTTAATTGGGTTTTTCCCAGCCATAAAGATTGATCGGGTGCCAGTTTCGGAGATATTTTTTGTCCTTGCAGGTAGCGGAGTGCTAGCTGGAGGTTGAATGAAAATAAAACTTGAGAACTGTCATTGCAAAGATGTTTTTGGGCAGAGGAATTGCCTTCAATTCTCGGCGGTTTCATAAATAATAAAGCCCTGCGGAGTATGCCGCCCGGATCGACTCCGAAATCAGCAAATCCTACCCGGTTTGTTGGCATTCCTGGGGGAGGCGGAGAACCGGGATTGTCCGGGCTTCCGTCGGTGACTAAACATACTCCAATAATTCGATCGCTTTTTTGTAAAACTTTAGTTAATTCCTGGCGGCCGTCTCCTAAAGGTACGTCTCGCAGTACATCTAAACCGATGACTGCTGGCTGCATTTTTTCCAGTTTTTGTAAGATTTCAGCTATTTTGCGATCGGATATCGGCCACTGATTCAGTTTCTGAATGTCTGCTTCAGTAATCCCCACCACTAGCAAGCGCGAGTCTGGCTTTTCGTCGGAACGCCACCTCAGCATTTGATCGTAAGCGCTTAATTCTACTGGTTCGAGTATTCCTAGCTGTCTGGCCCCCATCAAGGACAATGTTACTGCCGCGCTGGCAATTAATACAGACCTAGCAAATGCTAGTGATGGTTTATACATTTGACTCAATTGAGCCGTTGCCGATCGAATTTTGTTAGATATTTTACTCATTATCCCAGCATAAAAGTTTGATTTGTTTCTGGAACAGCAGTTGTTTCGCCTTTGCCGCCTGCCGGAGACTCCATCCATCTTAGAACACCGGGAAATTCCGACCGCTTTGTAACAAAATTTTACAGTTTGCCGCGCTCAACTGTATGCAATGATACTCGCGACCTAGGTGGCCCGATTTTGCGGACGGAGAATCCACTTGCCGATCGAATTAATTAATGTTATTGATGATATGTCAAGGTTCAAATTGTGTATCTGCGCCCTCGACTAGCAGATCAAAAAGATTTGTCGCCATCAGCGAATGCCTGTGTTTGCAATATTATAGTGAAAGGTACAACAAAATGAAACGTTTTTTACATCGGGCTAAACTTGCGGTCGCCTTATCTGCGATCGCAGCTACCGTCACCAGTTCACTTGCACCGATGCGGGTACAATCCCAGGCGCTTCTGCTGAGTCAAAATGTTAATTTCAAGCCTCCCGACGTAACAGCCCCCGGCAGCCGACAAGGAGGGACACATCGCGGCAGCAAGCTGTGTCCGGCGGGTTTATCTATTACTCCTTTAGTGCCTCCAACTAATATCGGTTTAACCCTAACAGAGTCTCCCACAATTTTTGTCTATGTTCCTCAAACTTCAGCAGAAATAGAGTTTACTTTGCTCAACGACAACGAGGACAAAGTGGTCTACGAAAAAACATTTAAACTTGACAAATCCGGGATTGTTGGAGTTAGCATTCCTGCTACGGACAACAACAAATCTCTTGAAGTTGGTAAGCGATACGTGTGGTCGTTTTCGATGGTTTGCGACCCCGAAGACCGATCGGCAGATTTAGTTGTTAAAGGGTTCGTGCAGCGAATTGAACCGCAGGCAACTCTCAAGAGTGATTTGGCAAATCCCGACCCGATGACTAGGCTCAACGTTTACGCTAAAAATGGGATTTGGTACGAAACTCTCGCTACTTTAGCCCAAATGCGACGCCAGACACCGGGGGATGCGATGCTGACAGCCAAGTGGACGCAATTATTGCAGTCCCAAGGACTGGAATCAGTTGCAACTCAACCGCTGGTTGGCCCTCTTTAAATCTCGCTATTTCTTGAAGTTGTGTCGGTCTTCCGATTGCGATGTAAAAATTGACAAATTTACCAGATCGCCCCCGGGGTTTAAACTCCGGGTTAACAGTAGAAATGCGAGCTATAATATCTCACAAATTGGTGAAAAAATGAAACGTTTTCTACATTTTACTGCACTGGCGATGGCTGTATTGGCGATCGCCGTTACTCTCCCCAGTTTGCTTTCACCGATGCAGGCTGTACCTGCACCAATTCTGCTGAGTCAGAATGTTAATTTCAAACCCCCAGATGTCACCGCCCCCGACAACCGGCAAGGGGGGACGCATCGAGGCTGTCAGTTGCGCCAAGGTTTATCAATTACTCCCTTAATACCTGAAAGCAATATTGGTTTAACGCTAACAGAGTCGCCAACATTTTTTGTATATGTTTCTCAACCGGCGGCTCAAGTAGAGTTTGTTTTGCTAAACGAAGATGAATCCGAAGTAGTCTACGAAACTACTATCAAAAATGACAAAGCCGGAATTGTTGGAGTTAGCATTTCTGAGAAAGGCAAGACAAAAAATATTGAGGTTGGTAAGCGATATGTGTGGTCGTTTGCACTAGCTTGCGATCCTCTAGAGCGTTCCGGAGATTATATCGTTAAAGGATGGATGCAGCGAATTGAACCCCAGGCAACTCTCAAAAGCGATTTGGCAAATCCCGACCCTATGGCTAAGGTGATTGCTTATGCTGAAAATGGGATTTGGTACGAAACGATTGCTACTCTTGCCCAAATGCGCAGCCTCGCACCCGATGATTCGCGGCTGAGGGCAGAGTGGACGAAATTGTTGGAGTCTCAAGGACTAGAATCGATTGCTACTCAACCCCTAGTTCAGTCTTTTTAATAAGGACTCTTGACCAATCAATGCTGAGTGTTTGCACAGTCAATTCTTCAATTCTTCAATTCTTCAATGCAGTGACCGAAAGCAGCCAGGGTACAAGCCCAGTATTTATCCTCGCACAACCCAAACATAGTATCCGATAACAATTCCCCGGATTAATCCGTGAGGTAGCTTTCTTCAATTCTTCAATTCTCCAATTCTCCAATTCTTCAATTCTTCAATTCTTCAATCTAAAATCTAAAATCGATTGACTGATGACTAATAAATTTCCGACAATTCTAGCTCTTGATTTTGACGGTGTGATTTGTGACGGACTAATCGAATATTTCCAAACCGCTTGGCGTACCTACTGTCAAATCTGGAAACCAGTCGAAACCGTGCCAGATGCAGATTTAGCTTTGAGTTTTTACCGAGTGCGGCCGGCCATCGAAACCGGTTGGGAAATGCCGCTGCTGATCCGCGCACTGCTGACAGGTATTACGGAAGAGCAAATTTTGCTGGAGTGGCCGAATATAGTACCGCATTTATTGACCGAAAATAATTTGAAAGCGCAGTCTGTCGGCGCTATGTTAGACGGATTGCGCGATAATTGGATTGCTGAGGATTTAGCTGGGTGGCTGTCTTTGCACCGCTTTTATCCAGGCGTAGCCGATCGCTTGCACTCCTTGCAGGAGAGTTCGGTGAAAGTGGCGATCGTCACTACGAAGGAAGGTCGTTTTGTGCGGGAACTTTTGCAGCTAGCGGGCGTACAAATGCCGTCAGAGTTGATTTTTGGTAAGGAATACAACAAGCCGAAACACCAAATTTTGCGGGAATTTTTGGCAGCGTCTGGGAAAGACTCGACTATTTGGTTTGTCGAAGATCGGTTAAAAACTTTGCTGTCGGTGAAGCAGCAGCCGGATTTATCTCAGGTGAGGTTATTTTTGGCTGATTGGGGTTACAATACTTTGCCAGAACGGGAATCTGTGGCTCACAATCCACCAGTTCAATTGCTTTCTCTGTCGCAGTTTGCCGGAGATTTTGCCGATTGGCGGCAGATCGACTATTGATGTTAGATTTGTTTACAGGTGGGATTTTTTTTCGCTTTTTAGAGTCAAAAAAAATCACAAAATTTTACATCTTTTTTGTTGACTTTTGCGGCGTAGACATGGTATTTTAATATAATGGGATGGTGGCAAAAATAATATTTTTGCCACCATCCCATTATAAGATAAATATAACAGAAACTCCTCAAAAAAGCAAGGCTATCGACCAAAAAAATGTTTTTTTTCATAGACTATTGCAGGTAATCTTGACCTCAAAAACCAGGTTGTTTTACTATTTATGGGGGCGCGCACGAAGTGTTTTAGTCGATCAAACCGCCTGTATGACAAAAAACCAAGCTTCGGAACCAAAAAATTGAAAAGTGTTTTGATAATTTCTCAGCTTGAAAGTTTCCTAATATTGAGACTTAAAACCCATGCTCGATTTAACTAAAGCAGCCAAGGCAATGCAGGGAATGAGCCAACATTTGAATGTGGAAGCTCACGCGGCTCGGCAGCGTTTGGAAGTGGCTCAGAATTTGCTGGTCAAGGCGGCAGGGGAACAGGAAAAATTGGTGGAATTGCAAGAGAATTGGCGCGATCGCACTTTATTCAATGCTGCCACGCCGATCGAGCCATTGTCCGATCGCACATACATCACTGCACCCCCCGCCGCTCACACAGTCTTTGCCACAGACGGATCGCAAATTTCCCCCAACCATCACGAAATAGCCTACTGCTACCTGCTAAACGTCGGCACAGTCATGCTGCACTACGGACAAAGCCGCCACCCAGTTTTAGACAGCGTGCCCGAGGTTTTCTACAAACCCGAAGATTTGTACGGTTCGCGGCAGTGGGGAATTAGAACCGAAGAATGGATGGGATATCGGCGAGCAGTTTCCGAAGCAATTGCCTTAGCAGAAATGGGCTGCAATTGGGCAAAAGTTAACGACAATAAATTGCCCGCACCAGCTTTAGCTATGGTAGACGGTTCCCTGATTTATTGGTTTTTGGAACAGTTACCCACAGATGCGCGCGATCGAATTTTGCTGCCAATTTTAGAAGCTTGGGACAAGTTGCGTTTAGCAGGAATTCCGCTGTTAGGATACTTAAGCGCTTCTCGCAGCAGCGAAAGTTTATCTTTTTTGCGGTTTGAAGCTTGCACCCACGAAGTACCAGACTGCATGACAAATTGCCCGAACGTCGGATTTGCCGCCACAATTTCTTTCGCGGAAAAAGCACCTTGTCAAGAATTTGAACCTTTGCGAGATGCCATATTGTGGGCAACAATCCTCTCACCGGGACAAAGAAGCCCTTTGTGGAAATCTCAAGCTCGAATTTTAGATTTGTACGGTCTTAATTCCGTCTATTTCTGTTACGTTCACGTTGGCACAGAAATTGCTAGAATAGAAGTGCCGGAATGGGTAGCACAAGATACAGCACAGCTAGATTTAGCATTAGGAATGATGCTGGCTCAAGTACACAAAGGCGGCGGCTATCCGGTGACGCTAGCAGAAGCTCATAATCAAGCGGTAGTCACGGGGGGCGATCGAAGTCGCTTTTTCGCTTTGTTAGAGCAGCAAATGATTAAAGCCGGCTTAAAAAATGTCGGAATTTCTTATAAGGAAACACGGAAGCGCGGCAGTATTGCTTGAACTTACAATCAAAGGACTTGTGCTCTTAAACCCGGTTTCTGACAAAGCTATTTGGTTTGATGATTAGATATATACGAAGAAACCGGGGTTTCTAGTTTCATGTCCGCAGTCCTGAATTAAAGTTAAAACTGTTATATGCCAATAGAATTAATTATCTTAATTGCTTCATTACTTGTGTCTTGGCTGGTGTTTAATTGGGCTTTTAAAGTGTTGAAAGCCAGCATCGGGACAGCGATTTCTTTAGCAGCAATTGTGCTGGCCATGCAGTTATTGTTTGGCATCGGGCCAAACCAGCTTTTCCAACATATAATTCACCTGCCGGAAACCCTGGGGAAAATGATTTCGGGCAAGTGATACGATTTTAGATTTTAGATTTTAGATTTTAGATTCTTTTAGATACCCGACTTCTTGAAAAAGTCGGGTATCTGGGTATTCCGAGAATTTTCCCTCTTCCTTCTTCCCTCTTCCTTCAGATATTAACTTCCCAGCATTTGCAGCTTGTACAAACTGGCATACAAACCTTCTAGCTGCAACAATTCTTCGTGGCTGCCAGACTCTACTAAGTGCCCGCGTTTGAGCACTAAAATACGATCGACATTTCGGATAGTCGAGAGTCTGTGGGCAATAATTATCGCCGTTCTGTCCGCCATCAAACGCTCTAGAGCTTCTTGAATTAAAGCTTCTGTCCCCACATCCAAACTAGCAGTTGCCTCGTCTAGAACTAAAATACTGGGATTGCGAATGGCGGCGCGAGCAAATGCTAATAATTGCTTTTGTCCCCCCGAAAGATTCGTCCCCCGTTCCCGCAATTGCGTATCGTAACCTTGAGGCAACTGTTCGATTAAACGGGCAACATTTGTCTTTTCTGCTGCTGCTTGAATTTCCTCAATCGAGTAACTTTCTCCCAGGCTGATATTGCTCTTCACGTCACCAGCAAAGAGAAAGCCATCTTGGATAATCACGCCTATGTGCCTGCGTAACTCTGCTTGAGGCAAATCCCGAATATCCACATGATTAACCAGAATCCGCCCTTTACTAGGTTCGTAAAGGCGGCACAGGAGACGGATAATCGAACTTTTGCCCGCACCAGTGGGGCCAACTAATGCTACTTTTTCGCCGGATTTGATGGTGAAATTGAGGTTTTGCAGGACATATTCGTCTTCTTTGTAAGCAAACCACACGTTGTCAAATTGGATTTCTCCCGATTCAGAATTCTGCGATTTGGCATTTTCTCCCCCCCGAAGCTTGGGGGTGTTGAGGGGTAATTGGGGATTGTTAGGCAATAAACGATATTCTGAACTTGCTGGATTTTGATGGTTATCTGCCAATTCTCGATCGAACGGAGACAAGTTGTAAGCCGTTGCCTCTGGATGTCCAGTTATCAACAACGGTGAATAACCTGCCCTTCTTCCTTCTTCCCTCTTCCCTCTTCCTTCTTCCTTCTTCCCTCTTCCTTCTTCCTTCTTCCCGCTAGTTGGATCTTTAATTTCGATCGGTTCGTTGAGAATATCGCTAATCCGTTCGACGGCGGTAAATCCTGCTTGAATAGCGGTGAATTTCTCAGCAAATTGCCGCAGCGGATCGAAGAGACGCTGAGCAAATAAAATGAATGCCGAGAGAGTACCGAAGTTGAGATTACCCGCTAAAACCCTTTGACCACCCATCCACAAAACGGCTGCGATGGCCACTAAAGCAATCCATTCTAAAGTCGCAGATACGGCGGAGTCGTAAAAGATAGTTGTGTCAACGGCTTTAATGTACTGTTTATTGGTGACGCGAAACAATTCTGAGTTGAATCTTTCGCGGCGGAATAGCTGCACTACGCCAATACCAGTCAAGTTTTCTTGCAGTTGTGAGTTAAGGTCTGAAAGTTCTTCTCTGGTAGTGTAATTGGCTATGCGATATTGGTACTGGAAATAAATTATGACTGCGGTAATTGGTATCATCATCAGCACCAACATTAAAGCTAGTTGCCACTGCATGGTAAACATAAAAATGGCAATTACTAAAATAGAAAACAAATCGCTGACAATGCCGATCGCCCCTGAAGAGAAAACCTCTCCCAAAGCTTCGACATCGCTGGTGAGGCGAGTCATCAGTCTGCCTACAGGAGTGCGGTCGAAAAATCTCACTGCTAGCGATGTGACGTGGGCGAACAAATCATTTCTAATATCTGTAGTAATTATTTGCCCTACTTTGGTGACTAAATAGCCTTGAACTGATTGCAGTGCTAATCTAACTGTTATAGTTAGCATGAGCAAAACTGCCAGAATATTCAATGCAGCAGATAAAGGCAATCCCCGCAAGAATTCGTAGGTAGGTTCCGAGCGAATTACCGAAATTGCCTGTCCGATGAGAATCGGTTGAACTGCTCCTGAGACTGCTAGCGGTACTAATAGTGCGATCGAAATAATGAGCAAGCGTTTGCTGCGGGTTGCGTAAGATGCCAACCTCAGAAATAACCGCCAGTCTGTTTCCTGGCCGGATTTGTTTTTGGTGTCTGCTACTGGTGAGGAAATTGTCATCGAGCGCTAAAATGGTAGAATACATCTCAGTCATAATTGTAACAAATAACTAGACAAAGCTCAAAAAACCGAAGTTTTAGATCCCCGACTTCTTAAAGAAGTGGAGGAGCTAAATAGAGGTTATAATGTCATCATGCAAAAGATAGAGACAGCTAAATTGTATCTGAGACAATTTACCCGTGACGACTTAGACGATCTGTACCGCATCTACAGCGATTCAGAAGTGATGAAATATCTGACCGAAGGCGTCAGAAATAGAGAAGAAACAGCAGCAGATTTATTTGGGATAATCGCAGATTGGGAACAACATGGTTTCGGTTTATGGGCTGTTGTCAATAAACAAAATAACCAATTGCTCGGGGACGGGGGGCTTCGATTTTTAGGCAAAACACCTGAAGTAGAAGTTGGTTACGTGTTAGCAAAAGCGTATTGGGGGAAAGGTTTAGCAACAGAAGTTGCAGCGGCCAGCCTCAAGTACGGATTTGAAGTATTGAAACTAGAAAAAATTGTCGCAGTTGCAGATACCGAAAACATCGCCTCGCGGCGGGTAATGGAAAAAGTAGGGATGAAATACCAGCATAACTTTGACGATTGCGGTCGCGAGCGAGTATATTATTCAATCTCGCGATAAATGTACCAGTAAAAAATATTTTCGTAGGGTGCGCACTGCGCACCTTGCTGATATTAAATCTCGCGATAAACCTGTCCATAAAAATTACTTGTGCGTGGTGCGCATTGCGCACATTACTTACTTGTACCCATTGATTTAGAGGTGATCTTGTGACTATGCAAGAGATAGAGACAGCCCGATTGTATCTGAGACAATTTACGCCAGACGACTTAGACGATCTGTACCGCATCTACAGCGATCCGGAAATAATGAAATACCTGGCAGGAGTTAGAACTAGAGAAGCAACAGAAATCGCCATTCATACCATGCTCAAACATTGGGAAGAAAACAACTTCGGAATGTGGGCGGTAGTAAATAAAATAGACCGTAAAATGATTGGTCGCTGCGGACTATGTTTTCTGGACAAGACACCGGAAGTTGAGCTAGGCTATACCCTCGACAAAGTTTATTGGAATCAAGGATTGGCGACTGAAGCATCTTTTGCTAGTCTAAATTATGGATTTGAAATATTAAAGTTAGAGAGAATAGTTGCGATCGCCCGACCCGAAAATATCGCCTCCCAGCGGGTGATACAGAAAGTTGGCATGAAATATGAAAAAAATGCTCGTTATTACGAAACTGATGTACTATATTACTCTATCTCGCGAGAAACCTACGAGTCATTCGATTTTAGATTTTAGATTTTGGATTTTGGATTGACCCCACGGATAAATTCGGGGGCTTGAGGATTTTAGATTTTAGACTTCGGCGTGAGCGCTAGAGGAGAACGATTTTGGATTGATTCTACCGATAAATCACGTGGCGGGTACCATCAATAAATTCTCGATCAAAAGTAGTTTTGTAGGGTGTGCAATGCACACCTTACTGCATTTAAATTACTCACATTGCAAATTGTCATTATTGCCTGCTGACAACTACGAAGTTCTTTGCAATTGCTTGTTAACTTTTTGAATTTTCTTAGCAAAATACTCTTGTCTGTGTCCCAATTTTTTAGCCACGTCCAACCCTTTTTGATAGGATTCCAAAGCTTTATCGTAAGCCTTCATCTCTTGATAAACTTGACCGATATTGTCATAAGTGTTCATCAATCCGTAGAAATTGTCAGCCCGCTCTTCTAACAGCAACTGCATTTGATAAATCCGCAAAGTCTGTTCCCACTGCTTTTGCGCTCGATAAAGTAACGCTAATTTATCCAAAGCTTCGCTAGCTTGGGCATACTGTTGAATGGGGACGGCTAAATTGTAGGCTTCCTGATAGTATTGAGCGGCTAAATTGATTTGACCTATGGTTTGGTAATCGCTGGCGATCGCAATTTTGAGCGGTGGTATAGCGCTGGGATTTTGCAGGTTGACATACACTGATGCTAGTTTTTCCCTGGCTGCGATCGCCTTTAGGGGTTGTTTCGACTGCTGGTAAACGTAGGCCAACTGTCTCAGGGTATCTACCTCCGTTGGAGGAGTTACAGGCTGCGGCGGCGCGCCGTTTCCCGCAACTACAGCAGAATTTTGCACAGCAGAATTAGCAGCAAATAAAGCACGGTTTTCCTGAATTAAAGTTGCCAATTCCTCATAGACGGGAGCAGCTTTATCGTAACTCAACCAATTGACGTGAATTAGCGCGATCGCTTTCAAAATCTGACCTTCAGCCAATATATCTTGGTTTTGGCGCGCATTTTCGAGAATTTCTTGGTAAACTTCTACAGTCGGGCCTTTAGCGCGCACCTGCTGAAAAGCCGCAGCGAAGACGGGGAGCAACTCAGTATTAAGTGGTACTTGGGATTTGACTTCTTTTTGAATTGCTTGTAACCGTTTAGTAATAAGCTGTAGTTCGAGGTTTTTACCGTTACTCCAAGCAACACTTCCCACCCGACTCAAAGCAGCAATTTCCGCCGCCGGCCCGAGATACCTACGCAGCCGCAATTCTCGGAACCAAATTTCAAAAGCACCAGCGCCGTCTCCAGCTTCCAGTTTAGCCGCTGCTTCTAAGTTTAACTGCTCCAAAGCCGCTGTCAGTTCGTCCCGCTGAGTGCTGCTCAAAGATTCGTTAGCGGGAGCTAGGGGATCGGGTGTGGTAATTTCTAGAGGATTAGGAGAAAATTGATCGAGGGCTGGTGGATTAGTTTGGGCGCTAGCAATAGAACCAGCACACAGCCACAGGAAAAGCAAGCACCCAATTGGTACAGAACTTCTCATTCTCAAAATTTGGTTGCCGCGATTCGGCATTCCTTCTCGAAACATCAAGTTTTGCATATCTACAAAACGGTATAAATTATGTCACAAAGATGGCACAAAAGCAAACTGTTCAACAAGAGCAATAAAATAAATGTCACCGCACTGAGCAATTATTGGGATTTAAAGACGCTGGGCGATCCTCTTCGAGGGCTTCGCCAACGAATTTTACGCTTATTCAGTCTAGCCCTAATTCTCTTAACTGTTTGCACAGCTTGCGCCCCCCCTCCCGCAGTTGCAAAAGACCGCTCTTTTCCAGAAATGTCCCTAGAATTTTTGGGCGAGTACCTATTGCCAAAAATGAATTTTGAAGGAGTACCAATCGGCGGTTTGTCAGGAATTACCTACGACCCCAAAGGTATTAGCGCAGTCACTTCCAAAGCTTATCGCTTTTACGCTCTTTCCGACGACCCCAGCGAAAACGGAGAAGCGAGATTTTACAGTCTCCGACTCGACCTCACATCAAGCGATCCAGCAAATATTCGCCTGAAAAAAGTTACCGTTGAAGGCGTTACATCCCTCAAAAAAGCAGACGGTGAAACCTTCTCTTGGGGTTCCATCAATCCCGAAGGCATCGCCCTTTCTCCCCGCCATTCAGTATTTGTCGCCAGCGAAGGCGTTACTCATGTTGGCATCCCTCCTTTTCTCGGTGAATTTGACCTCCAAACAGGTCAAATGCGGGGAAAATTGCCGATACCAAAGCGCTATATTCCCGATGCCAGCGATGAAAAACAGCAGCAAGGAGTGGTGGACAATTTAGGTTTTGAATCTTTAACCATCGACCCAGAAACCTTTAGTCCGGGCGGTCTAGATCCGTTTCGTTTGTTTGCAGCTACGGAAGCGCCGTTAATGCAAGATTTAGACCCGGAACAGGAAAATAAACTCCGTCTTTTACATTATGTCATCGTCGATAAAACGCCGCAATTAGTATCGGAAAATCTTTACAAGTTAGACCAAGTTCCCATGACTGTTTTGAACGGTTTAACAGAATTAGTAACTGTCGGTGGCGGTCAGATTCTGAGTTTAGAACGTTCTTTTGGGCTGTCGGGATACGGCGCTAGGATTTATCAAGTAGCGGTTGGGGCGGCTACAGATACTTCGAGAATCCAGAGTTTTAAAGGGCGAGTGGCAGTCGAACCTGTTAAGAAAAAGTTGCTGCTAGACTTAAGCCAACTCGGAATTCCGCTGTACAATTTAGAGGGGATGACCCTCGGCCCGCGCTTGCCAGATGGCAGCCAGAGTCTAGTTTTGGTCAGCGATGACAATTTTGATGAAGCGCAGAAAACTCAGTTTATTTTGTTGAGTTTGAAGGGCAAAGGTTAGGAAATAAGGGCGGGCTAGAAGCCCACCCCACAAGAAGATTTATTCTTTGTGAAACAGGGATATTGCCTGTTTATGAAAACAGTAGAAGAAAATTCACTCTTTGTGGAACAGGCATCTTGCCTGTTCATAAAAAACTTAAATCACATTTCTCCAACTATAAACCCCCCCTATTATGCCAATGCGTAACACTTTGCACCTGCCAGGAATGGAACTTTCATACCTAGAATGGAAGCCAGAAACAGGTAAAAAAAAAGTTCCGCGTTTGCTGCTGCTGCACGGTTTAGCAGATAGTGCGTGTGTCTGGAGTAGCTTGGGCAATTATTTCTCCAACCGCTATCATATTGTAGCGCCAGATATGCGCGGTCACGGAGAGAGTAGCAAACCGAAAACAGGCTATACTTTTGAAAGTGCGATCGCAGATTTAGAAGCTTTGATGGCACATCTCAACTGGCCTGACGCCCACATTTTAGGACATTCTTGGACGGGAAAACTAGCAGCGATTTGGGCGAGGCAAAATCCGGCTCGCTTTTGCAGTATGATTTTAGTAGACCCCATCTTCATCACTAAAATGCCCGCCGCGATGAAACTCACTCTGCCAATTGTTTACCGAAAATTAGACTGTCTCAAATGTGTGGGCCCGTTTGCGACTTTATCCCAAGCAGAAGCAGCAGCAAAACAATCGGGAGAATACGCAGATTGGAGTGACTTGCAGCAAATGGTATTCCAATACCAAATCGAACAAAAATCGGACGGAAAGTGGGGCAGTAAATTTACGATTGCAGCCAGAAATCAGATATTTGCAGAAGTGATGAAAGTTGCTGGTTTAACTGAAAATATTGATATCCAGACTTTGTTTGTACAGCCGGAAAAAGGCGTAAATCGCATGGCTTGGCAAATGCAGCCATACAAGAGATACTTGAAAAATCTTACTGTTGCAAAAGTACCGGGGAATCACTGGTCTTTTTTGACTCAACCCGAAACTTTTAATCAAACTGTGGCAGAGTTTTTAGAGGGTACAAAACAGTGAATTTAGAAATTATCGCACATCGGGGATTTTCGGCGATCGCCCCCGAGAATACTTTAGCAGCTTTTGAACTGGCGATCGCCCGTGGAGCTCATTCGATCGAATTTGACATCCAGCTATCCGCCGACAACGTACCAGTGATTTTTCACGACGCAACATTAGATAGAATCACTGGAGTTTCTGGCAAAGTTAGGGAAAACACTCTGTCTGAATTGCAGACACTTAATGCGGGAAAATGGTTTAGCGATGAATTTTCACAAGAAAAAATTCCTACTTTAAAAGCCGCATTAACCATACTCAAAAAGGTTGACAAATTTCTTTACTTTGATGTCAAACCTCACTGCGAGTGGTCTGACGCAGATGTCGCGGATTTTGTCAATACTTTGAAGGGCGAAGAAATCCAACACAAATGCGTTATTACCTCCTTTAACGCTGGATTTCTGGAACAAGTGCGACGGCTATCTGGCGATTTGGCGATCGGACACATTGTTGCTAATCTAGAAGCGTACAAAACTCAATTAGCTCAAGCTGTGGCGCATCAGGATAATTTGATTAGCAGCCAGTATCGCGTGTTGCTGGAAAACCCCGCACTAATTCAAGAAAGCCGGAGTCAGGGAGTTGACATTGTGGCCTGGACGGTGGACGATCGAGCAGAGATGCAAAAGTTAATGGATTTGGGTATAACGCGGATAGTCACTAATTGTTTGATATAATCTTTTTAACTTGATATCTTGCGCCATTATCAAGAACGGGCAAGATGCCCGTTCCACAAAACTCAATATATCTTGCGCCATTATCAAGAACGGGCAAGATGCCCGTTCCACAAAACTCAATTATATAGATGAATTACTTTCGCAAAAGCATCCACGAAATGTCTGGCTATGTGCCGGGGGAACAGCCACCGCTAGGCACAAAAATTATTAAACTAAATTCTAATGAAAATCCCTATCCGCCTTCTCCCAAAGCCTTAAAAGTGCTTCAGCAAATAGACGGAGAAATGCTGCGGCGCTATCCCGATCCTACTGGCAAAAGTTTCCGTATTGCTGCTAGTCAAGTTTTGGGAGTGGCTGATGATTGGATTGTTGTAGGTAACGGCAGCGACGATTTATTAAACTTGATAGTTCGCGCTGTGGGCGAATCTGGGAAACAGATTGTTTGTCCCGCGCCAACCTATGTATTGTACCGCACTTTGGCACAAATTCAAGATGCAGAATTTGTTGAAGTTCCTTATCCCGACGACTACAAGTTACCAGTCGATTTGCTAATAGCAGCCCGAGGGGCAGTGACCTTTGTAGCCTCGCCGAATAGTCCATCGGGAACAGCCATATCTGTTGCAGATTTGGAGAAACTGGCTAAAGAGTTATCGGGTATTCTTGTCATCGACGAAGCTTATGTAGATTTCGCCGATGACAATGCTTTGAACTTGACAAAAAACTACAGTAATGTTATAGTTTTGAGGACGCTTTCAAAAGGTTATTCCCTAGCAGGATTGAGGCTGGGTTTTGGCATAGCAAATCCGGCGCTGCTGGCAGAATTAAATAAAATCAAAGACAGCTATAATGTGGATGCTTTAGCCTATGCAGTGGGGGCGGCTGCGATCGCCGATCGAGACCACAAAACAGCCAACGCCGAAAAGATTAAGGCTTCGCGAGCAAAACTAGCCGTTAGCTTCCAGGAATTAGGCTTTGAAGTTTGGCCCTCGCAAACCAACTTTTTGTTAGTGCGGCCACCAAACGGCGATGCAGAAAGAATTTATCAAACACTGAAAGTACGGGGAATATTGATTCGATACTTCAATCAGCCGCGATTAGAAGACAAATTGCGGATTAGTGTAGGTACGGAGGAACAGAATCAAATATTACTTAAAATTTTGAAAGAAATTCTCTAAATAACGATCGCACTAAAATTAGTTTCTAGTGATGACTTTAGTCCTCTGATTGGTATGAAGACTTGCATTCCTCACTACCAACAGCTTGATTACGGATAATTATTAGGATTGTCGATCGCCAACCCTGCCGACTGAGCAATATCCAGCAATCTGTTGTCCGCCGAAACAAAAACCAGTTGAGTATCTGGCACGGAAACGAGAGTAGATTGAACGCGCAAAGCTGACGCTAATTGCACCGAATCATAAGCCCGCAGCGGGTTTTGCATCACCAGTGCGCCCGCTGTTTCTATCAAAGTGCGATCGACTTCAAGAACTTCATACTGGTTGTCAAAATCCGTGCGAAAATCTCCCAAAAGTTGGTCAACCTCATCGACAGATAGACTACCCTCTCGTTGACGGCGTGAAAAAGCGCTGCATACCTCCACCCAAGTAATCTGAGAAATCGCGAGAAAGTTACCTGCTGCAGGAACAGTAATGGATTGAATCCAATTACTTCCCAATTCAGGCACATACCGTTTAACCAAAGCGCTGGTGTCTAAGAAATAGGCATTTACCACGGGCCCCGATCCTCAATAACGATTTCAGAAAGAGGTTTCCCCACTCTTCCCTTAAGTTTTTCAAACAGTTCGCGCCGCTTTTGTTCTGCGGCTGCATCTAGCTTAAACTGTTTTGTTGGCAAACCCATCAATTTCCGTAAATCCATCAACTTAATCGCTTTTTCGCGATCACCCTTGAGTTCTTCCTGCGAAACTTCCGCTACAATAGTGATTTCCACAGTTTCCCCATCATTCAATGACAAAGGACTCAAGGGACGAAAAACCCCGTTTTCGTAGATAGCAGTAATAGTTTCTGGCATAATTAGCCTCTTAATTAAATGCTTTGACTTATTGTACTTCTTTTAATTACTTCGTTGCCACAACAGCCAAATTCCAAGCCAAGCGCTTCATCAAAGGCAACTTCTTCAAAAACCCATCCAACCCTTCCAATCGAGAGTATTCCGGTTTCAATCTCTCTTGTTCAATGATAATCTTTTTCCAATAACGCTCCTCATTTGGATGCACTTTTTCGATTAAATAAAAGCGCAAAAAAATCCACAGCGATGTCAGCCAAAACGTATCATAAGCCGTCTCGGAAAACAAAGACTTGACAAAATTTACAATATTAATATCCAAAGGACTTTCATCCTCCGTCCGCACCTCAGTCGCCATCCTGCGGTAAACATTAATCACCGGATTGTGCTTCATCGGGTCCCAAAAGCAAGCTTTACCTCCAGGCTTCAGCACGCGGTGCATTTCGCGAATTGCCTTTTCCGGTTCTGGCAAATGGTGCAGCAAATTAGAAGCGTAAACAATATCAAAACTATTGTCCGGGAAATCTATAGCCATTGCATTTACAGTGCAGCCCTCTATTTTGACGCCGTTTTTCTCAGCCAATTTCAGAGCAACTTCTACCATGCCCTGAGAATAGTCGGCTGCCACACAATTCGCACCTTTTTTCGCAAAATAAACGCTGTTTTCTCCCGCGCCGCAGCCTAAATCTAACAGGCGTTTGCCTGTAATATCGCCCATTTGCTCGACGATAAATCTATTTTCTGGGGCGGTACAAGCTTCAAAGTAATCATTGACTCGAATGCCGTCAATATCGATTGTGGATGCCCAAGCATCGTGGAATTGCCGCTCTTTTTTTAAAGTTTCTTCTTGCATTTTTTAGGGTTTGTTGTTGCTAAAAAAAATAATTTTTAACCGCAGATGAACGCGGATTAACGCAGATTTATTTAGATATATCTGCTGTTATGTGCGTTCGTCTGCGGTTTGTTTCAAGAAAAATGGCTGACAATAAATTTATCAGCGCTGTGCTTTGGCAACAACTTGATTTCCGATCTGAGTTGGCTGTTCCGAGGCTTTTTCAGGATTAGACTGCAATGCCTGATACAGGCGATTTAAAGCGCTGATGTATGCTTCTGCGGAGGCTACGATAATGTCGGTATTTGCCGAGTGGCCGGAAAATACTTTGCCTTCGTGGCGCAAGCGAATTGTTACTTCGCCGATCGCATCTATGCCCGCTGTCACCGACTGTACAGAAAACTCTATCAACTCGTTCGGTACGTTTACCACGCGGTTAATTGCCCTGTAAATCGCATCCACAGGCCCAGTGCCGATCGCAGCATCGGTCAATTCTTCGCCCGCCGGATTCCGCACAGTGACAGTTGCTGTCGGGCGAGATTTGTCACCGCAAGAAACCTGCACCAATTCTAACCGGAACAGTTCCGGTGCTTGGTGCACTTCGTTATTGGCGATCGCCTCTAAATCCCAATCAGTAATCTCTTTTTTCTTGTCCGCTAAATCTTTAAACTTGACAAAAGCCTTATTTAGCTCATCGTCTGCCATTTCAAAACCCAACTCTTTCAAGCGAGTGTGAAAAGCGTGGCGGCCGGATAATTTACCCAAGACGATTTGATTTTCCGTCAAGCCGATCGACTCAGCGTCCATAATCTCGTATGTCAGCTTATTTTTCAGCACCCCGTCTTGGTGAATTCCCGACTCGTGAGCGAAAGCATTTGCTCCCACAATCGCCTTATTTGGCTGCACCAACATCCCCGTTAAATTAGAAACCAAGCGCGAAGTTTTGTAAATTTGGCGCGAGTCAATATTTGTCAGCGGTTCCTCAGAATCCGCAGGCCGACCCAAGAACGGATTATAATATTGACGCCGCACGTAAAGCGCCATTACCAACTCTTCCAGAGCCGCATTTCCCGCCCGTTCGCCAATTCCGTTAATCGTGCATTCTAACTGTCTGGCACCATTTTTTACTGCTTCCAAAAAGTTAGCAACAGCCAATCCTAAGTCATTGTGACCGTGCACCGAAATAATTGCGCGATCGATATTCGGCACATTTTCCTTAATTCCCCGAATCAAAGCCCCAAACTCGCTCGGAGTCGTGTAGCCGACTGTATCGGGAATATTAACAGTAGTCGCACCCGCTGCGATCGCCCGTTCTAGAACCTGATACAAAAACTCCGGTTCCGATCGACAAGCATCTTCCGGCGAAAACTCCACATCATCCACAAAAGACTTAGCGTAAGCCACCATTTCCGGCACAATTTCCAGAACCTCAGCCCGCGTCTTTTTCAGCTTATACTCCAAGTGAATATCAGATGTAGCCAGAAACGTATGAATTCGCGCATTGGCGGCTGGTTTCAGAGCCTCTGCTGCTGTTTTAATATCTGGCTTTCTCGCCCGTGCTAAACCGCAAATTGTCGGGCCATCTTCCGTGCCAACCGATCGGGCTATTTTTTGGACTGCCTCAAAATCTCCCGTGCTGGTGAAAGGGAAACCCGCTTCAATCACATCTACGCCCAATCTTGCTAACTGGCGAGCGATCGTCAGTTTTTCATCCACATTCAGAGATGCACCCGGAGATTGCTCTCCGTCGCGCAAAGTCGTATCGAAAATAATAATCCGGTCTTGACTTGGTTGAGTTTTCATAGCTCTAAAAAAGTGTTTTCCTGATTTTTACTTGTCCGTTTTTCTGGATTTTTAGCCTCCAGTCAGTCGATTTGAGATTTGAGATTTTAGATTTGAGATTTACTCCACAGATCGATCTGGGAACTTGAACCTTAGTCTAAAATTTTGGGCTACTGGCGGCTCCTCTCGGAAAGCAAGTATGCGTTTTTGGGCGGGGGCACCAGTCCCGTGTTTCGCGCCAATAACGAATAATTAATAACCCATAACCCATAACTACTGACTAATGACTAATAACTACTAACTACTGACTACTGACTAATGACTAATAACTACTAACTACTGACTAATAATCCATCTTCTCGATATGTTCCCTAATTTCATTTAGGTCTATATACCTATCAGTAGCATTTCGTAACTCTCTAGCAATCATTCCTTCGGTTGATACCACAGTAATATGAGTATTTTTCGATCGCAGCAGCTCGATCGCCCGCTCAAAATCCCCATCCCCGCTAAAGAGCACTACTTGGTCGTATTGATCCACCGTATTAAACATATCAACCACAATCTCTATGTCTAAATTAGCCTTTTGAGAATATCTGCCCGAAGCATCGTCGTAATATTCCTTAAGAATTTTAGTGCGAACCGTGTAACCCAGACTTATCAAAGCATCTCGAAATCCCCTTTGATCTTGGGGGTCTTTCAGACCCGTATACCAGAAAGCATTGATCAAGATGACATTCGGCTGCGAAGTTTTGAAATATTCGAGCACCCTGCGAGGATCAAAAAACCAACCGTTCTTTTGTTGAGCGTAGAACATATTGTTCCCGTCCACAAAAATAGAAAGGCGGTTCATTAAGTTTGTCATAGAAACTTAGACCTAATAATTGTAGAAAGAAGTTAATCTAAATATCACATTTTAGCAACATGGAGCTAACTGAGGCAATAGATTAAACTTCAGAAAACTCCATCCCCCCAGTATTTCATATTTTCGGCTCTACCGCCAGAGGGCTCTTTTAACGCTGCTTGCATTCGATCGACAGTTACGATCGAACCCGACGCCCTGTAACTCTATAGCGGCTGAGGTTTCAAGGTTAATTGGGCTTCAAGCTACCGCCCTACCGCCCTACCGCCAAGCAGGTATGCCGAAGCGCATTGCAGTACCTTTTGCTCCCCTGATTTCATAGCAGAGAACCCCCGCGCCGCGATCAAGCCTTTTTGCTTTCAAGGGCCCAGCGAGCCAACTCTGTCCGGTTGTGCAAACCTGTTTTGCCCAGCATATTGCTGACGTGGCTTTCTATAGTCCGCTGGCTGACATTCATCACGTCTGCGATCTGGCGGTTTGCCATACCCTGCGCTAACAACTGAACCACCTTTAACTCAGTTGGAGTCAATTCGACATTGCGGCGTGCCTTAATTTTTGGGCCGCTCTCAATACCTTCATTTCGGTGGCGAATCAAGCGGGATGCGGCTTTCAGAGAAGATTCTACTTGAGCTACCAGTTCTTCGGGTTCAAAAGGCTTAACTATATAAACGTCAGCCCCCGTGCTCAAGCCTTTTACTCGGTCTGAACTTTGACCTTTAGCAGACAAGAAAAGAACCGGAATCCAGCTAGTACGAGGGTCTTCTCTGATGTGTTTGACTAAAGTGTACCCGTCCATTTCCGGCATCATCACATCGCAGATCATCAAGTCGGGAACTTCTTGTTCTAGTTTTTCCAGAGCGTCTCTGCCGTTTTCTGCTGTAATGACGTTGTAACCCCGAAACTCCAAGTAATCCTTGACGAGCAAGATCAAGTTGGGGTCGTCGTCAACCAGCATCAGCCGTTTTTGCTCTCCTGAATTATTGTCCTTTGTCATGTTTATTCCCGCTAAAGTACCCCGCACGCTTCCTTGTTTTCACTTCTGTTTTTTCCGTCAGTCCCCCGCCACCCGGCTGGGAGTGGAGGACGACGGTCGTGTGAAGGGATGGCGGTGAGGGAAAGCGGGGCGGGTATTACCGCTTCCCAACCTGTAATCGACGGCTGTTTGTGAGTGTCTTACGACCTGGAACGCAGCCAAAACCAGTAATGGACGATCGCCCTGTCAAGATCGGCCTTGATTGATTGGAGACTCCCTAACAGAGCCCAAGTTAAATATTTAATCTCGATCGCTTCAATTGCAGGTTGATGCCCCAGTTTTAAATGATACTTCTGATATAGAGAAATTTAAGCAGACTCCCTACTTACGTATTTAACTGTTTCTAGTTTAGTTTGGCAACCTGCTTAGTGTCTGCCACTGAGAAACTTTTGCACAAAATTTCACAGTTCCTCCGATCTATTTTTTTTACTGTACCTTTTGAGAAACACAAGGAGCACGGGAAGCCGCACCAGGAAGACAAGAACCTAACTACAGTTTTATTGAACTCTAGCAGGTGCGATCGCCCGGACGCCAAACTGTCTCAAATTCTCACCCTTAACCTTAAATTTAACACTTTACCTATAACCCTGTAGCTTAAACAGCGCTATACTTAAATGTTTGGCTTCGCCTCAGTCGGCACAGGCAAAGGATGAGTCAAGAAAGCGTATTCTCGAACGACCTTTGAGTTTAGGAGATGTTCCTGAATAATTCTCTCAATGACAGGGGGAGTAACGTCGCGATACCACACTCCGTCTGGATAGACTACCATAATCGGGCCAGACGCGCACACTCGCAGGCAATTGGCTTTGGTGCGAAAAATGCAGGTTGGTCGATCGGCACTTGGCTTGTCCAACCCCAATTCTTGCAAGCGTTTTTTTAAGTAATTCCACGCCTCCAGACTGGTTTGCCGATCGCAGCACTTGGGCACGGTTTGGTCGGCACAGATAAAAATATGCCGCTCTATTTGAGCGATTCCCAGGCTTTGGACGCAAGCGCTCAAGCCTTGGCTACAAGATTCCTCGTTATTTTCTGTCATTGTCTTCATCAATCAAAAGTAATTGGTTAGCGATCGAAAGTCATCACCACAGCCCCCACTCCCCCCTCTCCTTGCCTCCTACTCATGCTCGGTTCGGGAACCCGTACTGACAACTAAGTTGCGATCGCCCCTGACTAAAGCTAAATTAGCACTCAGGAGTCGAGAGTGCTAATATGTCAGTTGTAAGCAGTCGGCTGTTGCTTTCATAGCGACCCTGACCCCTGACTGACTAGGATCTGTAATCTGGAGATTTATTTATGGCAGCAGTATCACTGAGTGTTTCTACCGTTAAACCATTAGGCGAGCGCGTGTTCGTGAAAGTAAGCGCTAGCGAAGAAAAAACCGCCGGCGGCATCCTTTTACCCGACACAGCTAAGGAAAAGCCCCAAGTAGGCGAAGTCGCGGCCGTGGGCCCCGGCAAGCGCAACGACGACGGCAGTCGCACTGAAATGGAAGTCAAAGTCGGCGACAAAGTTCTCTACTCGAAGTACGCCGGCACCGACATCAAACTCGGCACCGACGAATACGTCTTGCTTGCAGAAAAAGACATTCTGGCGATCGTTAACTAATTAATCATTAGTCATCAGTCCTTAGTCATCAGTCATTAGTTTAAAGCGAACGCCGCCAAACAACTAATGACACGGGACAAATGACTAAAATCCATCATCCCCAATCCAAAATCTCAAACCCTCTCATCCCCAAAAACTATGGCTAAGCGTATCATCTACAACGAAAATGCACGTCGCGCCCTCGAACGCGGTATGGACATTCTGGCCGAAGCAGTGGCCGTAACCCTCGGCCCCAAAGGCCGTAACGTGGTTCTCGAAAAGAAATTCGGAGCTCCTCAGATCGTCAATGACGGCGTTACCATCGCCAAAGAAATCGAACTAGAAGACCACGTAGAAAATACAGGCGTTGCCCTGATCCGTCAAGCAGCTTCCAAAACCAACGACGCAGCAGGCGACGGTACCACAACTGCTACCGTTTTGGCTCACGCAATGGTCAAAGAAGGTCTGCGTAACGTAGCAGCCGGCGCAAATGCGATCGCCCTCAAGCGCGGTGTTGACAAAGCAACCACGTTTTTGGTAGAAAAAATTGCCGAACACGCCAAACAAGTAGAAGATTCCAAAGCCATCGCTCAAGTCGGCTCCATCTCTGCTGGTAACGACGATGAAGTCGGCCAAATGATTGCTAACGCAATGGACAAGGTGGGCAAAGAAGGCGTGATTTCCCTGGAAGAAGGGAAGTCTATGACCACCGAATTGGAAATCACCGAAGGGATGCGCTTCGACAAAGGCTACATTTCTCCCTACTTCGTCACCGACACCGAACGGATGGAAGCGATTCTCGAAGAACCGTTCATCTTGCTGACAGACAAGAAAATCGCTTTGGTACAAGATTTAGTACCTGTGCTCGAACAAGTAGCTCGTTCCGGCCGCCCGCTGTTGATCATTGCAGAAGACATTGAGAAAGAAGCTCTAGCTACCCTCGTTGTCAACAAACTGCGCGGTGTGTTGAACGTGACTGCTGTTAAAGCACCCGGTTTTGGCGATCGGCGCAAAGCCATGTTAGAAGATATCGCCGTATTGACCGGCGGTCAACTAATCACCGAAGATGCCGGTTTGAAACTGGAAAACACCAAGCTCGACATGATCGGCAAAGCTCGCCGCATCACCATCACCAAAGACAGCACCACAATTGTTGCCGAAGGTAACGAAGCTGCCGTTAAGTCCCGCTGCGAACAAATTCGCCGTCAAATGGACGAAACCGAGTCTTCCTACGACAAAGAGAAGCTGCAAGAACGTTTGGCCAAATTGGCTGGCGGCGTCGCAGTGATCAAAGTCGGCGCGGCTACCGAAACAGAAATGAAGGATCGCAAACTGCGTTTGGAAGATGCGATCAACGCAACCAAAGCTGCTGTCGAAGAAGGAATTGTTCCTGGCGGCGGTACAACTTTGGCTCACCTGACTCCTCAATTGGAAGAGTGGGCTAACAGCAGCCTGAAGGGCGAAGAATTGACCGGTGCTTTGATTGTGGCACGGGCTCTGGCTGCTCCTCTGAAGCGGATTGCTGAAAATGCTGGTTTGAACGGCGCTGTGATTGCTGAGCGCGTCAAAGAAAAGCCGTTCAACGTTGGTTTCAACGCAGCGACAAATGAGTTTGTCGATATGTTTGAAGCTGGTATCGTTGACCCTGCGAAGGTGACTCGTTCTGCTCTGCAAAATGCCGCATCTATTGCTGGTATGGTGCTGACAACTGAGTGCATCGTCGTTGACAAGCCTGAACCGAAGGATGGCGCTGCTGCTGCTGGCGCTGGCGGCGGCATGGGCGGCGGCGACTTCGATTACTAATCGATAGTTTGATGGGGCGGGCTTTAGGGCTTGCCCCCTCAAACGGTAATTCCCTAATTCTACAGGAGCAATAGTTGCTCCTAATTTTTTATTGTCAATTTACCTAATAAAAAACTTAAATTGAAAGTTTCCAATTAAATTTATATTTAATATTGTATCGAAAAGTAATATGTGTTACAGTGTATTACAGATTTAAAAAAAATAACTTATGTCATTTACAGTTACTTGTCCTTATTGTAGTGCAGGAACATCATCAGAATACAACTTTTGTACTGCTTGCGAACTGCAGATAAAGTGTATTAACCCTAATTGTAACAAAATGTTGATTGCAGGTAAAGCAAAATGCTTTGGCTGTGGTCAGGCTATTGCTGTTACAACTAATCAGCCTTCCAGCCAACTCAATAAGTATGTTCGTAATGTCAAGCAGAATGGTAAAAACTATGAAGAACACATCGAATTGAGTGTAACAGATCATGCTGTGAGTGAACTCGCTCCATTTATTGGAGCAGAAATGATGCCACGACCATTGCAGAAATTGTACGACGCACCGAGCCAAAAAAGTTCTACTATTCCTGCACGAAAAATGGTATCTACTAATGAGCTCTTTACTGAAAGCCAAGAGCTTCCGCAACTACCAGCAAATGCTGCTGATGAGGTTGAGGATACTCAAACTGGAAATGACGAGCGATCACCTTACTTTGAAGTGGATGGCGAGTTTCTGATAGCTACGGTAAAAGACTTCAAAGGTAAGACACGGGCTGACCAGCAAAGATATTTTATTCTGCTCTATGCCGATGCTTACTATCGCTATTTTAGGAAGCCTGTTCCGTCGAAAGATCACTTTAAGACGGCTGCTAAAAAGGCAAGCGTTCTTGACCCCACCAACTTCCCCAAGTATGTAGATGAACATACGCGGAAGTGTTTAAGTGAGATAGGAAGTGGCTACAAACTAAACCATGATGGAGACAAAGAGGTTAAGCGCATTATCGGCATGATGAAAGATGAGAACGTTGATGCAGGCTTTGAGTATTGGACTCGAAGCCCGAGTTCAGGTACGAAAAGACAACGATTTAGTAATGAGGATAAGGATAAGTTGAACGAATGGGTGCTACAAGATGTAGAAATTGGCAAACTTAAAGTATGTGACATTACGAAGGCACGCGACTATGCGATGATTTCTTTGTGGATTATTATTGACCTATTGGGGAACGCTAAAGCTGTACGGTGCAATGACGCATACTACTTCTTCAAACAAAAATTTGAGACAATATCAGTATCAGCACAGGCATTCATTCGTGCTATGAGAAGTTCCAAAAATACGAAATATTTTAGGTCAACTGGCGATCAATACTACCTCACGTCAGAAGGAAAGCAAACAGTTGAAAGTTGGATAGCTGGCGACCCCCTTGAATCGGACAATGAAACAGAAGACGAAACAGGTAACTAGCGATGAGTATAGCTAAAAATCAAGTCATTGCAGCGTTGTCACCGCCGCTGCCGAACGAAATTGTGACACACCTTCTTGATGAGTATCAAGATATTAAGCAGCATTTTGCCCTTCGCAAGTTTCGACCTAGTGAACTTAATGGTGGACGGTTTGCTGAGTGTGTGCTGCGCCTTATACAGCATTTGGACAATCCACCCCATACACCGTTCGGAACGTCTTTAGGAAATAGCGATAATATTATAAGGGGTGTTGAGCGGAATACTGCATTGCATGACTCTATGCGGTTTTTTATTCCTCGTCTTGTAAGAATTATGCTTGATGTACGCAATCGTAGGGATGTTGCTCATGTTGGAGGTGATGTTAGTCCTAATTACTCTGATTCTTTGTTTATATCTCAAAATGCAGACTGGATTTTGACGGAAATTCTTCGTATTTATTACAACTGTTCTATGGATAGTGCAACGAAAATTGTTGCCACCATTAATCAAGTCCGTCTACCAATCATAGCTGACATTAACGGTTTTGTTCGCGTGCAAAATACGAATTTAGATCATCGAGGCAAAACGCTGGCTATCTTGTACTACAAAAATCCTGAAAAGGTGAGAGATACAAAACTAATAGAATGGACAAAGTATTCAAATCCATCCTTATTTAAGAAAAACATTCTATCTAAGTTAGATAGTGAAGCTCTCGTACATTACGATAAGGGATTTTGTACGCTTCTGCCCAAGGGAATTGTATACACGGAAAAAAATATTTCAATGGAACTGCTAGTTTGAAATTTTACTGAGGGAATTCAAGTTTCAGCAATCGCTGATTGTGGCAGGCGAGCAAATCGAATACCACAAAAAATTAATTAAATTTTATGAAAACAATTAAATGTGTTAGAGTTGGCTTCTAAGCTAGAGCTTTAGCTGAGACAAAATGCAAGGGTTAAGTTCACTCACCATCGGAGATTTTACCGTTATGAAACTTTACCACACTCCCATTTCCCCCAACTCCCGCCGCGTGTGGATCGCCCTCCTAGAAAAAAACCTCGACTTTGAATTAGTAGAAATCCACTTGGACGGCGATCACTTGCAACCTGAGTTTGTCGCAATCAATCCTTTTCACCGCATCCCTGTTTTGGTCGATGATGACTTCACTGTCGTCGAGTCTCTAGCAATTCTTGACTATCTAGAAACCAAGTATCCCGAACCGGCAATGCTGCCAAAAGAACCGAAAGATTTGGCAGTTGTGAGGATGGTAGAATTGGTCACGGTTAACGAACTTCTACCGCAAATTTACCCCCTAAGCAGTGAAAAAATGGGACGGGGAACTCCCCAACCGCAGGAAATCGAAAAGGCTAAGGAAAAAGTCAATACTGTGCTGACATTCTTTGAAGGCTTGTTGGACGATCGCCCTTTTTTCGCTAGCAACACAGTTACCTTTGCCGAGTGCGTTGCCGGCACCGTCGTGCCATTGCTATCTTGGGTTGGTGTGTCCCTAGACAGCTATCCTAAAATTCAAGCTTGGTGCGATCGACTAATGTCGCGTCCCTCATGGCAGCAAACTCAATTCACCGAGGCAGATTTGGCGGCTTACGCATCTCGAAGACAAAAATTTCTGGCACAATCTGCAGCCTAATGAACAAATCAACTCTCAAGCGATCGCTCTTTTTCCTAGCTATTTTCGCCTGCATCCAAATTCCCATCGCAGCAAAGGGGCAGGCCGCCGCCCGATCGAACTACGAAGCAATTAACGCTAAACAGTTCCTTGCCGATCGCAAAATTACCGTCTCCAACCCCAAAGATATCGCAGCAAAACTCTTTAGCAGTGACCGAGAATCTGAAGGCAGAAAAAGCGACCAAATTTCGGTTGAATATCCCACGCGAGAAACAGCCGTAATTGTCTAAACCGTCGTCGGTTTAGCTGACGATTCTGTTGCTGCAATGCGGCACCGCATCGAACTCAGACTCAGACAAAATAAGTGGGAAATTGTCTGGATTGGGCGACAATCGAAGTGTCAACCAAATCGCGGACACCAAGATTGGGCAAGCGGGCGCTGTCAGTAGAAAGGTCGATCGGCTTTTTGCTTAAATTCATTCATCCCGCGTGCGTTGCGAGGAACCAAGCTAGGACTTGACGCTACTCACAAAAAACAGAGGCACAGAAAGATTCGCTACCGCTGCTTCCTGACAGAAATAAGTTATTCATGCGTAAGTCGAAGAAGCAGTCTGGGTTCCGCGTTATTCCCTGGCTGCGCGACAATCTTAAAACTATTTTCGGTGTCGATCGCTCTTTTACAGTCCTGGACGCATCGGGGCGCAGAAACCGGTTTTTTTACTGAATCTGCGGTCTACAACGCGTCTTTTCGTAAAAAAACCCGGTTTCTAAACAATCGTGCGTAAGTCCTATTTTAGTTAAAAAGAGCGATCGAACTCAGAAGTTTACTTGCACATGATCAAATTTCCAGCCGAGATGAATCCGGGCACAGGGGCTGAAATCTCAACCCAATTGCGATTTTCTCCATTCTTATCTTTCACTAACTGGAAATTCGGCACAAGCGTTACTTGACCGTTAGCCGGTACCCCACCTTTAACCGCAGCAGTCTTTGAAGGCTCCGTACGGATAGCTAGACCCCTCGGCGCTACGCGAGGTTCTACTTGGCGGCACAGACTTACCGGGCCCGTTGCTGGTGCTGGTGCTGGCGCTGGTGCTGGTGCTGGCGCTGGTGCTGGCGCTGGCGCTGGTGCCGGTGCTGGTGCCGGTGCTGGTGCTGGCGCTGGTGCTGGTGCTGGTGCCGGTGCTGGTGCTGGCGCTGGTGCTGGTGCTGGCGCTGGCGCTGGTGCCGGTGCTGGTGCTGGTGCTGGTGCTGGTGCTGGTGATGGTGCCGGTGCCGGACTTGGACTCGGTGCCGGTGCTGGTGCTGGTGCCGGTGATGGTGCTGGTGCTGGTGCTGGTGCCGGTGCTGGCGCGGGACTTGGGGAAGGAGTTTGACTAATTGTGCACGAACCTAAATTACTTTCGTCGTTGGGATATCCGCTAGCCACATACCCTTTGACGGGAGCGGTAATTTGAATCCAGAGGCGGCCGTCGGAGGCTTTAACAGAAGTAGCGCCTTGGGAAAGCATGACCTGAGTGTTAAGTGCTACCCCGCCAACTCTAGGGGATTTTGGGTCTGGGTTCTGGCGAACGGTCAAACCTTCTTTGGGAGTGACTTTGCGGCAAAGGTTGCCAGCCTGGGCTATTTGAAAGGTGGCGCTATCTTCAAATGAAATATTTTCAGCATCTTGACTGACAGTGGGTGTTGATGGGGCGGCAACACCGATCGCGTTCGCTTGCAAATTTCCGGCTGCGATCGCGATCGCGCCCAGCAATGCAGCGGGTTTGTTCCAGTAACTCAAGTTTTTCATCCGTTCAACTCCTCATCTAATCAAAACCATTATCTTTATTGCAGGTCAATATAGCAAAAAAATCGATTTGTCTTCCAGGAAAAAGCTTTATGTAACATTTTGATGAGGGCAAGTCAAGTTTTATTTATATAAATTAATATTGGCTGAGTTCAGCGAAGACAAATTAAGCTGCTACACGTATGAATTTGCTGGTTGTGGGAGAGCGGGAAAGAGGGAGAGTGGGGGAATTGGAGAGCGGTAAAGTAAAAAGTTAACAGTTAAAATGCGTAAGAGTCGATCGAACCTTACTTAAAATTACCGCAAAAAGCTGATAGTGGGAAAGTCCCCAAATTCATCTGTGGAGTCAATCTAAAATCTAAAATCTAAAAATCGACTGACCTTAGTTAAACCTCCCAGAGCGCGGTGCAGTCAATTATAAAATCTAAAATCTAAAATCTAAAATCTAAAATAGACTGAGGTTTCTTGCTTCAATCTATCAAAAGAGGGAATTTTTCTAACAGCTCATCGTTGCATAACCTCTACCTAGAGAATGGTTCAGCCGAGCGCTCTGAGCGAGTACAAATAGAATGTCATCTCTGATTTTGTATTGTATGAAACTGAATTATTTTACGAAACGGCTTTCGACGGTCGGGCGCTGGATGGCTGCAACTGTGCTTTGCGTGTCAGCGATGGCCTTCGTTTGGCAGGGTGCGTTTTTCTCGAACACCGCAGCAATGGCCTCTCCTATTGTAAACTCGATCGCAGCAGCAGATGTGGGCGATGGAGTTCAAGAAAAAGCCAGCAAAGATGCTGGACGAGCCAAGAATTTCATCCGAGATACAGAAGAGAAAGTTAAGGAAACTGCCAAGACAAATGCTGCTAAAGTCGATCGAGCATCAGATGATGGTAGTTTCGTAGAGCGCAAAGCTAAGAAAGATGCCGCTCGAATTGAGAAAAGAGCAGAGGAAGATTCCGCTCGGACTCAGAAAGCAGTAGATAATACCAAGAATGCTGTCGAACGCACAGTTGACAACATCAAGGGTGCTTTTAGCAAGTAGACAATAAATTAGTAGTTGACGTTATCCCCGGTCTGAAGGAACGGGGATTCTAACCATCACTAATTAGACGTTCTATTTCGTTGATTTCCCTTACTTGAACCTGTTTCCACATTCAAGCAGAGGGGAATCTGTCCCAAGACTTTAAATTCGGTCTACCCAACCGTATTTGCTCATTCTTTTAGGGATAATTTGAAAATATTTAATGCTGCATTTTCGTCCCCGTCTACTGTATAGCAACAATGAAGAAACTTATGAGTTCTGGTACTTAGAGTTTTAACGACTGTTTGCCCGCACATAGAGTAATTCGGACTCGTGTACTTGGGGTTAACTGCTACTATCGGAACACCATAAACAACGCCAACAGACTCTAACCATTCTCGAAACCTGTACCATGAAGCCTCAGATATTGATTTGGCTAGATTGTGGTTCTTGACCATGTTACGAACTTTTATGACTTACGCAAAAACTCGGTCTCTGCACGTAATTTGGTCATATACGCTCGAACGTGACAACGATCGAGATCTGTTGTTAATCCATTGTTAGGATCAATATTTTTCAGTTCGCTATAAATAACTTTTTGGGTAATAGCTTGTGCATAAGCTGTCGCGCATTTAAATTGTATATTCTCTGCAGGCGGGACGCCCACCCCACAAGACTTTGATTTTTTTTTGACATATAATTTAAATGCCGCAACAGCTTATCTATGAGTAAAACTTTTATTATCGAGAACGAGAGCTAAAATTTCACTAAAAAGTTTTAGGCAATTTTTACACTTAAATCTGCTTCGATTCACAGACAAAACTACTTCTCTATTACCGATGGGTAAATCTTTTACTAAATGCCGTTGATTTTGATGAAGACGATGACTTTTTTGACCGCAGCGGAGATAAAGGGCTGTTTTTTTATCTATCCCATTTCACGAGTAAAATTAATGTATCTTCTGTTTGTTGACAATTTTGTACTCAAGCTATCGGCAAATTTATCAACTTCGTCATTAACCTATTCATAATAAACTAGCTTATTTGATACTTACCTAATATTTTAGTACAGTAAGTACGGACACCACAAAAACAACAATGCAATCAAATTTCCTGTTGGAATTACCCACATCAATGGTCAAAATACAGAGGAGCCGGATGACGCAAAAGTATCACGTCTGGTTCTGAAAACGAGCGGTTTTCGTGAGGGAATCGCTGAGTTTAACCTCACATCCGCTTCTGAAGGAGAGGTAGGGGTAGAGATGCCCCTATCGACTCTAACATTTCCCGATGGTCGAGAGACTGCCGATCGTTCCCTCGGTCAATATTGCAACCCTTCAAAAAATACAGGACTTGCCCCAGGGGGCATAGAAACCTGGTTTCTTCGCCGATACTTGGCTGTCAAACCCAAAATTTATTACCAGAAACCCGGTTTCTGTTCGTCTACGGCCCAAAAACGCGGTTTCTGTGTCGATACCTCGTTACCAAACCGAAGATTTATGGTAGAAATCGGGTTTCTTTTCATAAGTCCTAAAATAATGGTTGTACAAAATCGCCTTTTTTAACACTTAGTTGCCTAAACTTAGTAAAGTTTGCAACAATATTATTGCTAGTTCCATAATTAAAGTCACTAATGATAGCCATAGAAACAGAACGCAACTGGAAACCCGTTATTAAAGAATTCGAGGCTGCTGTCGGCAAAAATGGCGTCGTACAGCGGCGCGAAGAATTGATTGTCTACGAGTGCGACGGACTTGCCAGCTACCGCCAGCGCCCCGCCCTGGTGGTATTGCCTCGAACTACGGAGGAAGTGGCGCAAGTGGTCAAAATATGCGATCGCAACTCAATTCCCTGGGTTGCTAGAGGCGCAGGCACCGGGCTTTCCGGCGGCGCTTTGCCTGTAGAAAACTGCGTGCTGATTGTCACTGCCCTGATGCGAAAAATCCTGAAAGTAGACTTAGAAAATCAGCAAGTAGTGGTGCAGCCGGGAGTAATTAATAACTGGGTAACGCAAGCAGTTAGCGGCGCAGGTTTCTACTACGCGCCAGATCCTTCCAGTCAAATTGTTTGTTCAATTGGCGGCAACGTTGCCGAAAATTCTGGGGGCGTTCACTGCCTCAAATACGGAGTTACGACGAATCACGTTTTAGGATTAAAATTGGTAGTAGCCGACGGTTCAATTGTCGATGTAGGTGGCGAAATTTCTGAAATGCCCGGTTACGATTTAACTGGTGTATTTGTCGGTTCCGAAGGCACTTTAGGCATCGCGACAGAAGTTACTTTGCGAATTCTCAAAGCGCCGGAATCGATTTGCGTTCTCCTAGCAGATTTTGCCAGTATAGAAGCAGCGGGCGAATCGGTTTCGGATATTATCAGCGCTGGCATTATTCCCGGCGGCATGGAAATTATGGACAACATCAGCATTAATGCTGTGGAAGATGTGGTGGCAACTGGATGTTATCCCCGCGATGCGGCGGCAATTCTCCTCATAGAAATCGACGGTTTAGAAGTGGAAGTTGCCACAAACAAACAGCGGATTGCCGATATTTGCAAGCATAACGGAGCGCGAAATATCACGACGGCAAGCGACCCGGAAACGCGCCTAAAAATTTGGAAAGGGCGGAAAGCTGCTTTTGCGGCAGCGGGTCATCTCAGCCCGGATTATTACGTGCAAGACGGGGTAATTCCACGAACGCAAATGGCTTATGTTTTGAAAGAAATTGAGGGTTTGAGCGAGAAATACGGTTATCGGATTGCGAATGTATTTCACGCGGGAGACGGGAATTTGCACCCACTAATTCTGTACGATAATTCGGTAAAAGGTGCGCTGGAAAAGGTGGAAGAATTGGGCGGAGAAATTCTCAAACTTTGCGTGAAAGTTGGGGGAAGTCTTTCGGGGGAACACGGCATCGGTGCTGATAAGAAGTGTTTTATGCCGGATATGTTTTCGGAGGTGGATTTGGAGACGATGCAGTGGGTGCGTCAGGTGTTTAATCCGAAAGGTTTAGCGAATCCTGGAAAGATGTTTCCGACGCCGAAGACTTGCGGGGAAGCGGCGAGGGCGAAGGTTGAAGCTGTTAAGAAGTTGGAGGGTGCGGAGGTTTTTTAATTCGCTATTTATGCGGGTAAGGTGCTTTTCGGCGCACCCTACGTTAGTCAGTAGTTGGTAAGGTGCGCCGAAGAACACCCCCAGGTTAGTCGGTAGTTAGTGAGTAATTTGTAAGGTGCGCAGAAGAGTACCTACGCTAATTTTCGATTGGCATTCTAATAGTAAATTCCGTGCCCTTGCCCAATTCCGAAGTACAGTATAATTCCCCTTTGTGTCTTTCTACAATAATTTGATAGCTAATTGACAAACCCATTCCCGTGCCTTTGCCAATGGGTTTGGTAGTAAAAAAGGCATCAAAGATGCGCTGCTTGACTTCCTCAGTTATTCCCGGCCCATTGTCGGCAATTTGGATTTTTACAAAATTGCCGACAACTTCCGTGCAAATCCTAATCTGGCTGGGATTGTCTGTCATTTCTTGACAATTTCGCCTACTGTTCGCATCATCTAAAGCATCGAGCGCATTGCTGAGAATATTCATAAAAACTTGATTGATCGGCCCGGCAAAACACTGGACAGGCGGCAAGTTTCCGTATTGTTTGACAATTTGAATTGGTGGCTTTTCTGCGTTTCCTTTCAAACGGTGATTGAGAATTAACAGCGTGCTGTCAATGCCTTCGTGAAGGTTAACGGGTTTCATCTGTGAATCGTCGTATCGCGAAAAGTTGCGCAGCGACTGAACTATCTGGCAAATGCGATCGACACCAACGCTCATTGAAGACAGTATTTTAGGTAAATCTTCAGCTAAAAAATCGAGATCCTTCTCTTTTCTTTCTTGTTGAATTTCCGGCACTGGATTAGGATAGTGCTGTTGGTAAAGTTCCAGGTGGTGAAACAAGTCTTGAGTATAATTTGTGAGATGAGCGAGATTGCCGTAAATGAAGCTGACGGGGTTGTTTATTTCGTGAGCGACCCCGGCAATTAGCAATCCCAAACTAGACATTTTTTCGCTCTGAACTAATTGGGAATGAGTAGCTTTGAGTTTGTTAAGTGCTGCTGCTAGTTGAGCTGCTTGTTCTCTGCTTTGTGCTTCGGAATCATGCAATGTCTCTTCGGCTTGTTTGCGATGAGTGATGTCTCTCTGTACTACAATAAAATGAGTCAATTTGCCCGTTCTATCGCGCACCGGAGATATAGAAAAACAGTTCCAGAAAGTGGTTCCGTCTTTGCGGTAATTCTTTAATATTACCTTGCATTCGCTTTCTGTTTGCAAGGCTTGGCGAATTGTTTCTACTGCTGCCGACTCTGTATCGCTTCCCTGCAAAAATTGGCAGTTTTTTCCGATAATTTCCTGCCGCCGATAACCTGTCATCTTTTCAAAAGCGGGATTGCAATAAATAATTGGATGTTCTGGGTGAGTGGCGTCAGAAATTGTAACTCCGGTGCTAGTAGCTGCCATAGCTCGATCGTACAACCAAAGCATTTCTTCTGCGCGCTTGCGATCGGTAACGTCCCGCAAGGTAGCTAAATAAGCCATTTCTCCCTCCCATTCCGTTTCCACCACCCGCATTTCTACTACAGCATTTGCTTTGTGCTTGCGAATAGCTTCAACTTCTGTTTGCACGACGCGAGTTCCTGCTGTTTCTGTTTTTCCAACTTGGGGAATAATATCCATGTCCATCTCAATGTCGCAAGCTGAAACTTCTACTACCAAATTGCCAAAAAATGCTTGACCTAAAAGTTCCTCTGCTTTGCAGTTAAACAGCGCTTCTGCTGACGGGTTGGCAAAACAAATAAGTCCTCGCTTGTTGACGATTGCGATGCCGTCGGCATTTTTTTCTATCGCATTCCGAAACCGAGATTCGCTAGCTTTCAAATCCTGCTTTAGCAATTCGATTGCTCGCTCCATCTGCTGCATTTCGCACAAACTAAGACTATAAGCTTCTGAAATGTTGGCCGCTGTCGAGTTCTCGGTTGACTTTTCGAGCATCTCTGGATAGTTTGTTCTATCAGTCATGTTTTTAGCCATTTTTTTCTGGGTCCTGCTAATATTACTGAGCTTATTCTCTGAATCGGCTTCTTGAAAAAACATATTTAAACTTTACCAATTTATTTTTTAAATTAATATTTTGCGATCGCCCAAATTTTCCGCAAATTTAGGGAGACAGCAATTTACACCCGATGTTAGCACATGACTTTTATAATTCATCCTAAAAGATCGTTAAAATTCAAGAGCGATCGCCATCGAATTATCTATTACACTTTACTAAGTAATTTCAACCACATCGCATTTACGTAGCGAGACGAATCGCGAAGGCTGGAGATGGCTTCAATCCCCATCGCAGCGGTCAAAATAACACCCTCGACGCGCAAGTCCTAAATATTTAGAAGCCACGGCCCCGTATAAATTATTATAGGATTTAAAAAAAAATACGCTTTCAGGCAAGCAAACTCATCTTTAGTCAGACAAAATAATCATAGTTACCAATTACCAAATCATGTCCCGGTCACCAAATTTGATATAAAATATAACCTGTCTATTTTTGCGATCGCAACTTCAAACCAATGGCACGTCTAGCACTTCTGAGCACATCCAATAAAACCGGACTAATCGACTTAGCGCGCAGTCTAGTAGAAGAATTTGAATTTGACATAATTAGTAGCGGCGGGACAGCAACGGCCCTCAAAGAAGCAGGCATCCCAGTGACCAAAGTTGCGGAATATACTGGTTCTCCCGAAATTTTGGGAGGGCGAGTCAAAACACTTCACCCGCGAATCCACGGTGGCATTTTAGCACGCCGCGATGTACCGGAAGACCTGGCAGATTTAACTGCAAATCAAATTCGGGCGATCGATCTAGTTGTAGTCAATTTGTATCCATTTGAAGAGACAATTTCTAAACCAGGAGTTACTATAGCAGACGCAATTGAGCAGATAGATATCGGCGGGCCCGCAATGTTGAGAGCTTCCGCCAAAAACCACGCTCATTTGACAGTTTTGTGCGACCCAGAACAGTACAATACTTATTTAAAAGAACTGCGGGAAAATGGCGGCGAAGCATCCTTAGAGTTTCGGCAAAGATGCGCGCTAGAAACCTTCAAACATACAGCAAACTACGATCGCGCGATCGCAAATTATCTCAGCAGCAGCCAATCCGCTGAAGAATCCGCGCTACCAGACCAGTTTAATTTATCAGGAAAAGAGTTGCAAACTCTCCGCTACGGCGAAAATCCCCATCAAGCCGCCACCTGGTATCAAAGCGGAAGTACACCGACAGGCTGGACGACTAGCACCATCCTGCAAGGCAAAGAATTAAGTTATAACAATTTAGTAGATTTAGAGGCAGCAAGGCGGCTGATCGTAGAATTCCCCGACACGCCCGCCGCCGCTATTCTGAAGCATACAAATCCTTGCGGCACAGCCTTGGGAACAACTATTTCTGAAGCGTATCAAAAAGCCTTCGACACCGATTCAGTATCAGCTTTCGGCGGAATTGTTGCCCTAAATCGCCCGATTGATGCTGCTACCGCAACGGCGTTAACTAAAACATTTTTAGAATGTATCGTCGCGCCGGGGTGCGAACCAGAAGCAGAAGAAATTATCAAAAAAAAGGCGAAAGTTCGAGTGTTAATTTTGCCAGATTTGACTCAAGGGCCTCCACAAACTGTTAAAATAATTGCAGGCTGTTTGCTGGTGCAAGACTCAGATAATATAGTAGAAGAAACTAGCAAATGGCGGATTGTTACTGAGAAACAGCCGACGGCGGGAGAGTTGGAAGAATTGCTGTTTGCTTGGAAAGTAGCGAAACACGTCAAATCAAATGCGATCGTTGTGACGCGCGATCGCACTACAATCGGTGTCGGCGCAGGACAAATGAATCGCGTCGGCTCAGTTAAACTAGCATTAGAACAAGCAGGAGACAAAAGCAAAGGAGCGATTTTGGCCAGCGACGGTTTCTTCCCCTTCGATGATTCCGTAAAAACGGCGGCTGAGGCTGGAATAATTGCGATCGTCCAACCGGGCGGAAGTATGCGCGATCGAGATTCCATTGAAGCAGCCAACCAACTCGGAATCACAATGGTTTTCACTGATATCCGCCACTTCTTGCATTAATCAAGTTCGTAGTGTAGTAATGACATCTTAGGTATCTTTCACGAACAAACAAGATGCCTGTTCCACAAAGAGTCAATTCTATTGTGGGATGGGCTTCTAGCCAGCCCTAAAGCAATGATTGAATTTTTGTTCTTCCTTCTTCCATCTTCCTTCTTTCTTCTCCCATCAATCCATCCGTTACATCCGTTACAGAATCCGTTGCCGAACTTCCTTCTTCTATAACTAACGGCTATGAATACCACAATTCAACCGCAAATTAAACCCCAAGACATAAAAGTCAAAATCCTCCTCACCGGCGGACATCAGTGCACCGTCACCCTCAAATCTGATACACCATTATTGCACAGCCTGATCAAAACATTAGTCGATCGCACCCAACAAACACCCGGTTTTTCCACCTTATTTCAAATCCCTATAGACGGAGGTCGTTCCGCCCTTTCTTTTCCTGGGGAAAACCTAGTCGGATTAGTCACCGAACCCCCAATTTACTTGCAGGAACTGCAACCGCAGCAGCCTGCAACTCCCGTAGAAATTCCAGTCACAGAAATTCCCGCCCCTGCGCCGCCTGTAAATGACGACTTAATATCTCGCTACGCCCAAATAGACAACTTTTTGACACCGGCTGAAAAAAACAAACTCATTAAATATGTCTTAGCAAAAGAATCAGAATTTGTGAGTACCAGCACCTCAACCAATGCCGAAGATTACCGCCGTTCGATGGTACTCCATTCGTTCCCAGAATTTTCCGAACTGATGGTTAATCGCATCAAAGCAATTCTCCCGGACGTACTGAAAAAATTAAATATCCCCTCATTTCCGCTTGGTGAAATAGAATCTCAGTTAACCATGCACAACGACAACAACTTTTATAAACTTCACAACGATAGCGGCTCGCCAGATACCGCCACCCGATTTTTTACTTACGTTTACTATTTCTATCGAGAACCCAAGGCTTTTTCAGGCGGCGAATTGCAGATTTATGACAGCAAAATTGAGAACAATTTTTATGTGGCAGACAAGACATTCAGAACTGTTGAACCGCGCAATAATAGCATCGTATTTTTTCTGAGTCGCTATATGCACGAAGTTTTGCGAGTTAGCTGTCCCTCGAAAGCTTTTGCTGATAGCCGCTTTACTATTAACGGCTGGGTACGCAAAGCAAATTGAGGTTAATTCATAGTTCTGGACGCACTAATCACCTAATTATGTCATTCTGAGTGAACCTAATAATCTCAAATTATTGCCACACCGTTACAATCGGTAAGTCTCGATATGTGAGCTTTTTCACTTCGCAAAGCCTGCGCTGAGAATGACATAATTACCTTACTCAAAACTATACTATTTAATTTTTACTCCTGTGCTCCAGCACTTTTGAGCAATTTCACCACACTGGAATAACCCTTAAACTCAGCCAGCATTAAAGCTGTATAATTTCCCGGATTTTTGTGGTTTAGTTCTGCACCAGCATCAATTAAAATTTTTACTGCCTCAGCATAACCCCGATGTGCGGCCCACATTAAAGCAGTTGCGCCCGAATCATCCAGCAAGTTGACATCCGCACCTTTTTCGACTAATAATTGGACGATCGCAATATGACCTCGATCGCACGCTTTCATTAAAGCCGTTTTCCCCAAATCCGCCGGGACATTGGGATCTGCACCGCCGTCAAGCAAAGCCTTCACCGTCTCGGTATGTCCGTGAAACGAAGCCAGCGTCAAAGCAGTCTCCCCAAAGTTTTTAGCATTCAGAAACTCCGCCGGATTTGAGTTTACTTTTTGCAGCAAAGCCGATACGATCGCACTATGGCCGTGAACAGCCGCCACCAGTAAAGGCGTATCGCCCAACCGATTTCTCGAACCGACACTAGCACCTCGGTTTAACAGCAATTCCACCACATCTTCGCAGCCTTCAACCACCGCAAAATTTAAAGCAGTTTCATCATCTTTATCCTTAGCGTTGATATCCGCGCCAGCATCGAGTAAGATACGAGCGATCGGCAAATTTCCCCCAGCCGCCGCCGCCATCAAAGCCGTGCCCCCATCTCCATTTTTCACATTCGGATCCGCACCTGCACCAAGCAAAGTTTGCACCACATCTGTATTGCCGAAATCCGCAGCCAAAGTTAAAGCAGTTTCTCCGTTTTTGTCGGGAATTTCGACATCAGCACCAGCAGCCAACAGCGCCTGGACAACACCCAAATTTCCCGCCGTTGCAGCCTGCATCAAAGCAGTTTTGCTCTCTAAATTTTTAACATTAGCATCTGCCCCACAATTGACCAAAATTCGCACAATTTCACCGCGACCTTGACTAACCGCCAAAAACAGCATAGAATTGTCAGCGACAGCACCCGCATCCGCCAAAGCTTTGACAACAGCTTGATGACCAGACAAAGCAGCTATTTTCAAAGCCGAATCTCCATCTTTATCTCGGACATTTACATCAGCATTAGCATCAAGTAAAAGCCGCACAACATTGATATCCCCCTTGAGAGAAGCCGCCATCAAAGCCGTACTACCATCATCATTTTTAGCATTAACATCAGCACCAGCAGCCAACAACAGCCGTGCAGAATCAGGCTGTTTGTGAGCCGCCGCCAGCATCAAAGCCGTTAGCCCAAAACGCCTGCTCACTTGGTTGACATTAGCGTCATTGTTTAGTAGAGTACGCACGATTTCTGTATAGCCCTTTTGGGCCGCAAACATCAAAGCCGTCGTCCCCTCAGAGTCTTTGGCGTTAGCGTTAACATTCTTAGCGAGTAAAGCTTGGACGTGAATAATGTTGCCAGTCTTGGCGGCTTGAATCAATACAGCGTCTTGTTTAGTGGCAGCCATAATAGTCTCTCATACCGTATATTTTTACCGTCGCACGAGACGGCCTGACTGGTATGCTAAGTTTTATGAAGTATGTTTGCTAATCCTCAGAACACTATGAATCTCGAAATTCCTCAGTCAGTGAAAGTTTGGAGCCAATTCTTCCACCCAGTTTTAATGTGGGTACTGCTGGCCATCTCATTTTATGCTTTGTATCTCGGCCTGCAAATCCGACGTACCAGAAGCGCCGAAGGCGAAGTCAAAAAAGAGTTAATTAAGGGCAAATTCAACATCAAGCATCACCAGATGGGTTCTTTGCTGCTAGCCTTGATGGTAACGGGTGCAGTGGGCGGGATGGCCGTCACCTACATCAACAACGGCAAGCTATTTGTCGGCCCGCACTTGCTAGCAGGGTTGGGAATGACGGCAATAATTGCGATCGCAGCCTCGCTGACTCCTTTGATGCAAAAAGGCAGTGATTGGGCGAGAAACACTCACATCTTTCTGAATATTGTGCTTTTGGGGCTGTTTGGCTGGCAAGCGGTATCAGGCGTGGAAATCCTGCAAAGAATTATCAGCAAAATGTGAGGATTTGGGTAAGATTGCTAATTGCTAATTGCCGTGAGGCGATTAGTGATTAGCAATTAAGTTGCCATATTTATTAGAGGTTTGACTAGCCCAGCGTTGAGTTATAGGTAAAAAACATGAACCATGATGATTTAGTCAAGATACTAGAGAGTATTGTTCCTATATATGCCTTAAATAAAAGTTCGACATTGACACCCGAAGAATTAGCGAATGAGCTGATTAATGCTGTTGACCAATCTGAAGAACTCTCTAACTTATCAAAAGAAGAGAAACAGCGTTTTTGCCAAAAAATGAATGATTTGTTGATGCCTAATTTTTTAGAATTTCCATCACAAGCCAAAAATGTTTTAGAAAGCCAGGTAGAACTCGAAGCAGAGTTTAAGAAGTTCGCCGAAGAATGGCGTGTCGAGACAGGGATGCTATCATTAGTTACACAGAAATCAATGCACCCGGCTTATCAGAGAATAATCGGCATGGGACAGCCAGTTATCCCGTTGATTTTGCGTGATCTCGAACAAAAGCCAGACCATTGGTTTTGGGCGTTGAGGGCAATTACTGGTGACAATCCGGTAAAACCCGAACAGCGCGGCCGCATGAAGCAAATGGCCCTAGCGTGGATACAATGGGGAAAAGAACACGGTTATGAGTGGTAAGCTAGAGTACCGAAAAATATTGCGATTTCCTAACTTAGAGCTTACTGAATATCAAGTAACAAGTGAAGAAACAGTAGATTATAATTGCTTTGCTTTTGCTGCTGGAGAAGAGGAATGCAGATGGGACCCGGTAGACCCTGATGGGTACTGGCCGGATGGTGTTTCAAGAGAGTTAACGCTGGAAGCTTTTATCCAAGCTTATCAAACTATTGGATATGAACCTTGCGAGAATTGTGACCTTGAACCGGGGTTTCAAAAAATAGCAATATACACCTATAACGGCCAGCCACAGCACGCAGCCCGACAAGAAGAGGATGGTAAGTGGAAAAGCAAGCTAGGGGATTGGGAAGATATCGAACATGAATTAGAAGGGTTAGAAAATCCTAACTATTATGGAGTTGTTCAACAAATATTAAAGCGAGCGATAATCGTTCTAAATATTTATTAGACAGCAATTCAACTTTTGAAGAGTACACTCTTGGACGCACACACTCTATTTGTTAGGCTTAGCTATTTTTTATATGGTTTAATAGCCAAGCTTTCCTTTGGATGATATAATAGAATAAAGTTAAATTGAGCGAACAAATTATAAGATTAATTAGGGAGCTTTTTGAAATCCCAAGAAGGAAACCCATGCTAGAAAATCTGATCAAATACTTTGTCTACGCAACAAAAGGCTATATTACAAAAACGCAGTTAATCAAGTTTTTGTATTTGGCCGATCTTTATGCGGTCAAATGGACAAACAAGCAGCTTACTGATTTAGATTGGCGTTTTTATCACTATGGGCCTTGGAACGAAGGCATAGACGCTGCTTTAAATCAAATGAATGGCAAAGAGATTGTTCAAGAATCTCAGGAAGAAAGTATATTCATCAGACTTGGTGAGGGAGCTGGTAATGTGGATGATTTAAAGTTACCTTTAGGTGTAAAGCTAATGCTTGACAACATCAGGAGAGAATGGGCCGGTGCAGGAGAGGATAAACTGAATCAGTTACTAGAATATGTCTATAGCACTGCTCCCATGCTTGAGGTTAAATATAGCCACGAACCAGAGGAACAGGTGAGACTTAATCTGTACAAAGAAAGAGAAAAGTTAATGAGTGAATTGGGGTGAGCGAGTGGCTGGACAAAAACCGCGTCAAGGTTGGATTTATTTTATCAATCCCTATAGAGTATCTCTTCGTTGCAAACTCGGTCATCCTCATATTTATGACATAAATCAACCAGGGGAGATTGGATGCAAGACAATTTCTTGCACTCAGGTGATTAATTATAGTCGGGTTTTTCGGGGAGAGCATCCTTATATCGTTTGGACAAGTGACCAATTTCAAGATGACTCTAAATACATCCAAACTTTGACGCTGATTCCCTTGACTTCACAAGAAACCTATAAAGGTTTGCCAACTGTATATCCGATTAATTCTACAAGCACAAATGGTCTTGATAAGAATTCCTTCGCTCTAGTGCATCAGATATGTACTGTTGATGCTAATTGTTTTAAAGACTCGGAAGGGGATTGGCTTAAGCGAGTTGGACAACTGGATAAAGCAGATAAGGAAGCGATAGAGGAACGTTTAAAGTATTTTTTAAATCTTGGGGATAATCCGGGTGAAGATTGGTTTATTGAAAATGCGTCTATAGAACTTTTACAGAAAGTGTTTAATTATCTGCCAGATGAAACCACAAAAAGTATGGCCATAGAAAAACTGATCGACGATTTGCGATCGTAGTCAATAGACATCTACAAAAAATCAAATATCGCGTAGGAGTACGGGTAGTGTCTTTTCGTAAAGGATGAAGAATAATCGACCTTTCGAGGAGTCTTACCCAGTCTGACTTCCAAAATAGAGTATTTTACTCTGTCCTTTACGAAATACCACTACCCTAAAACTGTCCGAAATTTCGGACAGTTTTAGCTAAGTTTTACTGCGGAAAGAAGAACTTGATAGACGAGAGATAGACTAAAATCATAGTCACACTAAAATGAATTTCACTGAGAGGCAAAGAACATGACGCGAGAGAAAGCAGTGCAGAGAATCGATCAAGCATCTGAGGAGAATTCGACAAAACTGGATTTGTCGGGGCTGAAGTTGAAAAAGTTGCCACCAGAAATTGCCAAGTGCATAAAACTTGAAACTTTGCTGTTGGGCCAAGATGAAGACAGACAGGTTGGAAATAGGTTAACTGAGTTTCCTAATGCTGTCCTTGAATTAACCAACTTAAAAATACTTAACCTCGGTTCAAATCGCATTACCTCCATCCCTGAAGCGATCGGGCAACTATCAAATCTGACAGAGCTGAACTTCTATTCAAATCGCATTACCTCCATCCCTGGAGAGATAGAGCAACTGTCAAGCCTGACTAAGCTTGACCTCAGCTACAATCGCATTACCTCCATCCCTGAAGCTGTCGGGCAACTGTCAAACCTGACAGAACTCAACCTCAGAGGAAATCGCATTACCTCTATACCTGAAACGATCGGGCAACTATCAAACCTGACAGAGCTTCACCTCGACAGTAATCAGATCACCTCCATACCAGAGGCGCTTGGGCAACTATTCAATCTGAGAAAGCTTGATCTCAACGATAATCAAATTAGAACCATTCCAGAGACGCTTGGACAACTGTCGAATTTGACAGACCTTATTCTTTTTGGTAATCAGATCACCTCCATACCAGAAGCGTTTGGGCAACTGTATAATCTGCAACTGCTTTACCTTTCTGATAATCAGATTACCTCCATCCCAGAGGCGCTTGGGCAACTGTCGAATCTGACAGAGCTTAGCATTGGAAGTAATCCGATTACCTCCATTCCAGAATCGCTCGGACAACTGTTCAACCTGAGATACCTTGACATCGAAGGGGATCAGATTATTTCCATCCCACAAGCGATCAGACAGTTGCCAAATCTGAGAATACTTGAGGACAGTTAGTGGAAATTGTTGTAGTGGGAGGCACGTAAGCACAACCACGCCCCTATGATGCTGTGTTAGGTAGAAAATCCAAAATCTAAGTGTAGTCAGAAAGCGCGTGCAGCGACAAAATCAGATCGTAAGCTCGCTGCTGTTCGCGCTCATTGAGAGCCAGGTGATAGGTTTGCGTATGCGTGGCTAAGCTGTGCCCCATCTGTTTAGCAGCCAGCGAGGAATCTAGCCCGAAACGAATCGCTCGAATCGCCCAAGCGTGGCGCAAATCGTAAGCGCAAAAGTCGAAGGGCGATCGGGCAAAAACTTACAAACGCGATCGCCAAGATCAGCATGGCATTCACCCGTAACAGGTGGTCTCTTAATGTCCGCTAGCTCCCACTATTCTGCCCACTCTGGTCTTAATGGTCAGCACTTTTTGCATTGCATTAAATTTGCATTACTTTCCGCAATCAATTATGCACATTTAAATACAATTTACAGTCTATAATAAACCCAAAAACCTTGTCACACAAGCATTTAAGACTTATTAAAAATACTAAAAATTAAGGCGGCACCCAGATTTGAACTGGGGGTGGAGGTTTTGCAGACCTCTGCCTTACCACTTGGCTATGCCGCCGTTACGTCTGAAATTTGACGTTTTCTTATAGTACACCAAATCTCGATTATTTCAACATATTTGTCAAAAATTTCGTGAAGCGCAGCTATCCCCTAGGGAATCGCCCTTTTTTCCCATATCCCCAAAACCCTTGTGGGAAGGTATTCTAGAACTACATCGATCGCCCGCAACACCAGCCATGACACCTGTTTCTCCCCTACTCGTCGCCCAAATCACCGACACTCACTTGTTTGCAGAGATCGATCGAGAATGGAAAGGCCTCTCAACAACCCGCACCCTCCAAGCAGTTCTCGATCGCCTGCAACAGATACAGCCGCCGCCCGACTTACTGCTGCTGACAGGCGACTTATCCCAAGACGAAACACCCGAATCCTACCAGCGCCTCGTCTCCCTCATCGCCCCCCTCGGAATACCCGCCTACTGGATACCTGGGAACCACGACAACATCCCAGTCATGGCAGAAATCTTAAATCAACCGCCCCTTTCCCCAGAGAAATCATGGATGCTAGGAAACTGGCAATTTCTATTACTTTCGAGTGTGGAAGCGGGATGCGACGGCGGGCGGCTTTCCCCAGAAAGCTTGCATTGGCTGGACTCTCAACTGCAACAAACGGGCGATCGACCTGTTATCATTGCTTTGCACCATCATCCTTTGCCGATCGACTCTGAAATAATGGATGGAATGATGCTGCACAATGCCGATGAATTTTTGGCAATTGTCGATCGATATCCTCAAATCAAAATCGTCCTCTGCGGCCACATTCACCAAGAATTTCAACAACAGCGGGGCTCAGTTACCTACTTGGGGACACCCAGCACCTGCATCCAACTTTTACCCAAAAGTCATCCGATTATACTTGACGAAATCCCGCCGGGATTTAGATTGCTTGAATTGGCGATCGACGGTACTTGGAACACCAGAGTTGAGCGAGTTGTCGCACAATCGCCACTAACTTAATATTTTTTAGTAGACCTAAAATAATTACTATCAAATTTACATTTTGTTGTCAATACATCAACAGATAGATTCTTTTGAGCAGCCCCATCTATTATGATATTTATTAACGATAGATGGCAGACCTACGTAAACTAGCAAGCTACGAACAAAAATCTATCTGGCAATATTACAAAATAGGAAAAACTAAATATATGTCTGAACTCAATGGCGTCATGATGCAGTATTTCCACTGGTACAGCCCCGACGACGGTAGCCTGTGGAATCAGCTAGCGAAATCTGCAAAAGATTTAGCCAAAATAGGCGTTACATCCCTGTGGTTGCCGCCAGCCTATAAAGGAACGGGCGGCGGTATGGATGTGGGTTACGGCGTCTACGACTTATTCGATTTAGGCGAGTTCGACCAAAAAGGGTCGGTACGCACGAAATACGGCACAAAAGATGAGTATTTAGCCGCGATTAAAGCTGCACAAGATGCTGGAATTCGGATTTATGCCGATGTTGTCTTCAACCACAAATTGGGTGCTGATGCAGAAGAAGAAGCCGAAGCCACACCCTTCAATCCCGACAACCGGAATGACACCGTAGGCGAATATCAAAAAATCAAAGCTTGGACGCATTTTACCTTCCCCGGCCGCGACCAAAAATATTCCAGTATGGAGTGGCATTGGTGGCATTTTGACGCCATTGATTACAACGTTTACAACACAGAAAACCATGCCGTTTACCTGCTCAAAGGTAAAGAATTCGATCGAGGAGTAGACTTAGAAAAAGGCAATTTTGACTACCTGATGGGTTGCGATTTAGATATGGACAACCCAGAAGTCACCGGGGAATTAAAATACTGGGGTGAGTGGTATGTCGATACAACAAACGTTGACGGCTTTCGCTTCGATGCCGTCAAACACGTTAAAGCAGAATTTTTCCAAGAATGGTTGGAACACGTTCGTAACTATGTCAAACGCGAGTTATTTGCAGTCGGCGAATATTGGTCTTATGAAGTGGAAGCTTTGCACAGCTTCATTACAGCAACCGATGGTAAAGTCACCTTATTTGACGCACCTCTCCACTACAACTTCCACGCTGCTAGCAAGGCCGGCAATAACTACGACTTGCGAACAATTTTTGATAACACCCTCGTCCAACAACAACCAACCCTCGCCGTTACCTTGGTTGACAACCATGATTCTCAACCATTACAATCCCTAGAATCTGTTGTCGAGGCTTGGTTTAAACCCCTTGCCTACGCTTTAATTCTGCTGCGGCGCGAAGGATATCCGTGTATTTTCTACCCGGATTATTACGGCGAACACTATAAGGATACAGGAAACGATGGCAACGAATACGAGATTTGGTTAGACAAACATCAGTTTATTCTCGATAAATTCTTGTTAGCCCGCCAAACTTATTCCTACGGCAATCAGTACGATTACTTCGACCACGCCAACACTATTGGCTGGACGCGACTCGGAAATGAAGAACATCCGGGCGGCATGGCTGTGGTACTCAGTAACGGAGACGATGGCACCAAGTTTATGGAAGTCGGACAACCGAATCGAACTTATATTGACATCACCGAACACATCAAAGAACCCATCACAACTAATGACGATGGTTGGGGTGATTTTCGGTGTAACGCCGGTTCAGTTTCTGTCTGGGTTCCGCAGCCGTAAGAACTGCGTTAACAGCAAAAAGTAAAAAGCAAGATATCTTTTTACTTTTTGCTTTCATATTTTTGATAGCTAAAATCTATCTATGGGTAATTGCTCAACCCCCTTGACAAGAAGACGAGATAGACATTAGATAGAGAAATGGAAAAACTCCCCGACTTAAAG
>NZ_JAUBTQ010000045.1:0-61192 GCF_036702515.1 Microcoleus sp. BROC3
CGTCCCGCCCGTCCAGAAAGGGCGGGCGGGACGCCCACCCCACTTTCAAGAGTGTAAATTATTTAATTCGCGATCCTAACCGATTGAGGAAGAGGAAATAAGGAAAATTAATTACCCATTAGTCATTACCAATTACCAATGACTAATGACTAATGACTAATGACTAATGACTAATGACTAACGACTAATAACTATTCTTTTACTCGCACATCGATGACGCTAGCGTTGAAAATGTACTTTTTGCCTTCAAGCTCTAGGGTAGTGCCAATTTTAACTTTCGTATTCCCTAAAACCGGGCCATTTTCAGTAAGTTGACCTTTTCCCTCTAAGGTAAACATCATATTTTTGCTGAAGGATTCTTCTTCTCTGGGATCGGGGAGAGCTTTCACAGTGCCGTTGGGTTGAGGAACTGCTAGGGTTCTGGTGAGAGTTTTGACAGATTTGATGGTAATCTGACCGGAGGGTTGATTGCGGATCACCACATTGATTTGATCGCCTGGTTTGAACAAATCTTGAACGTTTGTCCCTTTGAGACCGATCGCAATTGCATCAATCTCTACAGGTTTGACACTGGTGCCGACTTGGGCGACGGAACCGCCAGAAGTGCCGGGAAAGAAGAAGATTCCGACTGCAACTAGCAGTACGATCATCGCCGCACCTACGTCTAGGATGCTGAGTTTGCCGAACAGCCGGCCTTGAGAATCCAAAATTTTCATAAATCGCTTAATTAACTGATAGCGACAGGAGTATGTTTACAAGCTCAGGACTTACGCAGACACCGATGAAAAACAGATGCTGCCAAAGATCCGCTACGGCTGGCAATGACATACGTTATTGATGCGTAATTGATGCGTAAGTCCTGAAGCTAAAAGATATTACCACAACGATCGCCCAAAATCCGCATCACTTGGGCACTTACAGCAGAAGGCAGAAGGCAGTTGAGGGCGGTTGGTTGACCGCAGGGCCACCGCCGGGAACTCGGGGCGGGGTCAATCGATTTGAGATTTGAGATTTGAGATTTTAGATTGACCCCACGGATAAATGCGGGGGCTTGAGGATTTTCGATTTTCGATTTGGGATTGATTCCACGGATAAATCACGTGGCGGGTACCACCTTTGAAATTCTCGGTCAAAAATTGGCAAAAAGCTAGAATAGCAACTAAGCAGCCTCAAATTGCGTCTGCCGATTTAGTGACTTTTCCCGCTTTTCCTAAAAGTTTATCTAACTTCTCGCACGTATCACTCATGTTAAAAAGTTTTTGGTTGACTTGTCGGCGTACCTGCGGCCGGGGGATTTATCTGTTTCTGTCGCTGATTGTGGCTGCGGGTATCTGGGTGGTTTCCCCGGAACAGACTCAAGCATTTTCTTTACCTGAACTGATTTTTCGGGGCATTCAAGTTATTCAATTATCGAATATGTCCGATCGCCAAGAGGTGACTATTGGCCAACAAATTAATCAGCAGTTGGCGAACAGGGAGTTTAAGATTGACCGCGATCGGGACACTACATTATATATCAACCGCATCGGTCAGCGGCTCGCTCAAGAAAGCACTCGCCCCGATATTCCTTATACTTTTCAAGTGATTGACGACGACAATATTAATGCTTTTGCGACAATGGGCGGTTTTGTTTATGTGAATAAAGGTTTGATGGCGGCGGCGGACAATGAGGCAGAATTGGCAAGTGTGATCGCCCACGAAATCGCTCACATTAATGCTCGCCACGCGATTAAACAAATGCGTCAAATGGCGATCGCCTCAGGTGTAGCTTCGGCGACTGGACTCGATCGATCTCAGGCGGTTCAGATTGGGGTGGAACTGGCTTTGCGCCGTCCCCACAGCCGCCAAGCGGAATATGAGGCCGATCAGTTGGGATTGCAAACTATGGGGCGAGCGGGCTACGCTCAATCTGGGATGGTTGATTTTATGAAAAAGTTGCTCAACAAGCCTTCTCCTCCCAGCATTTTGAGCACTCACCCGGCTACTGCCGATCGCATTGCTGCTATTTCGCAGGCTATAGATCCAGATCTCGCTAGCGGTGAAGGTTTGAATAATGAGGATTACAGGCTAGAAATCCGCAGGCTTTTGGGGTCTTAAAACTGTTTTAACCTGATGTTTCGATTCATGCGTTGGTGGGGTTTGTGCGCAAAGGACAGTGCCCTCTCCCTACCCCAATTAATTGTAGGGACACGGGACACTCGCCGTGTCGAAAGCTGTGGGTAATATTAATTCCGATGCTAAGCTGTCACGCATTTAAATTGTCTATTCAGGGCGGGCGGGACGCCCACCCCACAAGACTTTGATTTTTTTTGACAGACAATTTAAAGGCAGAACAGCTTACCGGATTTGATATTACTTTTTTCCACTGGTGACCCCAAACCAAAACCATATCATTCCGGCGCATTCGGAAGTGATATAAATTAAAATCGTCCAGCTAAATTGGCAACCATTAATGCTAGTTTAACGGGCTGCACAGGTTTAGCAATATGCGTTTGAAAACCCGCTTCGATCGCCCTTTGCCGTTCTTTATCGCTCGCATACGCAGTCAGCGCGGCGGCCGGGATTTCTCCTCCGGCTTCCGCAGCAAGAGCTCGCACTTCTCGAATTAAGAAATACCCATCTTCCTCTGGCATTCCGATATCAGAGATTAGCACGTCATATTTGCCGGGATTTTCAGTCAAAGCAGCGAGCGCACTTCTGGCAGATTCCACCGTCAAAACCTCAGCCCCGTAGCTTTCGAGCACAAATGCTAAGAGCTCCCGGGTATCGATCCGATCGTCCACAACTAAGATGTGCAAGCCTTCGAGAGATGGGACGATATCCTGTGAGGGGTTTAAAGGCCCTGCCAAAACAGTTGACTTTAAATTCATCGCCGATGTCAACTCTTGAGGTAACGAGCGCAACGGCAATTTCAGAGTCATTGTACTTCCTTGTCCCTCACCCGGACTGCCCGCTTCCACCGTTCCTCCGTGCAATTCTACCAGATGGCGCACGATCGACAAACCCAATCCCAGCCCTTGATTAGCCTTGACGCTGCTGGAATCGCCTTGATGGAAACGATCGAAAATATACGGCAAGAAGTCTGCCCTAATGCCTTTTCCCGTATCGCTAACTCGAAGTTGAGCGTGATTTTCGATCGCCGAGAGCGTGATTTCCACTCGTCCCCCCGTTGGAGTAAACTTAATCGCATTAGACAGAATATTCCACACAACTTGCTGCAATCTATCAGCATCGCCTAAAACAGTAGCACAACTCAACTGCGAAACAACTTGAATGTTTTTGGCATCTGCTGATAATTGAACCCCATCGAGCGCAGCTTGCACCACCCAAACCAGATCGATCGAATTCGTATTAAGAGCGAGCTTGCCGCTCGTGATCCTGGCAAGATCTAGGATATCTTCGATTAACTGAGATTGCATTCTCGCGCTCCGCTCGATCACTTCTAGAGCGCGATTAGCCGCTGCTTCCTTAAGCTTGCCGGAGCGCAGGATTTGTGTCCATCCCAGGATCGGAGTCAGGGGATTGCGAAGTTCGTGGGAGAGATTCGCGAGAAATTCATCTTTAGCACGGTTGGCGGTTTCTGCTTGTTGGCGGGCCAACTGTTCCTGGTACAATAACTGCGATCGCTCTGTATCAAACTGCTTGCGCTCTGTGATATCCTCGATCGACAACAGAATCATTAAAGCTCGATCTTCTCGTTCAAGTTTACAAGCATTCAGCAGCATGGTTTTCTCCCCTATCTTATCAAACAGGTGAGTCCACTCAAAGTTTTCAAGCTGAACATCACTAACCAGAATATCTTCCAATATCCATTGCAATTGGGGGATATTCCACTGCCTGTTCCCTAGCTCAAACAGCGAAGTTTTTGCTATTTCTGAGGATGAAACCTGAAACGTTTCATAGAACGATCGATTTGCTTTATTCACTCGGAAATCAGCATCTAGCACGACTAAAGGCGTTTGCACAGTTTCCACGATCGCCTCAGCATAATTTCGGGCTGCCTCTAAGGTTTTGGTACTGCGTTTGAGCGCGTCAATATCAATCAAAACCATGACCACACCGTCAATCTGGTTTTCCGTTGTGCGATAAGGACGAATGCGGAGGTTGTACCAATATCCCGATAAAGTTTGAACTTCTTGTTCTTTCGTTTGGAGAGTATCAATCACCTCCAACATCATCTGTTCCAAGTCGGGAACGTTCAGAGTCGATCGGATGTCGCTAAAGGGTCGTCCCACATCTGTGGGAATCAGACTAAAAATTTGCTGTGCCGTTGGCGTAAAGCGTCGAATCTGTAAATCGTTGGTCAGCATTAAGATAGGGATATTGATACTGGAAAGCAAATTTGTCAGATCGTTATTGACCAGGCTTTGTTCAATATTTCGACTGCGAAGTTCATCGTTAGTGGTGGTGAGTTCCTCGTTAGTCGCTTGAATTTCTTCTTTTGCCGTTTCTAGTTCCTCGTTGGTGCTTTGCAACTCCTCGTTGCTCGATAGGATTTCTTCGTTGGCAATTTTGATATCTTGGTTGAGATTTTCGTGATCTTGGATCACCGCTTGCAGTTGCACTTGAACCGCAGTTTTGTCTTGGTAAGCGGTTGCAAGTGCCTGCCTCAGCAGCTCAATTTCTCGCACTAAATCAGCTTGCTCGAAGCTTTCAGAAGGGAGGATGGTGAAGTTAAGCACCGGGGGTGAAGCCTCTTCAAATACCACCAAAAAGTAGCGTCCTTCGACCGCCTGCGGCTGGAACGGAATCACCTCAAAATTGACGATACTCGATCGTCCGCTCGATTCAACAACCGATACCCCTTCTTTCCTAACGGTCACGTTCTGCGTTTGTGCCTGATAAATCGCGGTGCGAAGCTCAACCAGCAAGCCTTCCCTTGCCATTGTCAGCAAGTTTAAGTCGGGCGTTCCGAAGGCCAGTCTCAAGTAAGGATTGATGTCTCCCCGCACTTGCAGGATATTCATGAGCTCGTTGACAACCACACCTGCTAGGGCATAGCGATTCAAAATCAGTTGGTCTGTTTCTCGCTGTAAATCAAAGCTATTTGTCAAATTTTCCTTCACTCCCTGCCGTTCGCGTGCTTTAGCTACCGGATAGGAACTCGGCGTAAACGAAAAAGTGGGACGAGTTGCAGTCAACTTTTTGGCATAAATTTTAGATTTTTTATCCACTGAAGTAAACAAGTATGAGAATTTGCCCGTACTCTCAGAAGTGCCTAACAAGAGAAAGCCATTTGGGTTAAGACTGTAATGAAAAATGGGCATCACTTTTTTTTGCAATGACTCTCCCAAGTAGATCAGCACATTGCGACAGCTAACTAAATCGAGATTGGAAAAAGGCGGGTCGCTACCTAAGTCTTGTCGGGCAAATACACACAGTTCGCGGACTGCCTTGCTGATTCTATAGCTACCTTCGTCTTGGGCAATAAAGAAGCGAGTACGTCGATCGGGTGAAACATCTACCATCTGGTTTTCTGAGTAGACGCCAGACCTCGCTTTGCAGATCGCCTGTTCGCCAATGTCCGTGGCAAAAATCTGGATCGGCGGCTGGATGGCCCGATCGCCCAAAAACTCCAACAAGCAAATGGCGATCGAATAAACTTCTTCACCTGTCGAACATCCGGCCACCCAAACCCGAATCGGAGTTTCGGCCGATTTATTTTTGGTAATCGTGGGGAAAACCAGGTCTTTTAACTTGTCAAAGGTTTCGGGGTCACGGAAGAAACTGGTAACGTGGATCAAGATTTCTTCATACAGGGCTGTGACTTCAGCCGAATTGTGTCGAAGATGTTGGGCGTAATCATCCAAGCTTTCCAGCTTGTACAGCACCATCCGTCGCTGGATGCGTCGAGCGATCGTCGTGGGTTTGTAGTGGCTGAAATCTACGCCTGTGGCCGATTTTAGCAGGGCAAAAATACTTGCCAGGGCATCTCCCTCTTCGGGCGATTCCTCAACTTTTCTCAGGTGAAGCGAGCCCGTGAGAAGGGGATTGCGACTATAGTTTGCCAATTCCTCGGCAATTTTTTCCGGTGGCAGAACGAAATCGACATTGCCTGTGGCAACAGCGGTAATCGGCATACTATCGAATTTTGCCGTGTCTTGACATTGAGCAAACGTCATGCCTCCGGCTGCTTTGATGGCGTTGAGTCCGAGTGAACCGTCTCCGTCTCCCCCGGATAAAACTACGGCGATTGCTTTGTGTCCGCGATCGATCGCCAATGAGGTAAAAAACGCATCTCCCGGCATATATTTGCCATAAATCTTCTCGCGGGGTGATAGTTGCAGCACGCCTTTAGATAGCACCATCTTGGTATTGGGCGGAATAATGTAGACTTGATTCGGCTCTACAGCTATGCCGTCTTTTACCTCATTAACAGGCATTTGCGTCGTTCTCGCGAGAATCTCGCTCAGCAGACTTTTGTGATCGGGGGCTAAATGCTGAATCAGCACAAACGCCATACCCGTATCTATCGGTAAATGGCTCAGTAACTGCGTGAATGCTTCCAACCCTCCTGCTGAGGCCGCAATCCCAACAATGGGAAAGGGGGCATCGGTTTTTGCTGATTGTTCGATGTCGAGGGCGGGTGGTGCGATCGATTCGAGTGTATTTTCTGGAGAGAATTGAGGAGAAGTCATGATGAGAAGTCCTCGACTTCAGTTATTTAGCCGCCCACATATCTGGTAAGCGTGCGGGTCATTAATTCAGACTATTTTTATCAGAGCTTAGGTTGCCATCATAACGGCAGTCGCTTCAGGATCAACTACACTGTTGAGGTCATTATCTGAGCGCGATCGAAGAACTCTATCTGCTGTCGGGACGATCGCAACGAGAGGCTGGCAATAACTAAGTAGTATATCTGCTTACCTACTTAGTTATTGCCAGCGACCTGTGTAGCAGAAAGTGCGATTACTGATTCCGTATTAATTCTAGCAGTATAAGTGACTTGTGCGCCTTGTATTCCCTTTAAATCTTCAACTCGTTTGTGAATTTCGGACACTCCAGCAGCTTTTAATGCTGTCAAAAATGCTTGGTCGCTGTAAACATCTTCGGAAAACGAAACTTCGTCACTTTTAGAAAGATTTTGAATCCGGGCGGCTTTGTTGACTGTGGAACCAAAATAGTCGATCGAATTATTGAGATTTACCAGCAAAGCCGTACCTCGGTGAATGCCAATTCTGACTTGAATCCACTCTGCTTGCGGGCGAGTTGAGTTGTACTTCCTGAAACTAGCCACCGATGCTGTGGCTGTCATAATTGCTTGTTCGTTGCTGATAAAGGAAGCCATGACGGCATCGCCGATGGTTTTAATAACTTTACCGCCAAATTTCTCGATCGACTCAAAGAAAATTTCAAAATGGTCGCGCACAATATTGTAAGCTTTGGTATCTCCCAGCGTTTCGTACATTCTGGTAGAACCGGTAATATCGGTAAACATAATAGTAATCGCCCGAATCTTGACTCGCTCTCTTTCGGATATTACTCGATCGCCGAACAAACGCTTGTAATCCGGGTGATGAAGCAGTTGCATTCCTGACAGCCGCAGGGGCAGTTGTTCTAATGTCAGTTCATCGGGCAATTCATCAGAATGCAAAATCAACCCGGACAAATTATGATCGGTATTAGTTAATTCTATCTTAACTTTTCCCGGACGCACGGCCAGCTCTTGTTTGTCAAAATCTGGACCTGCTAACTGCTTGAGTTTAATTTCTTGTATGTCTTCTGTTTTTTCGCCTTCAACCTTTAAAATCCCTTTAGCTAAAGTGAGGGGACAGCAGTAGCGATATCGACCGTTTTCTAAGGTAACAATCTCCGATTCGGTGCAGTATAAAGGCGTTACCAGTTGCAGTTTGTTCTGGAGTACGGGAGGGGGAGCGCAGACGGGCCGCAGTTGCGGGTCTTCGATTTCTTTATTCAGGGAAAAAGTAACTTCGACGCGATCGAGCAAATCAATTTTAAACTCGCGATCGCACATCGGGCAAAAAGACATTTCTGATGTGTCTGCCAAATCCTTGAATTCGTCTGCTATCATGTTGCAGTGCGGGCAGTGAATATCCCAGTGCAAGTCAAAGGTGCCGGCTTTTACTCCGTGCAGAAATTCCGAAGTAATTTTTTTAACATTCTTGACTGTATCGCCTGCGACGTAGTAAGGGTTAATCCGCAATCTCTGCAAAATGTGGGAACCGATTAACCAGTTTTCGATTTGGTCGATCGTTCCTTTGCTAGAATTAGGACGTTTTTTAAGCTGTTCTAATTTTTCTTTTAATAGTTCGATGTTCACGATCCGCTTGCCTTTGAGCCTCATGGCAAGAAATTTCTAAGTATTATTGTGTGTAATTTGCTCGTCTAGTTTGTTCTTGCCTGAGAATTCTGATGAGTCTGCACCTGTGCCGATGTCCCTGATGTTTGTAAATCTTAACAAATTAGCAGCATAAAGGCTAGGTTTATTTAGGCAGAGCGAGCTGCAACTTGTATTAATTCAAAGAGCGATCGCTGCATCTGTCTACAGGAAGATTTTAAATTATTGGGAATTGGTAATTAGTAATGGATACAGCGCTTTTCCGGTCAGCCATCGTAGGGAATCGATCGATCTGAGGTTTACTACTAAATAAACTAGCAATCTGCTGTAATATCAAATCCGGGCGCATCGGAATTAATATTACCCACCGCCAGGAAACGGCAGTGCCCTTTCCCTACAATTAATTGCGGTAGTCCAAGGGCACTGCGCGGTGTCCTCTATATCAGGTCGTTCGTGCAACCGGAAACGATATAATTGGTAATTGATGATTGGTGATTGGCACTTTAAAGACAAAAAAAGAGGGGATTTCCCCTCTTAGAATCACAGTGACTGCGATGTTATTCTACCGTCGCAGGAGGGATTTCTTCCTCTACATCTAATACTGCTTCGGGTGCTGCTTCGGGTGCTGCTTCGGGTGCTGCTTCGGGTGCTACTTCCGGTGCTACTTCTGGCAGATCCTCTTCCATTGCTGAGGGTACGTCTTCGAGTATTTCGTCGGAGAGTTCATCATCAGCATCGATCGAGTCTACAGGAATGTCTATGCCTGCTTTAGCTTGCTTTTGAGCGAGCATTTTCTCGCGGAACTTAGCTGCCATTTCTTCAGCTTTTTCGTAGACCAATTCGCGATTTTTGACCATCGCGCCCGGTTCCGGTTCCAATTGCTTGGTGGAGAGAGAAATCCGGCCCCTCTCAGCATCCAAGTCAATGATCATCACTTTCACTTCGTCGTTGACATTGAAAACGCTGTGAGGCGTATCGATGTGATCGTGCGAAATTTCCGAGATGTGCAGCAAGCCGCTGACGCCGCCGATGTCGATAAAGGCACCGTAAGGCTTGATACCGCGTACTGTACCGATGACCACTTCCCCAACTTCGAGGCGGTTCATCTTGCGCTCAACTAAGGCGCGACGGTGACTCAACACTAGGCGGTTGCGGTCTTCGTCTACCTCTAAGAATTTTAATGGTAATTCTTCGGCGACTAATTCTTCCTTCGGTTTGCGGGTACTGATGTGAGAACCGGGAATAAAGCCTCGCAACCCTTCTATTCTCACGAGTGCGCCGCCGCGGTTGGTGGCAAATACTTGCGATCGTACTGTGGCATCTTCTGCTTGCAGTTGTCGCACTCTTTCCCACGCCCGCATATACTCGATACGCCGGATGGACAAGGTTAATTGTCCGTCTTCATTTTCATCGGTGAGGATGAAAAATTCTCTGGTTTCGTTTGATTGCAATACCTCTTCAGGGCTTTCCACTCGATTGATGGACATTTCCTGAATGGGAATGTACGCTGCTGTTTTAGCACCGATATCAATCAGAGCGCCCCTGGGTTCTATACTAAAAACTGTACCCGCTACTACATCGCCCGGGCTAAAGTGATAGTCATATTTATCAAGTAGGGCTGCAAAATCTTCGTGAGTAAAGCCGATGTCTTTGACTGTGGTTTTGAGATTGACCATGCGAATAGTTTCCTAGGATTTCTCTCCTTCATGTTTTTCGTTTGTGCCGGCAGATATTAGAGATTTTGGTGAAAAAGCGGTTAACTTTTTTCAAAATCTTTTACTAAAGTCAGTTTTTGCTAACTTTTGCCGGGTGCAACTGCACACCAGCGCTTGCCATTACTGTTACTCCATACTCTGTGTTAAAACGTTGCATCTTAACATTCCGAGTCAAGTAGACTATTTTGACACTCTCAGGTATAAATAAACTGAGATTCTTCATTCAACGAGCCGACTTGCTGGCGACAGGATTACTCCAGTCTAAGTAGAGGTCGGTTTCTCCAGAAGCGTAAATTTCGGTATGCCCTACCGTATTTAATTAGTCACCGATCTTTAGTTAGGTTTTGTTCAAATGCGAGCTTTCCTAAACTGCAACACCGTTAGGTGTGACTACGCACTCAACTAATCCAGTTAAGTTTTTACGTTGTCTAGTTATACTCTATTTTAGACCGATGACGATCATATCACACCCAGCACTCTTACTGAGAAAAAAGAACACTCGCTCGAATGAGAGTCTCTTGAGTCGCTATTCCTCCCGGCCTTCCTCGCGACACGGTTTTCAATCTCCCAGAATATTTCTATAAATTAATTTAAGCGAGCTTAGCTGGGACTGGCGCAGGATGCGGGGCTTTCTCGATCGACTGCATCCGAATCCGGCAAAGCTGCTTCAAAATCTGGCCGAGTTTGTGGATCTTCAGCTTCGTTGAGGGGATTCTGAAGGTGATTTAGGGTATCTACAAAGTCTCGGATGCCTCGAAATTGGCGGTATACCGAGGCAAAACGGACATAAGCCACTTCGCTGAGCGGCCGCAGGTGCAACAGTACCAGTTCCCCAATTTCTGAACTGGCGAGTTCTCGGAGCGATCGACCCTGGAGTTGGGCCTCGATTTCTTCTGCCAGGGTTTCGAGATGCCCGGAAGACAAACCGGTTTTTTCGCAGGCCCGAACCAATCCCCTGACTAATTTTGACCTGTCAAAAGATTCCCGCTTGCCGTCTCGCTTGATCACCGTAATCGGCACAAATTCTATGCGTTCGTAAGTTGTGAAGCGGTGCTGACAGCTCAAACACTCGCGCCGCCGACGGATGCTTTGACCTGATTCGGCTGAACGCGATTCTAGAACGCGGCTATTGGTGTGTTGGCAGGAGGAACAGCGCATGATTGCTGATTTTAACAGGCGTTGCCACCAAATTGCCATTCATCTAACCGCGCGGGGTTAGATGAATGGCTGGACTAGAAAAATTACTTAGCACACAACCGGTGGAATAGTCCCGCACCAAATTCGTTAGCGCAGCCCTCGAAGAGGATCGCTATGATGCGGGCTGACGGCAGTCCGGTTCAGGATATTGTGGACTTGCTGCTGGCGTGTAGCTAATTATTTGCCAATCCGGGGAGGTTCCCGAAAGGCGATCGCAAAAAATAGTACGCCTATGGCTAAAGCCAGAATCAAAATGTAAGCAACACTTTCCATGTTAAATTTTCCCTATCTTCCCTTGCCGTATTATTTTATCTTAATTGCTGGTTTTATTATTAACTAAAAAAACCCGGTTTCTTCAAGAAACCGGGTTTTTGTGTACCGGGGAAGTTCCCCGCTACCCAGAGGCTGGAGAAATCTAGAGAGATTCTTCTCTTCTTGTCGTTAAGTCGCCCACCTTTTGGAACAGGCCCCACTCGACTTGTTCTTCCATGTCGGACTCAACTCCAGCAAACACGTCGCGGAAAATAGTCCGAGAACCGTGCCAGATATGGCCGAAGAAGAACAGCAAAGCAAAGCAAGCGTGTCCGAAAGTGAACCAACCGCGAGTCGAAGTGCGGAAAACCCCGTCAGAATTCAAGGTTTCGCGATCGAATTCAAATACTTCACCTTTTTGGGCGGCGCGAGCAAACTTCTTAACATCTAGAGGATTATTAAAGGTTTGACCGTCAAGTTCGCCGCCGTAGAAGCTGACGGTAACTCCGCTTTGTTCAAAGCTGTATTTTGATTCAGCGCGGCGGAAGGGGATGTCAGCGCGAACGACCCCATCTTTGTCCGTCAAAATCACTGGGAAAGTTTCAAAGAAGTTGGGAAGGCGGCGAACCGACAATACCCGACCTTCGCTGTCAGTAAATACTGGATGGCCCAGCCAGCTTTTAGCAATACCGTCGCCGTTAACCATCGCGCCGGCGCGGAACAAACCGCCTTTAGCTGGAGAGTTGCCCACGTAGTCGTAGAAAGCCAATTTTTCGGGAATTTGCTCGTAAGCTTCTTGGAAGCTAGCGCCGGAGGCCAAGCTAGCTTGAGCTCTGCGATCGATTTCTTGTTGGAAATAGTTTCCGTCCCACTGATAGCGAGTCGGGCCAAAAAGTTCGATCGGAGTTGCAGCAGAACCGTACCACATCGTACCCGCAACCACAAAGGCTGCGAAGAACACGGCAGCGATACTGCTAGAAAGTACAGTTTCGATATTCCCCATCCGCAGGGCTTTGTAAAGACGTTCCGGCGGCCGCACTGTCAAGTGGAACAAACCGGCAATTACGCCGACTACGCCCGCTGCAATGTGGTGAGCCACGATGCCGCCCGGATTGAACGGATCGAAGCCTTCAGGGCCCCAAGCAGGTGCCACTGGCTGGACGTGACCGGTCAGGCCGTAGGGGTCGGACACCCACATTCCCGGGCCGAAAAGTCCCGAAAGGTGAAATGCGCCGAAGCCGAAGCAAAGCAAGCCGGAGAGGAACAGGTGAATGCCAAACATTTTTGGCAAGTCGAGGGCTGGTTCACCGGTGCGGGGGTCTCTGAAAAGTTCTAAGTCCCAAAATACCCAGTGCCAGACTGCTGCTAAGAACAGCAGGCCCGAGAGGATGATGTGAGCGACAGCGACGCCTTCAAAAGACCAGAAGCCCGGATCGACGTTACCTTCGCCGGTGATGCTCCAACCGCCCCAAGAACCCGTTACTCCCAAGCGGGTCATGAAGGGGAGCACGAACATCCCTTGACGCCACATCGGGTTCAGAACAGGGTCTGTGGGGTCAAAAACTGCTAGTTCATAAAGGGCCATTGAGCCGGCCCAACCTGCCACGAGGGCGGTGTGCATTAAGTGTACAGAAATCAATCGGCCTGGGTCATTTAAGACGACTGTGTGTACGCGATACCAGGGTAGTCCCATTGACTGCGGTTCTCCAAGGTGTAAGTGATGATGTCTATTTTGACGGAAAAATCAGATTCTGAATCCCTAGCAGTTACCTGCGGGCTTTAAATTCTGCCTTTTGCCGAATGCCCTCTACCTTTAAAGGTGGAAGCATAAAAATGAAAGTTATTTAAAGAAGTGTATCGAGTGTTAGAACCGATTGCAATATGTTGGGCATTATATTAGTTGCGGGTTGCCCATTTCGCAGCGGGCGGCGATCGTCCCGAGGCGTTCGAGGACTTGCTCGGCATCTATGAGTCTGGTCAGCACGACGTTGCCGATGTTTTTGGCAGGATCGTTCGGATCTGCGGGGGCTGTGGGTTTGACTTCTACCATCAGTACAGCGTCTTCTACGCGGTAGAGCCACATTTTTTCTTTTTGATCCCAGAGGCAGAGGTTGAGCTGTTGGATGTCCGGCTGACGCCTCCAGGCGGCGTGAGTCCACTCGCCGCCTACGCCCCAGACGCGCCCAACTTTCCAGCCGTCGGATAAGAAAAAATATTTCATTTGTTGTGTGCGCTTGTTGAGATTTTTTTGTTTAACATAACGCAAAACTGCAAGATTACCGAATTATTGAACCGCTTCGAGGTGCGTTACGCGAGGCGGCGCGTCAGCGCTGTTGTCGCCAAGGGAGCTCTAGGAAGTAGTAGGCAATCTTCTAGCTGTTGGGGATAAATCTACAGAATTGTTAAATAAGTTTTTGTCGGACTAATCGGCAAAAGATATAAACTTGGATTTTTAAATTAGAGTTCAATTCCTAGCATTTCGAGAAAGAATACTCTTAACGCAAGGCTCGCTTGAGCCAGGAAGTTCTAAACATTCAAAACAGCCTTGCGGCACTAATAAGGTTGTGGTAACTTTGCCCTTTTGGTCTGGCAGTCGATCGCATAATATTAATCTCGGTTAATCTGCCCGAATTTTATCATAATCAACCAACCAACTTCAGATTACACCAGACATCCATCCGCGTTCATCTGCGTTCATCTGCGGTTAAAAATCACCGCTCAATATTTTTGCCAAAAACTCAATCTCAAAACGATCGACATTACTGCTAACATAAAGTACGAGTCCTTGCCGCTCAAACGCAGACCATGACCGCACAAACACCAGTACAATTCCAAGACAGTTTCGACATCATCGTAGTTGGTGGCGGACACTCCGGCTGCGAAGCCGCCCTCGCCACTTCTCGCCTCGGCTGTCGCACCCTTCTCCTCACCCTCAACCTCGACAAAATTGCGTGGCAACCTTGCAATCCCGCTGTCGGCGGCCCCGCTAAAACTCAACTTACTAACGAAGTGGATGCGTTAGGCGGGGAAATTGGCAAAATGGCCGATCGCACCTATTTACAAAAGCGCGTCCTCAACGCTTCGAGAGGCCCCGCAGTTTGGGCGCTGCGAGCACAAACGGACAAGCGGGAATACGCCGCTGTGATGAATAATATTGTTGAAAACCAAGAGAATTTGACCATCCGAGAAGCGATGGTAACAGACTTAGTTTTGGGCAAAAACGAAGAAGTTATTGGAGTCGAAACATACTTCGGCGTCGCCTTTGAATGCAAAGCAGTAATTCTGACCACAGGAACTTTTTTAGGCGGCACAATTTGGGTTGGAAACAAGTCAATGCCCGCCGGACGTGCAGGAGAATTTGCCGCCGTTGGTTTGACGGAAACTCTCAACCGTTTGGGCTTTGAAACTGGCAGGTTGAAGACTGGAACTCCGGCAAGAGTTGACAAACGTACTCTCGATTATACTAACCTGGAACCCCAACCGGGAGATCCAGAGGTTCGCTGGTTTAGCTTCGATCCAGAAGTTTGGGTGGAACGCGAACAAATGCCTTGTTATTTGACTCGGACTACGCCTGAAACTCACCAGTTAATTAGAGACAATTTGCACCTTTCTCCAGTCTACGGCGGCTGGGTTGATGCGAAGGGGCCGCGCTATTGTCCGAGTATTGAAGATAAGATTGTGCGGTTTGCAGATAAAGAAAGTCACCAGATTTTTATTGAACCGGAAGGTAGGGATATTCCTGAACTTTACATTCAAGGATTTTCGACGGGTTTACCGGAAAATTTGCAATTGCAAATGCTGCGAACTCTTCCTGGTTTGGAAAAGTGCGAGATGATGCGCCCTGCTTATGCTGTGGAGTACGATTATTTGCCGGCAACTCAGTGTTTTCCGACGCTGATGACGAAGAAGATTGAAGGGCTGTTTTGCGCGGGACAGGTGAACGGTACGACCGGATATGAGGAGGCGGCTGCACAGGGGATTGTGGCGGGGATTAATGCGGCCCGGTTTGCGAAAAATCAGGAGATGATTGTGTTTCCGCGCGAGCAAAGTTATATCGGGACTTTGATTGATGATTTGTGTACGAAGGATTTGCGGGAACCTTACCGGATGTTGACTTCGCGATCGGAATACCGGCTATTATTGCGATCGGACAATGCTGACCAACGCTTGACTCCGCTGGGACGGGAAATTGGTTTGATTGACGATCGGCGGTGGGAGTTATTCGATCGCAAACAAGCTAATATTGTGGCAGAGAAAGAACGCTTGTACTCGACGCGGGTGAAAGAGCACGAGGAAGTTGGCAAGGCAATTTTTGCAGACACTCAACAAGCGATTAAAGGTTCGATTACTCTCGCTGATTTGTTGCGCCGTCCCGGTTTTCATTATGTGGATTTGGAACGCTACAATTTAGGCAATTCTAGTCTGAAGTTGGCTGAGAAAGATGGTGCCGAAATTGACATCAAATATTCCGGCTATTTGCAAAGACAGCAAAATCAAATTGATGACATTGCCAAACACGAACGCCGACAATTGCCTGCGGATTTGGATTACATGGCAATTACAACTCTCTCGAAAGAGTCGCGGGAAAAGTTGGCTAAGGTGAAACCGCTGACTATTGGTCAAGCGGCGAGAATTGGCGGGGTGAATCCGGCTGATGTTAATGCTTTGTTGATTTTTCTGGAAGTGCGAAACCGTCAGCAGCCGGCTGGTGTGGGAAAATAATCGGATTTGATGGGCGATCGCGCGGAACTCAGAAACCGGGTTTCTTTGTAAAATCTCATGGGGAGGCGTAAATTCTCGTAGAAACCCGGTTTCTCGGACTAAGCGCGCGAAACTCAGAAATCAATCATTTCAGTTGCTGCTAAATACTTTTTAATTGTAATAGCTAAAATAGAAAAAACCGAAGGCAGAGCCTGGGAACGAGATACATGAGATCCTCTTTACTCCAAAGTCAGGATTCCTGCTGCCAAATCTACTACTAATCGTTTAGTTTTCAGCCATTCTATCCCGATGAGAATTTCTGGTATCTCATCTCCTGCTATAGCAATCCTAAATCATTTGTGAATTTCTTACTCCCTCCCCTTGGTAAGGGGAGGGTTGGGGTGGGGTAAAAATTTTACGACTCATTTAGGATTGTTATACCGCAGGAACATTAAATTCTTGACCGTCCATTTGCACGGTGCCAATGTAAACATTAAAATCACCTTCTCCCCGTGCAGTCTTCATGGGATATTCATCATCTACAAGCACCCAATTAAAATCTAAATCTTGGCTGTTCATCGCCAACCAATCTGTAAATCCCGTATCTAGCAGCGCATCAACAAACATGACTTCCCCATCATCGGCTACCAAACCTATTTCAAAAAATAGCTGATTTTTCTCCTCATCAAACCTGCCTTGAATCATAAGATACTGCCGCAAACTCCGGTTTTATTCAAGCGGCGAACAACCATTAGTTTTTGGGGGAGATTTGTCCGAAGCTTCTCAAAAGCAACGAGTTGATCTTTCTCAATAAAATACTCGCCACTATCAGGATCGATCGCAATGTACCAATTGTAATGAGTAGCAATGAGTTCGTCGCGGACTCGTTCAAAAATCTGGCGACAGCGCTGCCACCGCACTTGGCTTTCAGCTTTTTGTTTGGCTTTTTCTTCAGGAGAAATTTGTGGTTTTCTGTATTTTTCTGGAATGCGGCGGGGCTTCCATCCGGGAGGTGCTGCGATCATAGTTTGTCCGACCAATTGGGTTGAGTTTATTTTAGCAAAAATCCCGAATTGTGGGGAGTAATAGAATTAGCTTAATTTTGGGAATACTTTCAGCCAACATTTCTAAAATATCGCTGACCCGAATTTTCATGCCTCGAATGCAAGGGCGACCACCGTACTGACCGCGTGTTTGGGTAATACGAGTTAACAAGTTATTCATTGTGCTTCAAGCCGTTTGATGACAGGTAAGATTCTGTTATTATACAAAAGCTGGTTGCGATCGCGACATGAGAAATCAATAAAAGCGATCGGAGCGGTGGTGATACGCTGCCTAAGTAACCGCAAATTTTAGGTTAGGATTTAGACTTAAAAATCTAGAATTTCTCTGAGCACACTCTTTAGATCGTCATCAGCAGGACGTTTGGCAAACTGCTCATGACTGTAAATCCAAACCAGTCTAATTGTGCAAGTAGTAGCGTTAACCAAGTACATCAGTCTAATTTGCCCCGAAGCCCCTTTTGCAAACCTGATTTCCAATTTATGAAAGGTCCAGTCTTCCGGTAACTGACTTTTTCCGGGTAGAGGTTCATTACGAGAGTTGTTGGGGTATTGGTCGTCTATCAAATCTTCCAAAGTTTTTCCAATCACCGCAACAAAGCTATCTCTGTGAACTTTTGCAAGTTTCTTGAAAGAACGCTTGAAATTATCGGATGCTTCAATCGAGAAGGGAGTTGAGCCAGTCATGCACTTCTCCTTTGCCAATACTATTTAAGGATTCCGAAGCCAACGCATCGTTTACAATTTGAGACATCGCTAGTTCATATGCAGGGCGATCGCGTTCTATGCGATCGAGCTTTTGATAGCCTAATTCCTTCATATCATTAAGCTGAATTGGCTCCGTTGAACTTGCTTGAGGTGGTAGACCTTTACGAGCTTTCTTCCAAGGAAATTCTCCGTGAGTCATATCGCTGAGTCGATAAGCATGGTAGCCACCGAAGTATTCCCAAATTTCTTCTAAAAGTTCTTTCTTCTCAGACGGAAAATCCGACAAGGATTCTTTCGGAGGAATTGGTAATTGTTGAGCCTCAAAATCACAGTAGAATCTATAAGCAGGAGGACAAACAGGCCCATAGCGCCATGCTTGGATTTCTTCTGTAAATAATGGCTCATTGTACAGCGCCAAATGTAAGCTCTGAGCATAATATAAAAGCTTTTGAACCTTCATATTGGTCATTTCAGCTTCTATACCATCCTCATAAGCTCTGATAATGAAGTAGCGAGCAGCATTGAGACAGTCAATCATGGCTCAATCCACATCCTTAAATAAACGTTTTTTCTTTTAACAAATTTGCAAAATGTCAATATATAATAATTATATACGAACCATGTAAATAGTGCAATAATATATTAAAAATGTGTAACAAAACGCAGCCGAAAAAATATCAAATAGACCTTGCAAAAAAATAAAATATCGCGCCCGGAACGATCGCCCCCACTGACAAGAGTAAAGCATTTGGACACAAAACCAGAGGTTTGAAACATAAATTTTCGCCCCCCTGCCTACCCCCTAAATCTCTCGCCCAAACATCACATCATCCATTTCCCGCAGGTATCCGCACAGTAAAAATAGACCCTTTCCCCTCCTCGCTTTCTACCAAAATCTCGCCGCCCATCATGTGACAGTAGTAGCGGCTGAGTGTCAGCCCCAATCCCGCACCGTCGTAAGGTCGCGTTGTTGAACAGTCAGCTTGCACAAAAGCTTCAAACAATTTGTGCTGTTGTTCTTCCGACATTCCTATTCCGGTATCCTTAACAGATAAACAAATCCAATCCGACTCTTGAACATTCAGCAAGGGACAAGCGATCGCCGCAGAAGGAGTTTCATCGGCAGGCATTGAATTGTCAATCGCCGATCGCCCTGCTGCATTCAATTTGCCGCTTCCTTCAATGCGCCTGACAGTCAGTTTCACCCTCCCGTTTTTGGTGAACTTAGCAGCATTACTCAGCAGGTGCATCAAAACCTGCCGCACTTTTTTGAAATCTGCGTGCATGATACCGGCAGTTCGATCGCACTCTATTTCTAAAACATTTCCATTCTTTTCTATGGAAGGTTTCGCAGCACACGTAACATTGTCAACCAGGGATTCGATGTCAAATTCATCGATTTCGAGTTTCATCCCCCCGGCTTCAATTTTTGACAAATCGAGGATATCGTTAATCAAAGATAGCAGGTGCGTACCCGCCTTCTGAATCTTGTGCAAGTCGGGTACAAACTCATCAAATCCCGCATCTTGGGCATCTTCTGAAAGTAGTTGACTGTAGCCGATAATTGCATTTAAAGGCGTCCGCAATTCGTGGCTCATATTTGCTAAAAACTGGCTTTTAGCAGTGTTAGCGGTGACGGCAGCTTCCTTAGCTTGTTTCAATTCTTTTGTATGTTCCGAAACTCGCTCGATTAAGTGATTGAGAGAGACAGCCAGAGAGCCCATTTCGCCTTGTGCCGTGACGGGGGCTCGCAAGTCAAAATTAGACTCGGCGGCTACTTGTTGGGCCACCTGAGTGACGCTGATCACAGGTTTGGCGATCGCCTGACTGGTGCGACAAGCCACAATTCCCGCCACCACTACCGACAGCAGCATACTAATTATAATTATGGCTTTTTCCATTCCTTGGGCGTCTTCCATCACTTCACCCCCTTGCCCCTCTTGCTGCTGGGCAATATCCAGGATTTTGCTCAATTCCTCAAGGCTTTTGTTGAGCTGTTTGACACCTTCTCCGCTTTCTGTAGCCAACAATTTTCGGGCCGACTCTATCTCCAGAGGCGACAGTTGCGATTGCTGGATTTGCTGCAAAGTTGACTTGAGAGTATCGGCGTAGGATTCTAAATCTTCCGTGCAATCTTGCAGTAAACTTTTGAGAACTTCCGGCTTTGCTGCCAGCCAAGCGGGTTGGCTGTAGGCAAACTTTTCTATGCGCAACCGCAGGTTTTTTGCCTTAGTAACACTCGCGACCAACTGCTCTTTTTGCAGTTGTAGTTGGGCTGAATTGTCTACAAAAGAATCTAGCTGTGCTCCTTGCAATTGCGCCGCCAGGGCTGCATCTTTAAAATTGCCCAGCAATTGGGCTTGCAGGTGAGCATCATTGAGTTGGTTTACTCCTTGTCCTTGGTAGTAGTCGGCGATTATCAGTCCACTCAGGGAGCCAATAAAGCCGATTCCTATTGCCAGCAAATACCCGCCACCAATTTTTTGATGGATAGGCAAACTGCCAATTTTAGATGGCCAACTTTGGCTGATTTTTAAGGATGATTTTTGTACAAAATCCTGGCTGGATGTTTTTGGAATTGCGGTTTCTAGAGAAGCCACTTGTCCCGAAATAAAGAGCGGCATCAGTTTACCTACATTGCTATTGTTTGGGTTAACCTTTGGCGTTCCTACAGGTTTTTCCTGCTGATTAAATGGTTCTAAGTCGGAATTTACTTCGCCTTTGCCTTCGCAAACGGCTACCGATAGACTTGCTTCGTCCCCTGTTTTTTTGAGCAAGTTAATTTTTGACATATGCAACCGCTGTATTCTGTTAAAATTTACCACGCTCTTAAATTCTCCAAACGGAAAAGCTTGTCTATTTTCTAGTAGACATCGGCGAAAAAGTATCTAAAACTCTTGTCGAGTCCGAGGAGAAACTTAAATTCAGTTGATGTCTAATAGATAATTAGGCTGTTGATGGCTGTTGCCAAATTACTTTTTCGACTCGTAAAAGTCTGCAGCAGGCAAAATAGATAAAAATTAATCCCGGCAGTGAATTATCCCCGCGTGGAACGTTACAGCCAGAAAATTCTGTCTGATGCGTTTTGCCTGTGAGTTCCCCCAAGCTGATATTGTCTGTTGACAATGCACCCGATTCCTCAGCTTTGGAGTTTTGCTGCCAGCAATGCGACGATTGCTTGACGGTTTTTGTTCAGCATCCGACGACTTTGTAGCACAGAATGTCACAAATGCAGCAGCCGATCGAACTTTTGCACCCTGGCGATCGACTTTTGGCATCGTTGCCCCGCACAGACAAGTCCGAGGTCAAGTGTCGTTTATTGAGTATAACTGTAGGGTTTACGAAAAGAAACCCGGTTTCTGCCAGTCAACTGTTGGCGATTGCGAGTTCTGGAGTGGCAGCGGTCAATTCGATCGCGAGTGCTAGCTTACCGTCTCTACCCAAAGCTTCATCCGCCAAGTGTACCATCCAGCGATTCGGCTTGGCTTGGGGTCTGGCGGCGAGCACAACGGCCCAAGCTTCCCGTTCTTTGCCGCGACCCAACAGCGCAGCACACACAGTCAAAGCTGTGGCCGTTGAACGGCTGATCCCACTTTGGCAGCAGATCAGCAAACTGCCTCGCTGCGGCGACATTTTGAGGGCGAAGTCAATAATTTTCAGTACATCCTCAAGGGTAGGCAAGATTTGATCGGGGTCGTCAACGGGGGTGTCGAGGTCGTTAAATTCCAAGCACATTCGGTTCCGGATTTGATGAAAAGTTTTGGGTTCGGGCACACCCGGACTGCCGATCGAGATCAGGTATTCGATATCGCGCCCCACAGCGCGCTCTACAATGTATTCGCTGGCTTCTGCTTGCGAAGCAATCAGGATTTTCGGCAGTTTTTCACCCGAGAAATCTGCGGCAACTGAGGGTTCAAAATCAACTGTTTCTGCCTCACTCCTGACATCCGCCAAGTATTGGGCAGCCAGGGCGCGAACGTCAGCAAATTCTCGGTTTAAAGCTGTTTCCAGAGCCAAAATAGCCGCCGTTGACCCCATTTGACCGAGGGATTTAACAGCATTTTGGCGCACTCCAGAGGTTTCGTCCCCCAGCATCTGCACCAAACTTGCTACAGCTTCCTCTGTCGGAATTTGCCCCAAAGCAGCAGCAACTCTCCACCGGACATAAGATTCGCTGTCCCCAATCGCGATCGCCAGTCCCGCGACCACCATTTTTTGCAATTTAGCATCTCCCTCGGTATTGATGTTTCCGAGGGCAACCGCAGCCCTGCCGCGCACGAAAATGTCCCGATCCGAGAGCGATCGCATTACCGCCGCCGCAGCCACCTCGCTGCTGATTTCCCCCAAGGCAGAAACTGCACTGCCGCGCACGTCTGAGTCGTCATGGTTGAGGGCTTGTACCAGCCCGGCCACAGCCGTTTCCGTGCCGATTTGTCCCAAGGCCTCGGCGGCCCTCAAAGAAACTGCATAGGAGTCTGGATCGTCGTGAAGCAATTCTATTAAGCCGGGTACTGCCTCACAATCGCCGATTTTCCCCAAAGCCGCCGCGGCCCTAGCGCGGACGATGTGATTTTCGTCTCTGAGGGCATTCAGCAGCCCGGGAACTACCTCAGAGACGCCGATTTTCCCGCAGTTGACCGCAGCCCGCCAGCGCACCTCGGAGTCGGGGTGGTTGAGGGCTTTCAGCAGCGCGGGGACGGCTGTTTTCGGGTTAATTTTGCCCAAGGCCCAAACAGCCCGGGCGCGCACCTTGGACTCTGGGTGTTTGAGGGCTTTCAGCAGTGCTGCGGCGGCTGGTTTGGAGTCAATTTCTCCTAAAGCCCAAGCTGCCCAAGCTTGCATCTGGGAATCTTGGGATTCGAGCGATCGGGCTAATTCAATTACTGCCGCCTCGGAGCCGATTTTCCCGATCGCCCGAATCCCATGAAGGCGCACTGCGCTGTCTTTGTGGTTTAATGCGGCCACCAGCATCGGAATTGCGCGATCGGAACTTGTTAGGGCCAGCAGTTGAATTTTGAGCAGCGGCGAAGTTGGGATTTTTTCGATTAATTTTATGGTGGCTGTTTGAAATTCTGGCTTTACCGTTCCTGCTAGCTTCGACCCGAGTTTTAAATTTACTTTTAGAGCTAATTTTACTGCCCGCAAAGCCAGACTTTGCTGTTCTACTTGCGGCAATATTGTCGCCAAGGTGCGCATCCCTTGTTTTTGTTTCAAATATTTTTGATGGAATTGAGCATCGCTGAGCTCGGGTAGCTGTTGGATGAGTGTTGCTGCTGAGTTCACTGATTTATCCTAATATTTTGGCGAGCGCTTGAGATGGCTCTTTTAAACTGTCTTAAAAAAATATGGCGTCTACAAAACGCTACTTCTCAAAAAAGTTTGCACCACTTCTAAAATATGTCTCATTCCACTATTTTTGCAACTCCCCAATTATTAATTATCGGGTTTGTTTGGGCAATCAGCTTGACAATTAGTAGCGCTTGCTGATTGGCATCGCTGGGTTTTGAGATAGCCTAGCTCTGCTATATCATTTTATACTCACATCTTGCACCATTGTCAGCAACAGGCTTTCCGGCCTGTTCCACAAGCAAATTCCCCCTTTGTGGAACAGGCCGGAAAGCCTGTTAATCAAAGCTTATTGAGAATGGTGCAACATCTTATTTTATAGCAAGTTGGTTGGAAATAGCGATCGGCTCGGTTGACTGCTGCCAACCGGAAACAGCTTGATTTCGGGACAATCTCTCAACGAGCGTAGGGCCCTTTTTTCAAAACCTCAGCCAAAGCGTTACCGTTATCTCGCAAACCTTCGTAAAAAAACATCACTTCTCCTTGAATGCCGCGAGAGCGATTGTAAGCAATTACTTGCAACAACAGCTCGGGAGTTATGCTATATTTGCTGCCTCGATTCGTCAACAAAATCCCGGGCGAAACGGACTTTACTTGCTGCCCGCTAAGCTGTCTCTCAATCATTTTATCTACCAATTGTTTGTAAGCGTTAAAATCGCGGCGATAAAACTGCGGGTGAAGCAGATCTACCAAATTTTTGTCAACCCAAGCTTTAGAATCTTGCAAATATTCCACCAGTCCCCAGTCATAAGGACTCGGCGACATCGATAGCAACAAATCAGGATTAATAGCTTTCACTTCTCGGTGTAAACGAGCCACAAACTCAGTAATAATATCAGCACGCCACTGCAACCAATGTTGCTCTTTGCAATCCGACGGTGCTGCTTTACCGCACTCTTCTCGATAGCGTTTAACCGTTTTTTCGTCGTAACCGCCTTCTACCGGAAACGCAATGCGATCGTCTCCTTGAACGCCGTTTACCGGATAATTCTTAGCAACTTCCAGCAGCAATCCCAGCAGAAAGTCTTGCACTTCGGGGTCAAGAGAATTCATCCAGTCAAAGTTATTTTTCTTAAGTAAATTGCCGCTGGAATCACGGGCTGCCCACTCAGGTTTTTTCGCCAGCAAATGACCGCCGTTGCTATTGTAAGAACTCACAAATCCGTATTCAAAACAAGGAATCACTTTTAAACCAACTCTTTTTGCCTCAACGCATATTTCTGCTAAGGGGTCGCGACCTTGATAGCGCGAGTCAATTTCGGCCCCAAATTGTTCGCGCATAATTTGAGAAGGATAAGCCGTAAAACCCTTGCTCCAAACTACAGGAAAAACTGTATTAAATCCCGTATCGGCGAGAAAGTCCATGGCTTCAGCAATTAGCTCTTTTGATGTGAGAACTTTGCAGTCAGTGTTGGGTATCCAAATGCCGCGAATTCCAGCAGCCTTGTCAGCCGGAAACGAACTTGGCAGCGCTGCTGAATTTGGTGCCGAAAATCCAGCCACCAACCGCTGTTGGATCGAAGAGGCAAAACTGCGAATTGCTGATTGAAAAGGTGTGAAAAATCGCATTTATTCTTTTTTTGTTGTAAGGTGGGCACTGCGCCCGCTACGTTATTAATTTGTAGCACCCGATATTATGTATGGATAAGATGCGCCGAAGAACACCCGATATTATTTATGATGGATAAGGTGCGCATTGCGCACCCTACCTTGATTCGTAGCACCCGATATTATTTATGGATAAGGTGCGCGCTGCGCACCCCAAAATTGTACTATCCAGCGACAGCAGACAACTGCTGGCTCAAAGCTTCTTTCAAGAGTTCGGCCTTATCGGTTTGCTCCCAAGGCAAGTCTAAATCAGTGCGCCCGAAGTGACCGTAAGCCGCCACATCTTGATAGAAACGACCGCCTCTTTCAGCAGGCAAATTCTGCAAGTTAAATGCCTGAATGATGCCCGCAGGACGCAGTTCAAAATGCTCCTTCACAACTTCCAAAAGGCGATCGTCATCAACTTTCCCAGTGCCAAAAGTTTCGATCATCATGCTAACAGGCCGCGCAACGCCGATCGCATAACTCAACTGCACTTCGCACTTTTGGGCCAAACCAGCCGCCACGATATTTTTAGCAACGTAGCGACAAGCATAAGCCGCGCTGCGGTCTACCTTGGTGGGGTCTTTCCCAGAAAAAGCGCCGCCGCCGTGACGGGAATAGCCGCCGTAGGTATCCACAATAATTTTGCGGCCAGTCAAACCCGAATCTCCTTGAGGCCCGCCGACGACAAATTTGCCGGTGGGGTTGACAAGAAAGCGAGTTTCTGCATCCGGCTTCACGCTAATATCGGCAAACACGGGTTGGACGACAGCAGCCCAAAGGTCTTGTTTGATCTTGGCTTGAACTGCGGCCGTTTCTGTGATATCGCCGATCGTTTCTGTGTGCTGCGTAGAAATTAAAATCGTATCTATGCCAACAGGTTTGCCGTCCTCATAGACTACTGTAACTTGGCTTTTGCCGTCGGGACGCAGGTAAGATAACTGACCGGTTTTGCGGACTGCTGCCAGTTGACGGCAAATCCGGTGCGCTAAACTGATCGGCAGAGGCATCATTTCCGGCGTTTCGTTGCAAGCAAAGCCGAACATCAAGCCTTGGTCGCCGGCTCCAATGGCGTCTAATTCCTCTTCACTCGATTGTTCCCGGCTTTCGTGGGCTGTATTCACCCCTTGAGCGATATCGGGAGACTGAGAATCAAGAGCCACCAACACCGAGCAGCTATTGGCAGAAAAGCCGTTGTCAGCGTGGATGTAGCCAATATCGGCTATTTTTTTCCGCGCTAATTCTATGTAATTTACCTGAGCTTTAGTGGTAATTTCGCCCGTCAGCAGCATCAAGCCGGTGTTGACGACAACTTCGGCTGCGACGCGGCTTTTAGGGTCTTCAGTCAGCAAGGCATCTAAAATCGTATCTGAAATTTGATCGCAGATTTTATCGGGATGGCCTTCAGTGACCGATTCAGAGGTAAACAGGTAGCGGCGTGACAATGATTATTTCTCCTTAGATAGGGGCTCTTCCTGCGCGACATCGACGACCGACGAGTTATTTTTCCGGTAGCCAAGAACATCGCGTCTGGGCTACCGTCGAATTTTTGTCGGTCTGCAGAGCCGTGTTGAAGCAGGTTTTGAGATTGGGTAAAGTGACACTACTATAGCAAAGTCAGTTCCGGGAAGTCCCTAAAAACTTAGATTTTGTAGGATTGTCGATCGATCTCGGACACCGCCCGTCTACCTTCTAACCTGACAAAGGTAAGATACAGTCAGGGTATCGCCTTGCGGAACGACTATGGCAGGAGTCCAAAAATCACCAAACTTAATCCAAACAGTTGCCGACCTAGAATTCCCGGGCGGCCCAATACCGCTTGACTCTCCATTTTATATCGATCGCTCGGGGGCCGAAGCCCTCGCCTGTGCAGAAATTAGCAAACCCGGAGGCCTCGTTCGCATTAAAGCTCCCAAAAAAATGGGTAAAAGTTCTCTGATGCTGCGGATAATTCACGGGGCGACAGTGCGGGGATACCCCACTGTCATGGTAGATTTTCAGCAGGCCGATGAAGCAATTTTTGCTAGTTTAGATAAATTTTTGCGCTGGCTTTGTGTCAATGCTGCGAGGCAACTCAAACTAGAACCACATCTCGATGATTTTTGGGATGAAGATATGGGCAGCAAGGTAAGCTGCACTATTTATTTTGAAAACTATTTGCTCGAACAAATTGATAGTCCTATTCTATTGGTACTCAATGAAGTAAATCGAGTATTTGAACGCCCCCATATTGCTCAAGAATTCCTCCCGCTACTGCGTTCTTGGCACGAACAATCTCGACACCTTGACACTTGGAAAAAACTCCGTATTGCAGTAATTCACTCGATAAGAATCAATATTTCTTTGAGTATCAATCAATCTCCATTCAATGTAGGGCTGCCAATTAAACTGTCAGAGTTTACTCCTGAACAAGTGCAAGAGTTGGCGAGGCGACACGGACTGGAATGGAGCGACAGCTATCCCGTCGGGCAATTAATGAACATGGTAGGGGGACATCCTTATTTAGTGCATTTAGCCCTCTATCACCTGGCCAATTCGGTACAAAATCGCCTGCCTGGGTGGGTAAATGATGGAGGTAAGGATCGGGGGCAAGTAGAGTTAGAGCAACTGTTAAAAGCGGCTCCTACTCAAACCGGAATTTATAGCGACCACCTGCGAAATCACTCGTTCTTCCTCCAACAGCAGCCAAAACTGGCCTCCGCCCTCCAAAAAGTTGTTGCTGCTAAAAATAGCATTCGTCTAGAACCTTTAATCGCATATCAGTTAGACAGTATGGGACTGGTAAAATTAGAGGGAGATAAATGTCGCGTGTCTTGTAAATTATATCGCTTGTATTTTAAATGGCAAAAGTTGTGCGAGGAAAATTTATCGGTGGTTGGTTTTGAGGAGTTGCAGCAAGAAAATGAAAGGCTACAAGCTTTGGTGAATGTGGATGAACTTACTCAAATTGGCAATAGACGGTACTTCGACAGTTGTCTGCGATCTGAATGGAAGCACATGGATCGCAGGGGTTCTCCTATATCTTTAATTTTGTGCGATATTGATTATTTCAAAATTTACAATGACACCTACGGACATCAACAGGGAGATGATTGTTTGCGATTGGTAGCTCAGGCAATTAGCCGATCGCTCAAGCGTCCTGCTGAGATAGCTGCTCGCTACGGGGGCGAGGAGTTTGCTGTGATTTTACCTGAAACTGATGGGTCGGCTGCTCTGGTTGTTGCTGAAAAAATTAGAGCGCAAGTGAAAGCTTTGAATATTGTTTTTAAACCTTCGATAGTTGACTGTTTGCCTAATTCTGTGCTAACGATTAGTTTGGGAATTGCTAGTGTCATTCCGGGGCCGGAAAATGATGTGGCCACGCTGGTACTGGCGGCTGATGAGGCTCTTTACTACTCGAAAAAGCAGGGGCGCGATCGGTCTACTCTCAGTACGCTTTTAAATTTTAGATTTGCCCCTGTTAATTGCATCGAGGGCGACTGTAAGTCTCTCAGCAACGCGATCACACATACAAAATCGGCAGAGGCAGACTGTAGAGTACAGGATAGTTGAAAACTGGATTTGGTGTTAATAACGTGGGATAGTTCGATCGACCACCATTGAGTAAGCATCGATACCGCCAACGATATTTTTAACGTTAGTAAATCCTTGAGCGGCTAACCAGTGGCACATTTGAGCCGATCGCACTCCGTGATGGCACAAAACTAGGGTTTCCGTGTCGCGATCGAGTAGATCGTCAATTTTACCAGACCATTCGGCAAACTCGCTCAGCGGAAAAGCTGCAAATCCCGGCAGCGCCGCGAGTTCAATTTCGTAAGGTTCCCGCACGTCTACAAGCTGCAATTTCTCAGCATTGGTTTCTGCTAATTGGCGACCTAATTCTTCGACTGTAATTTGAGCAAAAATTTCTGACATTTGATTATAAAAAATGTAGTCATCAGTCAATCGATTTTAGATTTTAGATTTTAGATTTTAGATTGTTAACAGTCAACAGTCAACAGTTAACAGTCAACAGTCAACAGTTAACAGTTAACAGTCAACCCTGAACAGTCAACTGTTAACAGTGATTAATTGAGCAGCGAAGGCGGTGAAATTAGCTCCACAGGAGGAGTAGGTGCAGGACGCCCGTCCAACTGGCTCACGCTGTCCCTCGGGTCAAGACAAGTGGCGATTAACCTGTCAGTGGGAAAGTCGAGCCTGCCGCTCAAACCGACTACGCATTCAGCAAACTGTTGTGGCAATAAACTGCGGCGGCATCCATCGAGCACTAACAGGGGAGCCGCAGGTTGAGTTCGACTTTTGCCGTTAATATTCACTACGCAAGTAGCCAATTCCTTGGGACGCCTCACCCGCCGACAGCTAGAGAGCGCTTCGACACCAGAAATATTGGTTTTGCGGTTGATTTGGAGAGCGCATTTAGATATGTCGCGGGGGTGGAGCGCGTCCGCACAAGCGGCGGCGGCTGTCTCTGCCCCCACTCCGGCTTCGATTAGTTCCAGGGCGCAGACGCGATAGGGATTCCTAGAGCGAGGGATTCTAATAGTGATGGCTGAGGCTGGCGAGATTGGCAGTGCTGTTGCCAACAAACCGAGTGCTGCTAGCTGCGTTCCGAAAGCCAAAATCCAGCGCCCGGTAGGGCTTGAGCCTGTCGGTGCTGGCTTTGGGGAAGAAGTGCGGGAAAAATTGCGGTTGTGCATGGCAGATCGAGTAGTGAGTTGTTTTGGCTGAGTGCGGCGATCGATCGGCTTTTCCTTCAGAATTTACCGCACATTATGGATCGCGCTGCGGTCGATCGTTTTTTTATCGATCTTTGTTGGAAATTTGACCGTTACAAACATATAATATAGAGTCTGCATAAAATTGCATACAGATATTAGAGAGGAAAATAAATGTCTCGATATCGAGGCCCCCGATTGAGAATCGTCCGTCGTCTGAAAGAGTTGCCGGGTCTAACCCGCAAAACCCCCAGACGAGATTATCCGCCCGGACAGCACGGTCAAAACCGCAAAAAGCTCTCTGAGTACGCTGTTCGCTTGCAAGAAAAGCAAAAACTCCGTTTCAATTACGGTGTGACGGAACGCCAACTGCTCCGTTACGTCCGCAAAGCCCGCCGTGTCACGGGCTCCACAGGTCAAGTGTTACTGCAATTTTTGGAAATGCGCTTGGACAATACTGTGTTTCGGATGGGAATGGCTCCAACCATTCCGTCCGCCAGACAATTGGTAAATCACGGTCACATAACTGTCAATGACCGTGAAGTCAATATTGCCAGCTATCAGTGCAAGCCTGGTGATGTGATTGCGGTGAAAAATAGAGAGCGATCGCGCACAATGGTTGAAACGAATCTCAAAGACCCAGGCTTGGCTCACTTGCCCAATCACTTGGAATTTGACAAGCAAAAACTGATTGGCAAAGTTAACGGCGTTATCGAGCGCGAGTGGATTGCTCTTCAGATTAACGAACTGTTAGTGGTGGAATACTACTCACGGCAAGCCTAAGTTATTAATCATCAGTCGTTGGTCATTAGTCATCAGTTGGTTGAAGGTGGAATTATTACAGCGTATTCCAGGTTTATAAAGTAGGGACACGGCATTGCCGTGTATTCGAGGTTTATAAAGTAGGGACACGGCAATGCCGTGTCCCTACAGGGATTAATCAATTTCTACTGACACAAAACTGACGACTGAAGACTGAGGACTAAGAATTAATAATTTTCAACACTCCCACCCCCTAAAAAGGGATGGGATTTTTTGAAGGTTTCGCTTGTTAACTTCCTTGAGTTGCCATTTGCTCGGACGACACCTGGCTGATGCCATTAAATGATTGATGTCCGACCCCCAAATTATTCCCTTAAAATGTTTCTTTTCCTGTTGGTTCTTGGTGGACAAGACCTCGCTTTTGAAGGCGATAATTCGCTACAACGGGGTAAACCACACCGCGTATCCGATTGATGGCACCTACTGGACGATGAACTGCTAAGCCGTTCCAGGGAGAATATCTCAGGTTTTCGTTGAAATCAGATTGTTTTTCATAATCAATAATCTGATGCTTGACAGTGAGACGACCTACTTTCAAGAAGGGTGATTCCTGTTCTTTCCAGACATTGATGCCATCGTCGATCGGCATTTTTAGGCTGGTTTGGAACTGGATGCCAAACTCCCACCAGTATTCGGCATCAGGTTTCGCCAAGGCTTGAATTAGATCGTCCCGGTAATAATTGTCTGGTTGTTTGGGATCTAAACCCAAGGCTTTAGCGCGATCGACAAAGGGAATTTTAGGAATTCCCGGTCGAGATTGTTCTGGAATTATCTCGTGCGGCGGTTTGCATGAAACCGGAGTAAACCCATACTTAATTACAGCAGGATATTCGACAGGAACTAGACCAGGTTTAGAGGGATCGAAATCAGGATTGAGACCCAAAGCAGAGGGTGAACCGCTCCAATATTTGGCTGTTAGCAAACTCTTCGGAGTCCGGCTACCCGTAAGCGTCGAGACCGCTAGAAAGTGTCTGGGATGTCGTATTAGCCATTTTTTCAATGTCTCTGGTGATTCAACCAGAGCAGAAAAAAAGCCGTAGTAGTCTTTGATCGTTTGGCTCACAAATATCTCTGAATTGTGAACAATGATGTCCTGAGTTTTTGACTCGTGGCTTTGCGCCAGTCGTTCCCCTTCCACCCCCATCACTTTCACTGACATTGAGCGCGAATCTTTGGCGTAATCATTGTATACTTTTGTAGCCCCGTTAGCAAATCGCAACCAAACAGGATATTCTTTGGGTTTTGCTAGCAAACCTTGCTTAAGGGAAATAGCATTGAGTCGCGAAGAACTTAACGAAGCGCGTTTGCCCAATTCCCGTTTAATCGCTTCCTCATCAAAGTCAAAAATTTCCAGAGTTCCTTTAACGCACGCATGAGTTTTGGCGTGAGTATCTCGCAGCGCCCGCTCCTTATCCCCGTAAAGATTATCCATCCGAAGCTTGGCCTGCTCAACCAAAAGATCGTAGTATTTGCGTTCGTCCTGTTCGGGATATTCGGTAAATAAATTCTTGCTCATAAATAACCTTGCAAAAGCTGATTGTGGCGATAATTGTTGGCTTTTTCCCCTTCTATTTTACCTGATTTTTCACGTAATTTCGAGGGAACTCAGGTGTAAGTTGTTCGCGGTTAATTGCGTAATCCTCTAAACCGCGAACAACTCACCACTGCGACTGTCGGCTCTTATTGAACAGGAGTTATACATTGGAAAGAAAGGCGTACACTTTACAATTTGTAACCCCACTATCCTCGTGTTCTGTCAGCTCATTTAGATGGTTTCCAACCCTCATTATAAAAAGAAACTTTGTACTCTTTACCGCCAGGAACATTACGGTTCAGCACCTGAGAGAGGGTCTTGGTATTCTCAATCTCTTTCCAACCTACTGGTGAAAAAGTTTCTGGATTGAAGACATTTTCGGCTAATAGAGGATTGGTGAAAGCTTCAGAAAAGGCATCAATTCCTATCAGTCGTCCGACTAAAGGAGGTAAGGCTGAATTTGGCCGCAAATCTTCTGCGTAGAGTCCAACATACAACTCAATGTTGTCTACGTGACCGTACAATCTTTTCAATTCTTTTTGGACATCTTCATCGCCACTAATTTGATTGAAATCTGTCACCCGTGGATACTTACACAGTTCGCGGTAATCGTTGTATGTTCTTAATTTGGCTGCACGACCTGCACGAATGCTCGCTGTCTCGGTTGGAATTAGGAACTCAGGCGTATTGAATAAACCCAATTGCGCTGCTGGTTGGGAACAACTTTCTTCAAATATAGCTCCCAAACCCTTGTTAATGATCATATCATTATTCCACATCGACTCTGGCACCGACATTTCCTTCCCGTTATGAATTAGCTTATCGGGCAGCATACTATGCCAACGATAAACTAAAGTAAATTCTACCATCATCCAATTGTTGCGATACCATTTTTCATCAATAAACGCTGGGGGATCGGTGAAGAATTGGAAGTGATAGGGAGTAAGGTGGTTGATATAATCCTCAAGCACAATTTTAAGAAACTCCGCCATCACGATATTTCTGGCGGTTTGGAAAAGGCGTTCATCATCCCAAGTTGGATAATTCTTTGCCAAGAGGTCGCACACGCGATTATGTTCTCTTAAGCTAAGAACGTTGAGCATTACATAGCCAACTTGGACATTGACACGCTCTAACTCTATCCCCATTGCAAATAATTTTTGTTTCTTTTCCGGGGGTATCTTATCTGATTTTTTTTCGTCGTATTCACCGACTATTTGATGGGGAATTCCTTTGAATTCTTCCTTAGGCTGTCCGTTCTCATCATAGTAAAAAGGAGGATATTCTTCGCCATTGAGAATTTGGCTTTTTAGCTTGCCTCCTTGATAAGACCTCAGCAGGCGAGTAATATTTGCGTTCAACCCATAGACGTTACACATATCTATGTGGTGGTTGGAACTATTTCGGCGCTGATCCAGTCGATCGGTTCGCAGGAAACTGTCGGTAAACCATTGCACGAAATAGGGGAACATAAGAGAGGATTTGGCAGAATATTTCGTCTTCCCTTCTTTTTTGCGGTACAAGACCTCCAAATCCTTAATAGGCGGGAGATTCTTTTCAAAATTCTCTGTGGGGCTTAAATTAACCCCTACGTAGTTTTTATCCGTTAATGGCTTCCAATCAGTAGGCGGTAGATGAAGTCCCGAATAAGAGCGATCGTTTAATGACTCCCAAGAGGTGTAGGGAGACATGGTACTAAACGCATAGGGGCGAGTTGGAATTTTTAAGACGGCATTGTTAATCAGAGTTTTGTTGACTTTTTTGCTAAGCCCCTCGTTGCTTTGAATCAAGTTCCAAAGCGGCTTGAAGTTAGTTAAAAGCAAAGTCTCGATTTTGTTTTTCTGCCCGTCTCTTGATGTGTCTCTTTTTGAAGGCATAATTGTTTCTCGTTTTGGTTCTTGTAGATTTGATTGATTGCCACGGCTCAATTCCGGGATCTTGATCGAGTCTTCTCTATCCTCTTCAATTGGTTTTAAGTGTTTATTAGATAATAAAAGCGGTACTAGATTATCGGGGCGGTACGAGAGGTCTGCGCTTTGAAAACGCTCGATCGCACTTTCATGAAGATCCTCAATGGTCTCCCCCACCTGGCGCAACTTGATTCCTGCCAATTTGAAGAACCCAGGATTGTTTTGAAATGGAATCTTATAATTAGGCTGGATATCCTTAATGGCATCTGGCTCGAATTCAAGCTTCAATTCAAGGTCACTGATTTGATCCAACATCCACTTCAAGACAGTATCTGATAACCCGCGGTATTTTTCCGTACCACCGCCGATACAGCCATGTTCGCCTGGAAACCAAACTTGACGAAGCTTCTGCTTCGGGGCATCCTCATTTTTCTTCATCAGGGTAACATCAAAGATTTCGCGAATTTCGTCGATCGCAACGGCGTGCAACGCATTCTCAATATCCTTATTTAAAGTGGTGTCGTGGAATTTGTACTTTGTTTTGAGCTGTGGCTCAAACTTCTTCAAGGCGGGTAGAACAGGAATACCAAGGGCTCCAACGGTGTCGAAACAACCAAGCAAGGTAATCGGGACGCGATCGCCGTTATCTTTGCCGTAATTTTTGCGGAAATCCTTTGCTTCCTGAGCCTGTGGTTTAATATTTGGCTTACGGTAAAGCTCGTAAGCTTTTGATGCCATGGTAATGTTACGGCGGGATAGGAGACCGGAGCAATAGATCATCCCCGCTAGACTCCTGACTGTGTAAGCACCGCGACTGAACCCGAATAGATAGATTTCGTCACCGCGATCGTAGTTGAAAGAAAGAAAACGATAGGCATCTTGTATATTTTTATCGATTCCCAGCCCAGTGACTCCGCCCACAATCTTGTTACTGTCTACTCCAATTCCCTCGTCATAAAACACGATCTGCGGAACCCCGTCACTGGCTGTCCGTTTCACGGCCTGGGCAAGCTTAACCACATTAGTTGGGCAAGTAGTATCTAGTTTGTTCCAAGTTCCATCACAGCAAACGATCAGACGTTTCCCTGGTTTCGTCATTTTTATATTCTCTCTTTGAATCTGAAATTTGAGAGCGAGCTGTCTTTGGTAATCGGTTACTTGAGATTGTCAATTCCAGTATTTCTATCGCCTGACAGCGATCGCCGATCATTGATTGCTGGAAATCGATATTTTGCTGGCAATCTTTAGCTTTTTCGATTCTCAGGATAGTAGTCTCAAAACACCATCTAGTCTAGTTGGCTGTATTAAAATGTTAATTTTATTTATATTTCGTAACTGAAAAAAACAGAGCGTGAAATAGTAGGTTGGGTTCTGGGAAAGTCCTCGATTTACCTAAAACGTAAAAAATTCAGAGCGTGAAATAGTAGGTTTGGTTCTGGGAAAATGATCGATTCTCCTAAGAGGAGTATCGATCCGACGCCCTAGCTAAGGATCGCGAATTAAATAACTTACAATTTTAACTGTTATTGTGGGATGGGCGTCCCGCCCGTCCAAAAAAGACGGGCGGGACGCCCATCCCACTTTCAAGAGTGGAAGTTATTTAATTCTCATTCCTAACAAACCTTTAAACAGATTTACGCTCTGCCTTGTCAGCTTTTAAAACAGCTAGATCTTATCGATTTGTCAGTTAGCTGCAAGATAAGGGTGACGTATTGGCCGAACACATAGCAGGTTTGGACTATGTTTTGGATTAAAATTTGTTGCAGCTACTCTCAGATTTTCTGCGATGTGCTTGAAGTTTTTAACAATCTGTGGGCTTTTCTGGTTTCTCGATCGGTAAATTTGTGGGAAAATTTGCTAGCTCCGGTTAAATTTGAAACGTCCAAAAGTAGGGACGATCGACCGCAGCGACTGGCTGCGGGGTTCTCGCACCAAAATCAAAGGCAGCAAGCCTACCAACCGCACAGCAGCCGAGAGGGCAAAGAGTGCTCCCAAACTCATGCCGGGAAGTTCGGCAACAAACCCGCCGGCAGTAGTTCCCAAAGCCCCAGCTAATCCCGAAACTGCTGCGGCGATCGCAAAATAAGTCGAGGGTTGCTCGATCGACGCGATCTCCATTTGAATATTGTTAGTACACAAGCCGATCGCCCCTAAAGTCGTTCCCCCCAGCAAGTGCAGCAGCGGCAGCCACACCCAAACCGCAAACGGGTAATTGCCCGTACCCAACCACAGCAAAGGCGTTACCGCCACCACCAGCCCCACCGCAATTAGCAGGGGGCGATTTCCCAAGCGATCGGCCAACTTGCCCCAAAACATCAGCAGCATTAGATTTGCCCCGGAACTCAAGCTGGTGTAAATCGTTACCAAACTCACATCCAAGCTTAATTCTTTGAGCAGGTAGATATTAAAAAAAGGCGCGCAGAGATTAACTGCAAATGTCCACACACTGAAGTAAAGGATAAACATTAAAAAATTAGAATTTTTGAACACAGAAGGCACAAAATCTGTTATTTGCTTTTCTTTTTTCTCTGTAAGTCGATCGCTCTGTGCATCTTTTTTGTATACCTGCGGATTCACATCAACCATGAAGAATTGACACCCCAAACTAATCATTCCCGCCACAAAACCCACCAATAAAACAACACCGTAGCCCAAAATTGGATCTGCGCCCCAAGTTGACACGGACAATCCCATGAGCGGCACTCCCAGCAAACTAATCAAGCTCGTAGCACTGTTGCGAAAGCCAAAATAGCGTCCCCGCAAACGGTGAGGAACCACGGCGGCGAGCCAACTAAACCAGTTAGCACTGGCAAAAGCTCCTAACACGCTAGCTGCTACGACGGTTGCCAGCGTCCACAGCAGCAGTTGGTGGGAGTCTGCGTGCTGGGAACCCCAAACAATTGCCACTGCCAGCACCAGCCACAGCAGCCGAGACACGCCGAATATCCCTAGGTTGTAGCAGTAGCGACTGGTTGTGCGGTCTGCAATGTAGGCTCCTAATGGTTGCAGGAGATTTACCACCATCGGAATAGCAGAGAATATACCTATTTCCACGCTGCTGGCACCGAGTTGCAGCAAGAAGTTGCTCAGCAGCACGCCGGCGGTCGCCGACTCGAAGACACTGGCAAAAACGCCGTCCAGAATTGAGGCTTTGAGAGTCGAGCGAATGTCTTTTTTAGAAATTTTGAGAGCTGTTTTTGGAGGTAGAACGAGCTGAGATATTTTATTATCTAGTATTTCTGGAGTCTGGAAAGATAGAGGTTGATTTAACTCTGCGACTGGTTCAACCATAGTCATAAAATTTTAGATTTTAGATGGCGAAAGACTGAAGTTTCTTAGGAATTACCTAGACTTCGATTGGAAACCGAGTTTCTGCGTCTAAGTAGATAGACACCAATAAAATTGACCGTGTAACAGCCTCTAAACCTCTCGTAACAAGAGCGATTGCTCAGTTTTGTTCGCAATGACATACTTATGTATTTTCCCGTTCATCTACTTATTTATGGTTGCTCAACTCAGTATTTTTCCTAGAAATCGGATTTCTAACCTTCATGGAAAAGACTTACTTTACTGATATAGCAACTGCGCCAGACGCTTAGGACTTTCTTAATATCCCAAACCCATGCGGTCGATTGCTTATATCAACTCCGGCAGCATCGGAATTAATATCACCCACAGCTTTCGAGACGGCAATGCCGTCTCCCTACAATTAATCGGGGTAGGGGCACTCTTGCTCTCGCGGTGTCCTCGGTATCATTCCGATCGCATCGGAAACGATATTATTCCTTCTCTCCTCGATAGCTAAAGCCTTCTTCTTTCTACTATAAATCAGGAGACTTTAAATCCAGGCAACAAGTTTGTTTTTCTCCACGATGATTAAAATCAGGAGCTTGTATTCGGAGACAGGTTTTGACCGATAAAAGTTAATCTTTATAGGTGGAATTGCTGAGTTAGCATGGTAAGATAAAGCCAGCCGCGCCTTCAAGATGTTAGGTTGAAAGCTAGACTGGCACTTCCGGGTAATTGTTATCAATATAGACGCCAAGCGATCGCCTGGACATCAACCGCTTGGGAGATATAAATTGGCTAATTCTACAAAAGTAGGTTTGAGGGCTTAACAAGGAAGCGATCGCAGCATTTCGCCTGCCAAAAATTGCTCAAATTCCCCATCTAACAAGTCGCCCCAAGGGCCAAAACAAATTTCGCACGAGCGCCTCCACTCGGCTCTCAAACCTTTACGGCTAGCTAAATCTATAGAATGAAGGACGATCGACTTGCCGAGTATAGCTGCTAACTCCAGCCCTCGGGCGAGCGCGGCAATTCCCTCTGGGGCGACAGTATCCACTTGCTGCATATCCACGACAACTCCAAGGGCAGCCCTTTCCAAAGCTTGCTCCAAATTAATTTGGAAATCTACCACAGCGATGCCGCCGAGACAGCCCTTGGGTTGCAAAACAACTGTGTGGGATTCGGTGGTTTCGGGATCGATTTGAGCGGTTGAACCCGAAACAACTGACTGGATGAGGGTAGTGGGGGTATTCATATTTCTTCCCCCAGGGAGACCCTCACCCTAGCTGTACTCAGCACGGGGTAGATGGGAAGAAAAAGGGTGCAACGTCTGTGGAAGATAGCTATAACCATCTTTTTTTTGAACCTGCTTATAGTATTTGTCTCTAATTCGAGGAATAAGTTCGTCAGTCCTGGACGCACTCCCGATCGAGATTCCGGGTTGTTTATGGAAATCCCCCGCACGTGCCCGTAAGGCTTCGGAGTGGGTTGTTGGCGATCGCACCTCAAAAAAAGTGTGGCTGAGATCGGGAACTGCTATGACAAAATTATTACTTGACAAAAATTACGCTAACTGCTGATAATAGCAAACCCTAAAATTAAGCTTAAATGTTTGAGGGGTATCACTGCTACGGCGTGATGTCGATCGCCGGCAAATTTACGGATTTCTGACTTTAATCGTGACAAAAACTCAACCTTTATCCGGGTATACACTGCCAGTATTTGCCTGTGCGGCAGCACTTGCAGCCTTGAGGTGCTTGCGTGATGGTATTAAGTCTCTAGATAGCGTATCAGTAAATTTACTGGAACCGCAAATAACAGCAGAAATTCCGATCGAGCAGGCATCTGTACTCAAAACTGGTACCGCTTTGGGCGTGACTCGCTCCGATCCGGGGGACAATCTCGATCTGACTCGGAATACCCCCGTTTGGGCAATGGTGGAATTGGGGAGAGGGCAAGAGGGGGAACAAATACAGATTGTTGGCGGCGAGGGAATTGGACATCACAAAGCAGGCGGAGGAGCGGCAATCTATGATTACGCAATGCGGCTGGTGCGATCGAATCTGAGCCGAGAACTCGCACCGTCCGAAAAAATTACTGTCACCCTAATTCTGCCGTCAGGGCGCCAACTAGCCGCCCGCACTTCTAACGAAGCTTTCGGCGTGGTAGAAGGACTTTCGCTGCTGGGTACAACTGGCATTTCTCAACCCCTGAGCGCCCCGGGACAGTTGGAAGTTTACCGCGAACAACTGCAACAAAAAGCCGAACTGTTTGACACTTTAGTATTCTGCATCGGCGAAAACGGCTTGGATTTGGCGCGACAACTGGGGATTAATCCCTCTAGGCTCGTCAAAACCGCTAACTGGCTGGGCCCGCTGCTGGTAGAAGCCGGATGTCAGGGCGTGCAATCGATTTTGCTGTTTGGCTATCACGGGAAACTGATGAAATTGGCGGCGGGAATTTTTCACACTCACCACCACCTCGCCGACGGGCGCAGGGAAATTCTCACAGCTTACTGTGCTAAAGCTGGGATGCCTGCGGATGCGTGTTCCGCAATTTTTGCCGCAGCGACAGCCGAAGAGGCTCTCGGGCAACTGCGGGGTTTGGACGCCCAAACTGGGAGCAATTGGGTCGATCGAATTTACGGCGACATCGCCCGACAAATAGACTTGCGCTCATCGGATTGCATTTTTACTCACACTAATCTGCGCATCCCCGTGGGATCGGTGATGTTCGGGCGCGATCGCAAAATTATTGTTAAAAGTGACATAGGAGATACATTTTTGACCCAAATTTGTTAATCTAGTGTGAATATCCCTGAATTATGTTTAAAACATCGGTCAGGGATAATATTTAACAATTAATAATTCTCTGTCCCTAGACCTTAATTATACTAGGTTGCTTCGGGACGCAATTTTTGACGCAATAGTTCAATTAATTAGGGTAAGGATCGAAGTAAATCTATGCTTGCCCTCGACTCTATTAATCGACTAACATCGCTGACAGCAATCTAGTATAAATAAGATTTATTCCTAGCGACTAATGCTTGCTCGCCTTCCTCAGTCTTGTACTGAAGCAGCGACAAATACCTCCGCTACGTTATGCCCAATCAGCAATTAGCAACTACGCAATAACCGTGACTACTCAAATACAAACTGAATCAGTCCCAACAAACTCTTCTCTGGGGCAGATAGAGCGCCAGATCATCGTGATTCTCGACTTCGGTTCGCAATATTCCGAACTGATTGCTCGTCGAATTCGCGAAACTCAAGTATATTCAGAAGTTATTTCTTACCGGACTACGGCAGAACAGTTAAAAGCTATCAATCCTAAAGGAATTATTCTGTCAGGAGGCCCGAGTTCTGTATACGATGAAAGAGCTCCCCAATGCGACCCAGAAATTTGGAATTTGGGAATACCGGTGTTGGGAGTGTGTTACGGGATGCAGTTGATGGTAAAGCAGCTCGGAGGAACGGTTGAGCGGGCTAAGTTAGCCGAATACGGCAAGGCATCGCTATTTATTGACGATCCTACGGATTTGCTGACAAATGTCGAAGAAGGCAGCACGATGTGGATGAGCCACGGAGACTCCTGTTCCGAGCTGCCGTCGGGTTTTGAGATCCTCGCTCACACGGACAATACTCCGTCTGCTGCTGTTGCTCACCACGAGAAAAATTTGTACGGCGTTCAGTTCCACCCAGAAGTAGTTCACTCGATCGGGGGAATAGCTTTAATTCGCAATTTTGTTTACCACATTTGCGAGTGCGAACCGACTTGGACGACAGCTACTTTTGTAGAGCAATCGATTCGCGAAATTCGAGAGCAAGTGGGAGAGAAACGAGTGTTGCTGGCTCTATCGGGCGGTGTAGATTCTTCTACTTTGGCTTTCTTGCTGCACAAGGCGATCGGCGACCAACTTACCTGTATGTTTATCGACCAAGGGTTTATGCGGAAGTATGAACCAGAACGGTTGGTAAAATTATTTAAAGAGCAATTCCACATTGACGTTGAATATGTTAATGCTCGCGAACGGTTTTTAGCTCAACTTGAAGGGATTACCGATCCGGAAGTAAAACGCAAGCGGATCGGTCACGAATTTATCAACGTATTTGAAGAAGAATCGAAGCGTCTGGGCCCCTTCGACTACCTCGCCCAAGGTACTCTTTATCCTGATGTGATTGAGTCTGCTGACACTAATGCAGACCCGAAAAGCGGCGAGCGAGTTGCTGTTAAAATTAAAAGCCACCACAACGTGGGGGGTTTGCCGAAAGATTTGCGATTTAAGCTGATCGAACCGCTGCGAAAACTGTTTAAGGATGAAGTGCGAAAAGTCGGCAGGTCGATCGGGCTTCCCGAAGAAATTGTGAACCGACAGCCTTTCCCCGGCCCGGGATTGGCGATTCGGATTATAGGAGAAGTTACCGCAGAGAGACTAAATATTTTGCGGGATGCTGACTTCATTGTTCGCCAAGAAATTAACCGCCACGGATTGTACGGCGAACTTTGGCAAGCTTTTGCAGTTTTGCTACCGATTCGCAGTGTAGGGGTGATGGGCGATCAGCGCACTTATGCTTACCCGATCGTTCTGCGGTTTATTAAGAGTGAAGACGGGATGACGGCTGATTGGGCGCGGGTTCCTTACGATTTGTTGGAACTGATCTCGAACCGGATTGTGAATGAGGTTAAGGGGGTGAACCGGGTGGTTTACGATATTACTTCTAAGCCGCCGGGAACGATCGAGTGGGAGTAATACCATTGTCGATTATTGATTTTCGATTTGGATAGATGCCGTCTGTAAGTCCTGTGTTAATTACAGGACTTACACAGAAAAATTATAGTCTAAGAGTCAACTGTCAACTGTCAACTGTGTTGAATAGTGTTGCAAAAATGCTTCCAGTTCAGTCCGTCCTTGTTGGGTAATTGAGTTGTAGAAGACTTCTTTTTGTCCATTGGGAGTGTAGAAACGATAGAAGCGTCGATCGAGATCAATTTGTCGCAGGTATACTAAGGGAACGCCAACAGATGCAAGGAGTCGGGCTTTTTTGCGATCGCGCACCTGCACCTCTGGGCGATCGTGCCAATGAGATTGACATTCTATCACCAGTTTGGCTTTGCGACTAGCACAATAGCCGCGTTCCATCAAGGCGATATCGACTCTGGAACTCACCCAAAATTTCCAAAGTTCAATGGGAAGACGGGTGAAAGTTTCTGGACGGGAACAGATGATTTCTAGGGGAACTTGGGGACAGTAACGGAAGCGATCGCCTAAAATCATCTCTAGAATATCGATAGCGATCGTTTCTAACTCGTTGATGATTTCTCCGCTTTGGAAGCGGGGAAAGATTTGCCGCGAATCATCATCGCTGTTGAAGTTGAACTCGCTTGAATAGTTATAAGTGCAAGTCATCGATCTGAAGTTGAACTCGATAGTTTAAGGTTATCGAGATAAATTTGTATAGTCCAGAGACAGTAAGTGCAGTTAGCAAAATTCTTAACTGCACTTATCTGCACTCTCGAATAATCCCTCCTGTTTGCTAGAGTAAAGAAGATGACTAGCGCAACGACTTCCAGCAGCCAATGACAGCAACTAGCAAGAGAAAAAGAGGTTTTTTGCCCAATAGAGAAGGGTTAGCAATTTTGGATGCGAGGAGACAAGAAAAGGGTTATACCTATGACTCGCTTGCAGAAGCAGCAGGACTCAATAGTAACGATCGGGTTAGAAAGCTGTTTAATCCGCACTGGGCAAAAAACGTACAAAGGGATGCCATAGAAAAAATTGCTACGGTTCTAGAACTGCAACCTGCTGAGTTTATTGAAGATTGGCTTCCGAAATCAAGACTTTCTACACAAAAACAAACACCTATGGACGTAACTAATATTGATTGGCGGGAAGTTTGCTTAGTCATGCTAGATCGGCAGCAAAAAGAACAGCGAATTAGGCGTAAGGCAACTGAACAGGGATTTGAAGTCAATGTTTTTGTACCGCTAGGTTTAATCGAACGAAAACAGCAGCAACGTCGCAGTGGGAATGTGCCTATGGAATTGGTAAATAAATTAGAACCGGAAGTCGTTAGCCGAATTTACGAGCATGATGAATTCATTACTGACGTTATTGGACAAAACCCTACTGGGAAAAATAAGCATATTGCTATCGTCGGCGAACCCGGAGCAGGAAAGACAACGCTGTTAGATAAAATCGCCACTCACATTCAGGAAAATAATCAAGATTTGCCGATTTGCATTCCGCTGGCAAGTTTGCAAGGAAAAATGCTGAAAGACTATCTCCTTCAGGAATGGTTACCGGAAGCTATGGCTTTGGTTTATCCTGATATTGATGTAGAGAAGTCTCACAAAACATCTCTACAAAAACGGTTGCGTCACGGTGGGGTGTGGCTGTTACTTGATGGTGTTGATGAAATGGCTGTAGGGGCGAATAGTTGTTTGTCCTTAGAGGAAATCAGAAACCAGCTTACTGATTGGTTGGGTAATGTGCGGGTTGTATTGACCTGTCGAACCAATGTTTGGGATGCCCGTCTCAACAATCCCCTCACAGGCTTTGATACTTACAAAACTCAGGAGTTTAAACATGAGCAAGTAGATGATTTTATTCAGCAGTGGTTTGCTGAAGCAAAAAATATTCAACGGGGACAGGAGTTACATAAAAAGCTGCAACAACCGCAAAAAAAATGCATCCGCAACCTCGTAAAAAATCCGCTTCGCTTATCTCTAATTTGTCAAATATTCAACAAGAATAAACAAGCCGAATTGCCCGAAACAAAAGCAGAACTATATCACCACTTTGTCCGCTATTTCTATGAGTGGAAACCATCCCAAACGGTTATTGATTGGGCGACTCAACCAGGTTTGCGAGAAGAATTACATCAAGCCCTCGGTCGTTTGTCTATAGCAGGATTGGATAGGGATGCTAGATTTCGGTTGCCGCTGAGTTTAATTCAGCAAGAAATGGGCGACAAGGTGTTTAAATTAGCCTGGGATCTCGGTTGGCTGAACTTAGTAGATCGAGAAACTGCAACAGATGAACCTGTTTACGCATTCTTTCATCCTACATTCCAGGAATATTTTGCTTCCTTGGCGATCGATGATTGGCACTATTTCCTGAATCATGTTCCTCATAATCCAGACGAAGGTATTTATCGCATTTTTAAACCGCAGTGGAAAGAAGTAATATTGCTTTGGTTGGGACAAGACCGCATACAGCCAAATCTCAAAGAAGAATTATTGAAAAATCTACTTAATTTTGATGATAAATGTGAGAAATTTTATAGTTTTCAAGCCTATTTTATAGGCGTCGCATGTCTCTCTGAATTTCGATACTTTTCCTTGGCTGATGAAATGATTGATACAGTGCTTGAGTGGAGTTTTTGTGATTCAATCTGTTTAGAAAGTTTCGATATACTTGAAGCAACCGCTAGAGCAATCTTACAAGAAACCGATACAATAAGAGTAGTCTATCGATTAACTAAACTACTAAAAAATGATAACGATGATGTGACTCGCGTGCTTGCTGCTCGAATGATACTCCGAATTAATCCTTATCACATTAAGGCTGTCAATTTTTTAATTAACCAGGCTTATCATTATCGATATTTTGGTGATGTTATGCTGTTTGAAGAAGTTTGTGCAGGATTAACAGAATCTGGCATATTGATTCCAAAAATTATCAGAACTTTGATCGAATGTATCAGGCCAAATCAGTTGATTCTAAACTCTTCTGATTCTCCCTTTCTATACGATCATTTACGAATAAGTGGTGCTAAGTGTTTAGAGGAAATTGACCCTGGCAATCCACACGTGTTAATCACTCTCTTAGATTTACTCAGGCATAAGAGCTTGGTTGAAGAGGTAATTTTAGAATTTTCAGAATTAGAAAATTTTTCAATTCCTTCTAATATTATTTCTACTTTAGTTTGTTTATTACAAGCTTATCAAAATGAAGAAGTTAAGTTAAAACTTGCACAAACTTTAGTAAAAATCGATCCTAGTAATAGGGAAGCTGTTGATTTTCTAAAACACTCTATTTTGAATGGCACTGATGAAGGTTATCGCTTGTATGCCGCTAGAAGTTTATGGGAAACCCGTCCTCAAGACTTAGAAATAAGGGAAGTATTTTCTTGTTTGTTACGCCAAAACCGTCACCTGTTACAAAGTAGTAAACGTCATCGTTTTTTTAGGTTATATGATTGGACATTTGAAAAAATGAATTTAAATCTTATGAATAAGCGAATTAACTCAATTAAAGTCAATAATAGAGCCGAGCAATTGATTTTGGCTAGAGAAGAGGAAAGTTTGATTTCAGGTTCTAATAATATAAGACAATCACTTCAAGCATGGGTTGAAGCTCTAAAATCAAAGCAAGCTATTTATGAGCTAGATGATATGGATGTTTTGAGATTCAAGATGGTGATTTCTAGTGATTTATTTCCAAGGGTGGTAGCAAATATAAAAGAGCATTTTAATGATGAATTACCAGAAGAAGAACCAGAGTGCTACGAAAGTTGCTATGCTATACTGTGGCACTGCGCCCAAAATATGAGTTATCCAGAATTTTATCGCGCTTGGCACAGTTAACCATCCACTACAAATCTAGAAGCATCCCACAACATCATACTTAGCACTGCGACAATGTAAAACGCATTTCTCCTAACCATCCGAATCTCATTGATGCAGTTGTGAAATGGCTGCATCGATCGATTTTGGAGGCTTGAATTTTGATTTAAGGAGAAGGCTATCGCTTTTTCACCAACTCAGGCGCATCGCACTCACACCCCTAAATCAAACTCGATCGAAACATTTCTTCATCTTTCTCTGAATTAAGAGAATCGTCGGCTAAAACAGAGTAGGAGAATTTCCGCTACGATCGAGAGTAGATAGGCTAGCACCAGATAAAATAAAGTAAAAATTCCATCCGCACTACCCGTTGAGATGGCTGCGAGCTCTCGGTTCACAAGTGGAGATTTTGCTACCTTGGCATTTGCGGGGGGAAATGGCTACAGAAATTCAAAATACTTGGAATTTATACAAATAGAAAGACAGAAATCGACGACAGCCGATCGATCTATTGTGGAAAACTTGCCCTTTTCTGTGGAAAAACCCCTTTTTCCTGTGGAAAACTGCCACTCAATTAAGTGCGATCGCTCTAACCCGATTGATAGGATTTAAAAAATTGGAGGAATTGCGGTAAGTAAAAATACTTTCCCGATTCTTCAATTAATCCGTGTATCCGTGTCAAAATCACTGGTTGTGCCTTCATTTTTCAGAATCGTAGCTAATTTGGTCGGAATGGTAAGCAGGCGGCTCAACGTGAATTAAGATGCGTACAGGGCTGAAACGTTGTTCCAAACGGGCTTCTACTTCTTCTGTAATCCGGTGAGCAGTTTCTACATCGACAGCATCCACAATCATGTGCATATCAATAAATACTTGACGCCCTACAACGCCACGGGAGGCGATCGAGTGACAGTTGACAACCCCCGGTACATCGATCGCGATCGCGTGAATAACTTCCGGTGCGATCGCCATTTCATCCACCAACCAAGGCAGATTTTCTGTTAAAACCTTCCAACCGCTGCTAAATACCAAAACAGCCACAGGAAAAGACAAAAACACATCCAGGGATTGTAATTGAGGTATATTCCAAACCTGCCCTTGCCAAACACCAATCAACCCGCCGATGACCATAATTGTCACCCAAACATCGCTCATCGTGTGCTTAGCGTCAGCCACCAAAATCGCGCTACCGAGACGTTTGCCAACTCTGCGCTCGTAAAAAGTGACAAAAATATTAATTCCCAGTACAATCAGCAAAATCCACAGTTCATTTGGGGATATTTTGACAACTTTACCCCCGTTAATTAGCCTTTCGACAGCACCGCTGAGAATTTCAAAACAGGCAATTCCCAGAAAAGCAGCAATTCCCAGAGCTCCGAGAGCATCAAATTTTTGGTGCCCGTAGGGATGATCGCGATCGGGCTGTGGGTTGGCATAATGATTAGTTACCAATCCTAAAATATTATTAGCGCTGTCTGTGACGCTGTGCAAAGCATCTGCCAGCAAACTGAGGGAACCAGTCAGCCATCCCACGGCTGCTTTAATTGCCATCACCAGCAAATTTAGCAATAAAGTAATTATTAAAACCTTGCGGACTTCGGAACGGTTATCGGCAACCATAAAATCTCCTCTATCGGCCGTCAAGTTTTCTGACTTCTAGTTTAAAGCTTATCAAGTCATAAAAGGTTAAAACTATTGCTGAATCAAGCTTGCGACTAGATTTATATTCATTAATTTAGCCTAGCTTCTTGAGACAATTTTTAATTAATACCAGTTTCGCAGTCCAATTGAGCTGGAATGTACTTCTTTTGGGTTACTATATTTTTTATCATTAACAATCGTATGTTAAATTTCATTGCCCATGTCTCTTTCTCCGCTGACACTGAATTTAGTCGAAGGTTCTGTCTCCTTTAGCTTTTCCCCGCAAGCCGCGCGGGATTTGCAAAGCGAAATTGCAGCTTTGATGGAAAGCTTGAAAGCTGTAGCAGCCAAAACCGCTGGCGCTAAAGCTTCTCCCCAAAAACCGATGGAATATCGCTATGCAGGGGATGTCTTTTTGGAAGTTTTCTGCAACCCGAATATCTGGCCAACTCCTTTTGCTGCGAAAGTGCTGATTACGGTTAGGGACGATCGCGTGCGCGTCACCACCGAAGCCGAACTCAGCCGCCTGCGCGACGATCTCGCTCAGTATATCGAACAAGTCGGTTGAGATTCTCAACCTCGATCGTTTGTAGTTAATAGGTTGAATCTGAGTTCAGATACCATTCTCAAGAACAGGCTTTCCGGCCTGTTCCACAAACATTAAATTTTCTTGTGGGGTGGGCTTCTAGCCCGCCCGTGAAAGGATTACTGACAAAGGATAGCTATCGGCAGGCGAAGCCGACCATTCCCACATAGAACCTGCATAATTCTTAGCATTAAATCCCACATTTGTCAAGACACAAGTCAACCATGCAGAGCGAATTCCCCCAGTACAATAACTCACAATTTGAGTTGACTGCGAAACTCTTTTTTGCTGCAAAATAGCGACAATTTCCCCGCGATCCAGCAGTTTTCCCTGTTTGTTCATTAATTGTTTGTAATAGAGGTGAACCGCACCGGGAATGTGGCCGCCGCGCTTTTCTCCGTAAGGCGTTTTACCTGCATATTCTCGCGGCTCTCTGGCGTCAATAACTGCTAAATTAGCATCTCCTAAAATAGCTTTTAAATCATCCTGTTTAATTTCCCAATTCGAGCGGCGAGATATTACAAAATCTCCTGTTTTCGGTGGATTGTTTGCAGGTTTTACTTGAGAAATTCCAGCTTTGATTAAAGCTCGATATCCTCCATCGACAAAAACAGCTTTTTCGTGTCCCAAAGTCCGCAGCATCCAAACAATCCTTCCGTCTTCGCCCCACCCTTTCACAGAATCGGCAACCACTATCACAGGTTTGTCTTGACAAATACCAATTGCTTGCAGTTTTTGAGTTAAAACTGTGTTATTTTCGATAATTTTTCCCTTGTGGGGAAAGTCGGAACGCGACAATTCCTGCCAACTTACGGGAATAGCTGGTGGGAGACGGCAAAACCACTTTAAAATGGGTGCGCGAGCATCTAGTAAAGTAGCTTCTTGTTCCAGCAATTGCTTAGCTAAATCAGCATTTACTATCCAGTTATCTGCTAAATTACCCAGTAAATTAGACATAATTTATTGAGTAACTTGGGCTGTATTAGCACCGCAGGCTAAAACCCCTTTGGTATTAGTTGGATTAGCTGGTTTAGTCTTGCCAGGAGCAGCATTTATACACAAGATTGTTTGGGTCTTGTTTCCCACCAAAAAGACTCCCCCCACAAAACTTTTGAGATTAGCTTGCTTCGATACTCCGTAGTTAAATACAGCACCTTTTTTCACCATGCCGATCGAGTAGCTGTAGTTGGCTGCGTTAGGTTTAATTTGGAGGCCCATATAAACCAATAGATTGGAAACAGAACTTGTAAAACCTGCTTTTTCAGCATAGTAAACTTGCTGGGCTTTATTCATCGAACCCACAAATTTTTTCGCTTGTGATTCCTTAGCTTTAAGCGTTGGTGAGACTTGAGCTTGCGAGACTGTACTGAAAACAACTGGCAGAGTTAGAGCTGCGATCGCAACTTTGAGCTGCCAGTTGCTGCTGCTATAAATCCTGCTTAATTTCACAGAAACCATGTGGAATGAGCAGTTGAGAAACATATAATTAAACTAATTGTTTTGCCTGAAACTGTTTCAACGCCCCAGGAGCAACCGTGCCGTGTTCTGTGATTATTCCCGATATTAATTCCGCCGGAGTCACGTCAAAAGCGGGATTGTAAAATTCTACTCCCACAGGACAAATTCGCGTAGTTCCAACTTGATACATTTCCACTGGATCGCGTTCTTCAATGGGGATTTTACTGCCGTCGGAAAGTTCAAAATCAATTGTTGACAGAGGAGCGGCGACAAAAAACGGAACGTTGTGAGCTTTGGCAACAATTGCTAAACTGTAAGTGCCAATTTTATTGGCGGCGTCGCCGTTAGCAGCGATTCTGTCTGCACCGACAACTACTGCGTGAATCATGCCGAGTTTCATACAGTGAGCGGCCATATTGTCTGCTATTAATGTGACGGGAATTCCTTCTTGCACGCATTCCCAAGTGGTCAGTTTTGCACCTTGGAGACGGGGCCGAGTTTCGTCTGCAAAAACTCTTCCGAGTCTTCCTTCTCGCCAAGCAGAACGAAATACACCTAAGGCAGTACCGTAGCCTGCCGTTGCCAACGCACCTGCATTGCAGTGAGTTAGTAAGTTCAATTTTTCGGGTGTAGCGGGCAGAACTTCTAAACCTTTGTCGCCGATATCTTTACAAGTTTGCAAATCTTCGGCTTGAATGGTTTTAGCCATTTCTAACAAAGTTTTTTGCACTTGTTCGACAGAACCGCTAGTTTTCTCGGCTGTTTTGAGCATTCGCGATATTGCCCAAAACAAATTAACTGCTGTGGGACGGGTGGAACGCAATAACTCGCCAACTTGTTCTAATTTAGCGAGAAATTCGGTACGATCGCCCGTGTCGATTTCTCGCGCCCCCAAATACATCCCGTAAGCTGCTGCTACCCCGATCGCCGGAGCACCTCGGACTATCATAGTTTTAATCGCCTCAGCCATATCTTCGCAGCGGCTAATTTCGACTACACCGTATTCTTTCGGCAGTCGGTTTTGGTCAATTAGCAGAACTCGGTCTTCTTGCCAAGTGACGGGCGAAACGGAGGGGTTTTGAGCGGTCATCGATTTCAATTATGTGAGGGACAAGTTTCTATGATGCCATGAAGGCGACTATTCCTCTATGTTATGAGGGTTTACGAATATGTGCACGGGGAATTCGAGTTTTGGGTAAACTCGTCCCTAAAGGATGCGGATGCTTTCGTAACTATCGGCCTATATTCCGCTTCATTCGATCGAGTTCTTCGTCTGCTTCCCAGCGTTGAAACTTTTCTTCTAAAGGATCTGCTGCATTAAAACTGTTGTAATTTGAACTCTGATTCCAACCCTTTGTATCCCAATTTGGCTCTGTTTTAACGGTAGTGCGAGTTGCAGCTTCGGCTGCTTTTGCTCGGACTTCTTTTCTCCTTACTTGAATTTGGCGGTACAGTTCTTTTGCTTTTTCAATCCGTTCTTTGCAGCCTTGCATTTGACCCCAGCGCTGATTTCCCTGACGCAGCAAAGCTGCTTGCCGCTCTTGGGCGGCTTGAGCTAAATCGAGCCTTTGAGCAGCTTTAGCTTTGTTGGCTCGATCGTTCCAGCGCTGAATTTCTTGAGCGGCGGAGAGAATTTCTGCTTGCAGTTTTTTCTCTTGTTTTTGGATATCGAGAATCAGCCGCAGAGTGTCTTCTTCTTGTTCCTTCAGTTGTTCTTCTATTGCCTGCAATTCCAGATGGGGATTGCTGCGTAAAAATTCTTCTAATCGGGTTTCTAGGAATCGGCTGAAATCATCAAATAAGCCCATTTTTTATAAGTCCTGAGTCATTAGTCATGGGTCATTAGTTATTAGTCATTAGTTATTAGTCATTGGTTCTTAGTCACTGGCGATCGACGATCGATCCTGAGTTGTTAGTTATAGCAGAAGAAAGTTCGGTAACGAATGGGGAAGCGATTTAACGGATAGAAGGAAGAAGCAATAAGAGCAATGGTTTCAACAATTAAGAAGTCTTGGCGGTTCCTATATTATAACTGTTTTCACTGCTCGTGAGGTACAGCCCGATCGCTGCCCATTACTGATTACCGATGACCTAAGTCATAACTAATGAGTGATGACTAATGACTCATAACTGATGACTGATTAGAACTTTTGGCCGACAAAAACCGATCGCACATCTCCTCCCTTGCGGATAACAGCTTCTTGATTTTTGATTTCTGCCAGAGTCCAACCGCTAGCGCCAATGCTTTCGCCAACATAAATTCTGCGGGCTACGCCGTCTACTTCAAACAAAGCGGCCGATCGATCGCCCAACTCCAAAATCCCTACCAGCGTGTGCGCGGAAGTCGGGGCGCTGCTGAGGGCTGGTGCTGGTTGCTGGGGGGCGGGCGCTGCTTCCGGGGCTGCGGGCGCTGGTGCCGGTTCGGTTTCGCGAGCCAAAATCTTCGGCTCGGGAGACTCCGAGGGCGAAGGGGAAGCGGCGAGGGGAGTTCTAGAGCCCGCGGCGGCGATCGCGCGACCGGAGGCTGGAGCCGCCGGCGATGGGGAAACTGCGGCGGTTTGAGGAGCAGCCGGAGCAGCCGGAGCAGCAGCTACCGGAGCAGCAGCTACCGGAGCAGCCGGAGCCACAGTCACCTGAGCGGGGGGAGGGATGACTACGACTTGGGGTGCTGGTGCTCCCGGCTGGGCGGCAGCTTGTTCTAGGGCATTAGCAATGCGGTTGACTGCTGTCGAAAGACCTGCGGTTGCCGGAGGCGCGCCGGAAATTGGAATGCTCGGCAGCGTCCCTGGGGTAGCAACTCCCGGAACTCCCGCAAGTTGGGGGTTAGCCTGGGGTGCTTTTTTTTGTTCGATCGCTTCTAGCGAGCGCTGCACGTATTCGACAAACTTGGTGTCTGGTGCTGTTTTGCCACTTGCTGTCGGCGTCTCTGGTGCAGGGGCGGCGGGCAAGCGCACCAGTCCCGACCTGCTTGCGAGCCACAACCCCATGACTAGCAGCAGCGACCCAAATGCTGCTCCCAGCAGGATTCTGTCGAATGATTGTTTGGACTGCTGTTTTTTGGCTGTTTCTAGGGCGACTTGGCGGGCGATCGCTTCTACATCTTTTTCGGCTGGCTGCGGCTGGGGTGCCAACTGCGACAAAACTATTTGAGGTACCGAGATCGACTTGAGCGCCACGAATTCTGGCTGCACGGGCTCGGATGGCAGTCCGCCGCTACCGTCGAATGCTCGATCGACTCCTTCAAACAGTTCGTCCATCAACCTATCGGCGTAGGACTCTACTGCCACTGCTTCGGCTGGCACTGTTTCGACGGTCGCAACCACGGCGATCGGATCGGACGCTGATGATTCCAAAGACATCTGTTTGGCGATTACTTTTTGAGGCATAGTTTTCTGTTTGCTCCCGCTCCTCGACAACCCTGAGATTCTCAACTTCAGACTTCTACAGGATACTTGTGATATTTACAATTTTTGGCTCAGAACAGGTCAATTGTATCTCACCCATCACCATATTTTTAGTCCTCGGCCAACTTACTTTGCCCGATCGACTTTTGTTTTACCTGTTTTGGGCCTTTTCGCCCCTGTTTTCTGCTGCCAGTCTTACTTGCTTACCCTGACTTTTAGTGCATATTCTACTGCTTTTGTCAACCCCACCCTCCGGGGCTTTGCAGTTTTTGACACACAGCTTTACTTGAGGCGATCGCAAAAAAAGCGGGTTTTTTGCTGCAGTTTCCGATCGCATTGCAGCTTTAACAAGGATTTCAGACTTTTACCTGTCTTAAGTTTGTTAGTCAGTTTGCTTGACAGTAATAACAGGTTGCAGATTTTTTCATAACTCATGGCTGCAACAGCGGTAACAACCGCTGTAATTCCCCACAAGCTGCCTGAAGCGATGGCGGCGCATCTTCTGGTAAGCTCTGAGAATAACATCGATCGGCTAAATCCTCAACAGCGGTTTTGCAAGCAGCTTCATTTTTCTCAAATTTTGCATAAGCATCCTCTTCATTCACAGTTTCTCGCTGCAAATAGTGTATCCAAGTCTCTATATTGCGCTTGGGAACAAAAATCGCGATCGCTTCATTCGGTTTCCTATTTTCCTGCTTATGTTCATCAAGCACACTAGCTAACCAATTAAGTCTTGCTGCCAGCGTACCCGTATCTGCATCAATTAACACAACTAATCCAATCGCCACCCGGTTTTTATTCTGGCGATAAGCTTTCACTTCCTTCGGATACTCAGTGCGTACATACTGTTCTCCAGATTGGCTACCGGGCGGACATATTTTAGGCCGAAATGGACCTCTAAAACCTCGCTTTTCTAGGAAATAACGCGCAAAAACCTCCTGCTGTCTGTCCTCGCAGAGAATGACAATCTGAACTCTACGCTGGCTCATTCAACCACCCCCGTGCAATTAGTTCAGAAACTGTCAAGCCAGAATTGTCAGCTACTTTATCGCTAATTCGTTTGACTCTAACAGCAGCATTGCTTTGACGCTCAAACCAATAGCCAATCGGTGAAGCTAAAAGATAGTTAATTAACTCAGGATGGTGAGAAATTAGTAATGCTTGAAGTTTTCCCTCGCTACAAAGGTCATAAAGCTCAATCAGCCAGGGTTGAATTTCTGGCAATGCTAAAAAGTTTTCCGGTTCATCAATCCACAAGGTATAGTCTTCAGATTTTGTACCGTAAATCAGCGCGTATAAAGCAACTAAGGTTTTTTGTCCGTCTGACAATTCTCCCAGACGATATTCAATTGGCTTGCTGTTATCTGTTTCTCCTGAAAAGCGCAGTTTTAACACCAAATTATCTTCGCTTACTCGCTCAAACTTAAAATTCGTGAATCCATCCAAAACTTCTCTTAAAATATTCCCAATTTCAGCAATTTTACCTTGGTCTTCCGATAAGTAGCGATACCAAGAAACAAAATTTTTCATCTTAGGAGTCAAACGCATTTGTTCTTGGCTACTTTCATCAACCATCAAGCTGGGTACAACTTGCACGATGATAAATCGCGCCATCCGTTCTCTAAACCAAGTTAACTTCGTGTTGTCGTTTCTTGGCATTAATGAAGGTAGCATAGATTGCGACCAGTCAAACTGGTATTGCGGACCCGGTGAATGATTATCTCGATAGAGTTGAACTTCGCCTAATTCAAATTTTAGTAAAGGCTGGTTATCAAAGAACAGACGCTCGTACCCAACACGACATTTATCTCGATTGTGCTCAATTCCTAATTCATATGTGTAGCAGCCGCCATTACCCAGAATTTCTAGCTCGAAACGCTGAATTTGTAAAGTTTGCCAGCGGGTGCAGTCCGCAGGTTTGAAAATTCCTTCTACCTTACTGTCGCCGCTGACAAATGCTTGGATTTTCTGCAAGACTTCAAAAACTGTGGATTTACCCGACCCGTTAGAGCCCAGAAATAGATTAATTGCATCAAGATCTAGTTCAAAATTTACCAAACAGCGAAAATTGTCAATATATATTCGTTTCAGCATGGGATTTTTTCACTCATAATTCCTCTATAGCAATCCTAAATCATTTGTGAATTTCTTACTCCCTCCCCTTACCAAGGGGAGGGTTGGGGTGGGGTAAAAAATTTACGACTCCTGCAAGAATTGCTATAGCTCCTGTCATTGTTAACAGGAGCTAAACACCACACTCGGATAAGCCAAATTAACCCACCCGTTCCGCCAATTCCAACCAGCGCTCAGTCGCACGATCGATCTCCTGCGTCAACTGAGCCAAACGCTCCGATAACTTCTTCATCTCTGAAAACCCGCTCGGAGCATTGTTAGACAAAATCTTCTCAATGTCTTCTTTTTCAGCTTCCATCTTCGGAATTTGAGTTTCTAATTGTTCGTATTCCCGCTTATCATTAAAGGAAACTTTGGTAGATTTTTGAGTGGAGCTTTGGGATTTTGAATTGTTAGATTCAGCGGGGCGTGTAAGTTTTTCTTTTTCTTTTTGTCCTTTGATTTCCTTGGCTTCTTCGGCTTTCTTGTAGTCTAAATACACCGAATAATTGCCGGGATACAAGCGCAAATTCCCGCCCGGTTCCAAGGCGAAAACCATGTCAATGGTACGATCGAGAAAATAGCGATCGTGGGACACCACAATCACGCAGCCGTTAAAATCTTCGAGATAATCTTCCAAAACCGCCAAAGTCTGCACGTCAAGGTCGTTTGTCGGTTCGTCCAAAATCAGCACGTTCGGCGCGCTCATCAGCACTTTCAACAGAAATAACCGGCGCTTTTCCCCGCCCGAAAGTTTGTTGATCGGTGCATACTGTTGGTTGGGTGGAAACAGAAACTTTTCCAACATTTGAGAAGCGGTAATGATTTCCCCATCCGCCGTTTGCACCAACTCGGCCACACTTTTCAAGTATTCAATAACTCGCTGGTCTTCGTTCGGCGTCAAATCCTCTGAATGCTGGTCAAAATAACCGATATGAATGGTTGTCCCAATTTCGACAGTACCCGAATCCGGCTGAATGCGTCCGGTGATGATATCCATCAGCGTCGATTTTCCCGCACCGTTGCTACCAATAATTCCTATCCGGTCTTCGGGTGTGAAATTGTAGGTAAAATCTTTAATTAAAGTGCGATCGCCGTAAGCTTTACAGATATTCAGCAACTCAATCACCTTCTTACCAATCCGGCGGCCCGCTGTGGCAATTTCGACTTTGCCGTTGGCTGTTTTGAACTCCTGGGCTCGCATATCTTTAATGCGATCGATCCTCGCTTTTTGCTTGGTACTGCGCGCTTTCGGCCCGCGTTTGAGCCATTCCAATTCGCGCCGCAATACACCCGCGTGTTTGCGAACGCTGCTGGCGGCGGATTCTTCAGCTAGGGCTTTTTTCTCCAAGTAATAAGCGTAATTGCCAGCATAATTGTAAAGGTCGCCGCGATCGATCTCTAGGATGCGATTGGTAACGCGATCGAGAAAATAGCGATCGTGCGTAATCAGCAGCAAAGCACCGCGATAGCCGTTCAAATAGTTCTGCAACCACTCTACAGACAGCGCATCCAAGTGGTTTGTCGGTTCATCCATCAGCAACACATCGGGCTCGGACAATAGCGCCGTTGCTAAGGCAATTCGCTTGCGGTAGCCGCCGGACAAATCGCCAATTTTCGCATCAAAATCCTGAATCCCCAACTTGGTCAAAATCAATTTTGCCTTGGTTTCCAAATCCCACGCGCCTAGCTCGTCTATGCGCGCAGACACTGCAGACAGACGCGCCATCAACTTGTCGGTATCGCCTTTGCCGTGGGACAGTTGAGCGGAAATTTCCTCGTATTCTCGCACTAAAGCCATTTGTTCGCCACTGTCAGCAAATACTTGCTCTAAGACAGTGTGATTTTCGTCTAAATCCGGCTGTTGGGGGAGATAAACAATTTTAGACCCTGGATTGACCCAGCGATCGCCAGAGTCGATCGACTCCAAGCCTGCAATCATTTTCAGCAGGGTTGATTTCCCGGAACCGTTGGTGCCGATGAGTCCGACTTTATCGCCTTCATCGAGGCTGAAACTGGCATCTGTCAAGAGTTCCTTGATGCCGAAGTCTTTTTTGATCGATCGCAGAGTAAAAATAGTCATCTGTATAGAAAGTCATTTACCTGACTTAGTTTAACGCAAGTTCGATCGAGTCCGGCTGCATCGATATGGTCTGTCGTTCCGATGAAACTTCTTTAAGACAAAGGCAAACTCGATTTTTATGAGGATATAAATTTTAATAAATGTTAAGAACAAGTAGGGAATAGGGAGACTTTTCTGTACATTACTTTTGTGAGATAGTAAAGCAAGAAAAGCTTGACATACCTCAGCGATGTTCAGTAAATTAATTATATTATTCAAAATTTTGCATCCTTATGGCAATAACACAGGAACAGTTTGATGCATTAGTAGGAAAGCTGGAAGACTTCTCGAAAAGCAATCCAAAGAATTACCGCTTGCGAGTTGCCCTGTGGGCTACATTAGGATACGCCTATATTTTTCTGGTACTTGCGGGGCTATTGGCACTAATCGGGCTAGTAGTCCTATTTATGGTTTACAGTAACCGTATCAATGGTTACATTATCAAGTTAGCTATTTTGTTGCTGGTTCCAGCATGGGTGATTGTGCGATCGCTGTGGGTAACTTTCCCACCTCCCCAAGGTTTGAAAGTCAATCGCCGTCAAGTTCCTCACTTATTCGCCCTAGTTGATGAATTGACAACTAAACTTCAAACACCCCGATTCCATAACATCCTGTTGAATCAGGATTTCAACGCAGGAGTCGTTCAAATTCCACGGTTGGGTATCTTTGGTTGGCAGCAAAACTATTTACTTTTGGGACTTCCCTTGATGCAGTCCTTGTCTGTGGAACAACTTAAAGCAGTTCTGGCACACGAGTTAGGGCATCTCTCTGGCAACCATTCCCGCTTTGCAGCATGGATTTATCGAATGCGCAAAACCTGGATGCAAATTTATGAACGATTGCATCAAAGCGATAGGGAGGGGGCTGCAGTTTTGTTTAATCGCTTTCTGGACTGGTATTGGCCTGCTTTTAATGCTTACTCTTTTATCCTGGCGCGGATGAATGAGTACGAAGCCGATCGCTGTGCTGCTCAACTCGCTGGAGCCAAAACTGCGGCTGAGGCTCTCATTAACATAGAAGTAAAAGCTCGTTTTCTGGAAAGTTCTTTCTGGACAGATATTAATAAGCAAGTGGAACATCAGATCGAGCCACCAGACAATGTTTACTCCTCAATGTTGACCGTGTTGCACAGTCCGATTCCTGAAGAGAAGAACAAGCAGTGGTTAGAGCAGGCTCTTGCACAAAAGACAAATAATGCAGACACCCATCCCTGCCTTACCGATCGGCTAAAATCGCTGGGTTATTCGGCTGCTAAGGCACAAAAACTAGGTCAGCCAGCGACGATAGAAATCAGTGCAGCAGAACATCTTCTGGGAACAGCTTTACAACAGTTCGCTACCGAGTTCAATCAGGAGTGGAAGGAAGCAGTATCGACACCTTGGCGACAACGCTATTCCTACCTAAAGAAAACTGAGGAGGAACTTCAAGCTTTAGAGCAAAAATCACAAATACAGACACTTACCGAACAAGAATTATGGGAACGAGCCTATTACACCTTGGAATTGCGAGGTGATGAAGCAGCGCTTCCCTTGTTGCAAGATATGTTAAAAATTTATCCCGATCGTGCAGATGCAAACTACACTCTTGGGCAAATTTTGTTACAAAAGGCTGAGAAGGCAGGTATTGGTTACATTGAAAAAGCCATAGTGAAAAGGATGGATTGGGTCATAGACGGTTGCGACTTAGTTTACAGTTTCTTACGGCAACAAGGTCAAACAGAAGAAGCAGAGGGATATCGGGCTCGAGCCGATAAACATTATCAGCTTCTGCTAAAAGGTCAACAGGAAAGATCCAGAGTGCTCGATAGCGATACATTTAAACCTCACACTCTAGAAGGATCGGAGGTAAAGCAATTGAAGCAGCAGCTAGCTGATTATCCGCAGGTTAAAGAAGCTTATCTGGTAGAGAAAGTTGTCACGTATTTTCCCGAACAGCGCTTCATTGTTCTAGGAATTGTTCGTAAACGAGGTTGGATTGAAAGTGAAGATGCGGATGGAAAGTTAATTCACCTGCTCGCTACCAATGTGCAGTTTCCTACTCAAGCCTATATCATCTCTTTCAGTGGCAGCGGTACTGGTAAACTCAAGAAAAAGATTTGTCAGACCGATCGCTCTTTACTTTTTAGATGTTAGTGCTATGAGTAAGGAGGCTGAATGAAAACCGATCTCGCCCTACCAATTGACCAGATCGCAAAATTCTGCCAACAGTGGCAAATCATCGAACTCTCCCTCTTTGGTTCGATCCTTCGCGACGACTTTCATGCAGACAGCGACATCGATATCCTAGTTGCTTTTGCCCCCACAGCCGACTGGAGTTTACTAGATCGCGCCAAAATGCAGGAATAACTCGAATCAGTGCTAAGCAGACGAGTCGATCTAATCAGTAAACGGGCGATCGATCGCACTTCCAACTGGATTCGCCGTCCTGAAATTCTCTCTACTGCTCAAACTATCGGTAGTCAAATAACGGCGATCGCGCTTCCTTGCTAGACATTGCCTCTTTTGCTCAAAAAGTCCTGCAATATAAAGGTAACACGGACAAAATAGCGTTTCTGGCCGATGATAAAACCCAGTCTGCGATATTGACTCAGCGATCGCCAGAGTCGATCGACTCCAAGCCTGCAATCATTTTCAGCAGGGTGGATTTCCCGGAACCGTTGGTGCGGATGAGTCCGACTTTATCCTCTTCATCGAGGCTGAAGCTGGCATCTGTCAAGAGTTCCTTGATGCCGAAGTCTTTTTTGATCGATCGCAGAGTAAAAATAGTCATCTGTATAGAAAGTCATTTACCTGACTTAGTTTAACGCAAGTTCGATGAGTCCGGCTGCATCGATATGGTCTGTCATTCTGATGAAACTTTTTCAAGACAAGGGCGAACTCGATTTTTCGGACTATATAAGTATTGATAAATGGGTGAACTTTGACTGAAGTGCGATCGGCAGTGGGGATTGACAAACAAAAACCATATGGATAAAATTTCGATATTAAGATATTGCTCAATTCAATACTTCGGACAGTTTTAGATCTGATCGAGTCTCCGAAACCCTTAGTGGCTATAATATGCTGGACTATTTTTTCTTTCGTTTGAGCAAGCGCGCACTCGTTTCAGAAAATGCGTCAAAAATGGCAGGGCTTCCTCGCCCTCGGCTTACAGGGCAGTTAAAAAACTGTCCGAAGTATTGTCAATTCGCTCTACTAATTAACAAAATCACGAATAAATTTAATGAAACGCAGAATTCCTGAGTCACTCTTAATCCTTTATATGTTTTTGCCACTAAAAAGTGCTATATTAGCTCAGATAATTTTGTGTCAGATTAGATCCATCCACGCAGCTCGCCAAGCAGAAAAGAAACTTAATCTCGACTTAGACAATAACAATGATGAGGCATTGAGAGAGTTTATTTTATCATTTTGGTTGAATCCTGATAATCCAGTGGCTTATGCTTATCTTGGGTTGCTTGCTCCTCATCTGGGCTTGTGCAATCACCCTGTCATGGAAATTCGCCACAAAGTCGCCAGGAATAAATTTGAGTTCTCCAATTATGCTGTATGCCAGTCTATAACGGATCGGATTCAAGTCGATGAAATTAAAGATGCAATTGCTAATGGACAACTAATTAGAGACTACCATCACGGTAAACATAATTCAAGTTATGTTATTTGTGGCTTCACCCAAGCTCAACGACCAATTCATGTCAAATGCAGTTATCCCATGCGAGAGTTAATTAAAATTATCGCAGTGTATCAACCTGACCACGATCGATGGTGTGACAACTTTACAATGAGGCGAAATATTAGCAATGATGAATGATGACCAAGAATTTCTAGTTAATTGTCGAGTAACTTACACACTACAACTCAACGGCAAGTTCTACTTAGTTGAGAACGTACCTTCTCGTGTAAACGAGGAGACTGGAGAACAGTTTTTTGATCCTTCCGTTGTCAAGCATTTGCAGCAGCTCATTCTGAATGAAGAAGATCCTGTTCGTATTATTGAGACTCCTGTATATAATTATCATGAGTAAGTAAAGCTTAGCCGTATAATAGACTTAATCAGACTGGCGGTTTGTAACGTGGATATTTTAATTAGACATCTCCCAAAAAGAAATAGTTGGTCGATCGCTCTTACATTATAATGGAAGTTTACCTAAAAAATATGAGTCA
>NZ_JAUBTQ010000046.1:0-60303 GCF_036702515.1 Microcoleus sp. BROC3
CGCCTGCTTGGTGTCGCGATCGACTGACTGACGTAGCGATCTATCGCCTGACTCTTTTAAGATACAAGGGGCGGGTTAACCAACCATAATCGCCTGAAAAAAACAATCTCAAAAACCCGCCCAACCCAACAAACAATCGAAATGTACATTCCGATTGACCGTGGGTGGGGGCGGGTTTTTATAGATTGTGGGTCATCGTTATATATTATTCGTAAAACCCGCCCCTACCGCAACGTACATTCAACCCCAAAATCTGCTACAATCTCCAGCAACATCTCACCCACCCAGCCAATGTTCCGACAAATTTGGCAAAGAATCCTCAACCTGTGGCGGCAAATTCAGCGACATTTCCGCAAACGAGCACCCTCACCGCCAAAGCCAACTCCGATTCGCACTTTTAGGGAATACGAACAGAAATTTTTGCAACTGTTAGAGGGTGTTGAACAAGGCTGGAGTCGGGGCGAAATTAAAGGCTTTTTAATCGGCTGCAAAATCAAAGATGCTGAGTGGGCAAACTGGCTGCAAGAATTTGGAGACAGGTTGCTGGTATCGCCGGAAACTAATTTAGAATTGGGTGGGCGAATGGTGCGCCTGGGTGAGATGAATTGCGGGAGAATTAGTGAGGTTGCTGGGAATATTGGTAGGCAATTGTTGGTTGGGAAGAGTTTAAATCCGACTCCTGTGGATGATTCATTAGTGATAGGTGAAAATATTGTTATTCCCTTGTTGGAAAAGAAGAGTTTTAGTGTTTCTTCTACAGATAATTCATCGGCTGCTAAGCAACGCGATTCAACTTCGCAGTCAGAATCTATAGCAAGAGAAGTCTGTCAAGAGGCTATAGAATTATATAACCAAGGACGAGAACGTTATTATGCAGGAGATTTAGGTGAGGCGATCGCAGCCTTCGAGAAAGCCTTAGAAATTGACCCCAAATACCACTTGGCATGGAACGGGCTGGGCGCTACCCTAAATGGTTTGGGCCGCAACAGTGAGGCGATCGCAGCCTTCGAGAAAGCCTTAGAAATTGACCCCAAAAACGACTTAGCCTGGAACGGGCTGGGCAATGCCCTAAATAATTTGGGCCGCAACAGTGAGGCGATCGCAGCCTTCGAGAAAGCCTTAGAAATTGACCCCAAATTCCACTATGCCTGGAACGGGCTGGGCAATGTCCTAAGAGATTTGGGCCACTACAGTGAGGCGATCGCAGCCTACGAGAAAGCCTTAGAAATTGACCCCAAATACCACTTGGCATGGAACGGGCTGGGCAATGCCCTAAATGATTTGGGCCGCAGAGGTGAGGCGATCGCAGCCTTCGACAAAGCCTTAGAAATTACAGGCAATCAATACTGGGAAGCTTGGTTCAATCGAGGTTTGGCATTTATCAAATCCGGGCGCTACATTAAAGCCATTGAAAACTGGAATGAAGGCTTGCAGAAATATCTCCCCAGCAACCGCCACTATCGCCTCGCTTCCGGCAAATTTCACCAGCTAAAAGGCCAAGCACACTACGAACACGGCAAACAAACAACCACTTATTTTAAATTTTTCCACAAAGCCAAAGCCAGCTACGAACAAGCCCGCGAATTCTTGAAATCTCCCCTCATCCCAGAAACTTATTTAGAAGTAATGCAGGGCTTAATTACCGTCTGTGGCAGCTTGGGAGATGCCAAAACCAGCGAGTACCTTACCGAAGCTACTACGGCGTTAGAAAACTTAATTTTAGACGAAACTCACCCCGAAATCAAACTGCAACTTCAGCGCAAATTTGCCGGACTTTACCAACTAGAAGTCGATATCCTCGTCGAGTCCGGCGACAAGGTAAATGCACTGGAAAAAGCCGAATTGCGGAAAAACTTTTGCCTGCAATGGATGCGCGCAGCTTCACAAAACCGCACCGATAGCCCGACTTATCCCCAAATCCGAGACTTACTGGCAAACACCACCGAAACGGCGATAATTTACTGGCATCTCAGCCCAGTTTCCCTGACTGCTTTTATCATTACCCTAGAAAAGTTTGAAGTTATCTGCACACCTGTCACCGATATATTCGCCAAACGCAACAGTCAAAGTTTAGAAAAATGGCTGGAAAACTGGAAAACCAACTATCAAAATTACTGCCAAACTACCAGCAAACAGCAAAGCAAAGAATCCCATCCCTGGCGCGAGTCAATGACAGCGCAATTGCCACAACTCGCTGACATCCTCAAAATTCCCGAAATTTGCACCCACCTCACCAATATCCAACACTTAATCTTAATTCCCCACCGCGACTTGCACCTGCTGCCCCTTGATTCTCTGTTTTTTCCTCCCTTTTTCGCAGACTCTTTTACAGATACTCTGCAAATCAAAATCCGCATAATTACCCGCCTGCCCAGCGCCCAAATTGCCATCCAACAGCAACAGCAAAACCCCACCGCAACTGCGCCAAATTCACTGCTGATGGTTGAGCACTCACAAGGCAAAAGCGCCTTAAAATTCACCCAAATAGAAGCCGCCGCAATCAAACAAATTAACCATACTCACCGCGCCTCCAATGCAACCACCAAAACCGCAATTATTGAAGCACTAAAAGCCAATAGCGGCATCTTTCATTATACAGGCCACGCCTACCACAACACCGAAAATTCCGCCTTACTCTTAGGCACCGGCGAAGAATTGACATTGACCGACATTTTACAGTTAAAATTAGTCAATTATTACCTAGTCTGCCTCAGCGCTTGCGAAACCGGCATCACCAACAAAGGCGAGTTAATCGATGAATTTGTCGGCATAGCCAGCGGCTTTTTGCCGGAGACTAATTATATTATCAGCACACTGTGGCGAGTGGACGAACGTTCTAGCGCTTTGTTAATGATTTATTTTTACCAGTTATGGAAGCAGGGAATCCAGCCGCCGGAAGCCCTGCAACAAGCAAAAGATTGGCTCAGAGAACTCACGAATGGTAAGCTAGGCGAGTGGTACGCCGGAGATTTGCTGCCTTTGCTGAGAGAGGCTAATTTTAAAAGCATATTCTTCTTTGAAATGGAAGCTTCGCGACTGCAAGAAAATTTAGATATAATAGAAGAGAAACCTTATAACCATCCCTACCACTGGGCTGCTTTCACCATCACCGGCAACGGCTAAACTAACATGACTTATCAAGAATCTACCTTATCAGGATTTGATCTGTTTGCGCCCAAAGCTTTTTTAATCTCCCTTGCCAGATTTGAAGAACCTCTTTCACCTGAGTTGATAGCAGAAGTGAATGAAGTTGGCGAGGCTCTGGCCAGTGGCGAGTTAGAAAAAGCCTCTGCACTTATTAGTATAGCTCAAAAAGATGCGGCTTTTTATGAAGATTTTAAGAACGCTTACCAGGCGTTGCAGACACTGGATCAGTCGGAGGAAAAGAATAAGTTTCTTCCTGAGTTAGATGAAAATACTCCTTCGCGGCAGACTGATGATTATAAGAATTTTTTGGCTCCTCCTTTGACTAATTCTAATCCGCAGAGTATGGCGAGGAGGTTGTTGGGAAAGGCTAGTGATTTGGTTGAACGGGTGTATCGATTGAGGTTTTAGTCCTCTCGATCCCCCCTAACCCCCCTTAAGAAGGGGAGGACAAGAGTGTTCCAAGTCATGATTTGTAAGAGGGATATAAAAGTGTTCTCAAAGTCCCCCTTCTTAAGGGGGATTTAGGGGGATCTAGACTCGACAACAAGCGACATTTATCACATATTTTATGCTCAAATTAGTTGACCCTACCCTGAATTTATTTAGCTACACTCTCAAACAAGGGTTGGGTGTCGGCGAATCGGAAACTCGCAAAACTTACCGCAGATTTTTAGCGAGTTTGTCTGAACAACTGCACAAAAAGCTAAATGTTTCTATTCCCCCGCAACAAAAACAAAAGTTTCTGGCGCTACATGAGGAAACAGTAGCCGATTTACCTTTTACAGGAAACCTGAACAACCATCAAGTTAAGGGCCGCTACCGCCGCTGGAATGTTAGCGATAATTATCAACTTTTATTTGACGGCTACGTTGATGATAAGTATCAACCTGACCAAGTTATTAAACTGATTGAAAGTTTGCAATATTTAATTCCCCAACCACCGAAGTTGGAAAATATCGGCAAAACTTGGATGCTTTCGGGTTCGCTGGAATCTGGGACTGATTTGGAAGCGGCAGAACTTGCAAAACAGGTTTACAAGTGTTTGTTTGAAAAAGATGGTGTTTCTCAAGGAAGCGGTGTGTTTTTAGGTGGGAAAGTAGCTGAGTTTTGGGGCGATAAGATTGAGGATAATTGTCAACTGCTGGTAATTTTGTATCCCGATGAAGCGGCTTGTCAGGAATGGGCTAGGGATTTTTATGTGAGTTGGCTGGATTTGCTGTGCTTCCGCCATAAAATTATCTGGGCTTATGAGAACAGTCTACTGTTAAAAGAACGGTTGGTGAGTAATTACAACCAAATTGTGGGGATGAGGAATACTTCTCGACTCAATCTCAAGAAACTGCTGGAGGCGATGGGAAAATTGTCGGAGTTTGCGATCGACCTTAATTATTTGGAGTTGCAAAATAGTACAATTAAGGTTAATCTGGAGAAGTATGAGGCTAAGCTGGCCGAAATTCAAGCCAAGGCTAGACCTACTGATGATTTGAAGTTTTTGCAGGATTTTTGCGATCGGGCTAAACAACACTATCCCAAGCAAATCCAAAAAGATATTGACAATTTTCGTCCTTGTTTGGAAATATTGCGGAGTCTGACTGATACAATTAGAGGTACGGTAGAGATTAGGAAAGCTGAGAGCGATCGCACTTTTCAGACAATAGTCGGTATAGTCGGAGTCGGGCTGTCTACTGCTGGTACTGTAGGTTCTGCGGCTGCCAATTTCAAAACGGAAATCGAAGCAAATCCTACGATCAATACTGCCATAAATACGTTTGTACCAATTTTCGATCCGGGTTCGGGATTGAGGGTAATTATGGGATTTAGCATTCTATCAGGGATAGCAGCTAGTCTGCTGACAGCGATAATTATAGTAGTATGGCCGCGCATTTTTCGCCGTTAGTCTCGGTTGACGACATAACCCCGATCGCGCCCCACGTCCTTACAAAATAGCGATTATAGTTGCTAAAATATTAACAAGCAAAGCACTCCCAATTAACGATTATGACTGCCATCCAAGATCCGACCATTAAAACGACGCCCTTTGACGATTTAATCGCCGATTTCAATAAAATAAGAAGTCTATACACAGTAGAAGATCCTCTAGAAACTTTTAAGTTAATCATCGAGCAAGAAGTGATGATAAATTTAATTTTAGGAGCTCATTCTCACATTCGAGAACTATTTCCTACGGAAAGATTAGGCTTGGAAGTGAAAACAGATCCAGAAATTGCCAACTGGCGATCGCTGTGGATTACCATTTACACCAAACTCGAAGTCGATGAAGCTTTTGCAAAATTAAACATTCTTGATGATAATTGGTGGCTAGATGCTAAAATAGCTGCCCCCAAAAATGATTTACATATTAGCCTTGAATGGGAGTCAAATGAGATTTGATTGGTCTGAATATTTGAATTTAGCTCAAGAATTATCTGCTACAAATAGTGACAGTTCAGCTAACAGGGAAGCCAAGTTGCGATCGGCGATAAGTAGAGCATACTATTCGACATTTTGCCTAGCGCGAAATTACTTGCGCGACATTGAAAAAGACCCAAGACTTTTTCGTAAGAATCGCGATATCAACGAACATCAATATGTAGCAGAGGCATTTATAAACCACAGAAGTAAAAATAAAAACATGGTCAAAATAGGTGAAAATTTAAGCAGATTGAGAGAACTTAGGAATAAAGCTGATTATGAAGATACTATGTTTAACTTACCCACACAAGCGAGAACTGCGTTAAAGCTAGCTGACAATATTATTGCAGTGTTAAGTAACTTAACTGAATAATCCGGCAAAGGGGAAGTGAACCCAATAAACTTTAATGGCAACTCGTGCAAAAACCCGGTTTATTGAAGAAACCGGGTTTTTTAAGACAATTACCTAACTTTTACCGTGACCGTTTCCATTGCCGCCAGTCGTTAGCAAAACCCGCTTAGCTAAAGGTTCCGGCACTTCTTGCAGTCGATCGAACTCCCAATTAAAAAATCCTACTCCCATTGTCTGCGATCGCAATTCTACGATCAAATTCTGCATTTCTGCGATCGGCAAATAAGCAGAAACTGCATCCCATCCCTTCCAGCCTTTTTTACCTTCGTAGCCGAGAATTTGGCCGCGGTGTCCGCTGACCAACTGCAACACCTTTGATGTACACTCGTTCGGAGCGCAAATTTCAACTTTGGCGATCGGCTCCAGCAATGCCGGTTCGCACTTGGCCATTCCCTCCTGCATCGCCAAACGCGCCGCTTGCTTGAAAGCTTGTTCGGAACTGTCCACAGAATGGTAGGAACCGTTCGTCAGCGTCACCGCTACGTCTACCACCGGGAAACCCAGCGGGCCGCGGTCCAAATACTCGCGGACTCCCACTTCCACGCCGGGAATGTACTGTTTTGGGACGACGCCACCGACTATTTTGTCGCTAAAGCTGAAACCTTCTCCGCGAGGCTGCGGTTGAATGTCTAGGTACACGTCGCCAAACTGTCCGTGTCCGCCACTTTGGTGTTTGTAGCGCCCGTGGATGGAAGATGCAGGTTTGCGGATGGTTTCTTTGTACGGCACTTGCGGTAAGTGAGTTACCATCGGCAAGTTATACTTGCGGCGCAACCTTTCTAAAGCTACTTTCAGGTGGATTTCGCCTTGACCCCAAAGTATAATTTCGTGAGTGTCGCCGTGCTGTTCCCAGACTAAAGATGGGTCTTCTTCTAGCAATTTAGCTAAAGCCGAGCTCAGCTTAACTTCATCGTTGCGCTTTTCTGGGACGATCGCCAGTGCGTAGACAGGCGGGATGATTTCGGCTTTTGGCAATTCTTCCGATCGGTCTAGCGCCAGGGTATCGCCTGTTTTCACGCCTTCTAGCCTTCCCAAAGCCACAATTTCCCCGGCGCTGACAGACTGCAAACTTTGCGTTTGCTGGCCGGTCAAGCGGTACAAACCGTTAACTCGAACGCCGTTCAAAATTGCTCCGTCTGCCAGCGTCCCCCGCCACATTCTCACTAACGATAGTTTGCCTCCCTGCGGCGTGTAATAGGTTTTGAGGATTTGAGCCAGAACTTTGTTTTCACTTAGTATAATGCAGCGGCGATCGGCTGTAGTTTCCGGTGTCGGCGCTTCCCTCAGCAAAGCTTCCAGGAGGGGCCGCACGCCGAAATCTTGTTCGGCGATGCCGATGAATACTGGCACAATTAAATCTGCGCCTAATTCCATCTTTAAATCGCGGGTAATTTCTTCGGCGTCGGGATTGATTTCTTCGAGCAATTCTTCGAGTAAATGGTCGTCAAAATTCGCCAATTCTTCGAGCATTTGCTGCCGCGCTGCGCTTTCTTGTGCTTTGAGGTGTTCTGGAAGCGGGACGGGATCTGCGGCGGCGCCCGGATGGTAGTGGTAAGCTTGTTCGGTTACTAAGTCGATAAAACCGATGATTTGTTCGTTTTTGCCGATCGGATATTGGTGAGGTACGATCGGTCTGCTGGAAACGGATTTGAGCGCCTCGATCACTTCGGTGAAGTTGCTGCCGCAAGTGGTTTCGTCTGTGCAAGCCCGATCGATCTTGTTGATGAAAACTAAGTGGGGAATTTCCCAATCGTCGAGGAATTTAAACAGGGGTGCGAGGGTTAAAGTGCGATCGGCTTGCGGTTCGCAAACAATTATCGCCGCATCCACACCAATCAGCGCATTGTAAGTTTCTTGGACAAATTCTATCGAGCCCGGACAGTCGAGAAATGTGAAGCGGACGCCTTGATATTCAGCGGTGGCGGCGTTTACTTCTACGCTCATTTGGCGATCGCGCGCTTCGGGCGAACTATCACCTATTGTGTTGCCATCTTTGACATTTCCTTTGCGGGTAATTGTCCCTGTCACCGACAGCAAACTTTCGAGCAGTGCGGTTTTACCGCTTAAATAAGGGCCAACAATTGCAACGTTCCGCGTGGCCCCAAGGACTTTTTCGTTCATATTGCCTCCAACAGAAAACTTGTTTTCCATTGCTCTTGGTGCAATCTGTTCTATACCATTTTCTAGACTTTTTCTAGGTTAACTTTTATTGCAGTGTCGAGCAATTTCAGATTTTGGTATGATTCTATACTTTTGACGCTAGCGTATTTTGAGTGACGCAAACACAATTGTATTTTTTCTTAATATTTTGAAGTCTTAACCGCAGATGAACGCAGATGAACGCGGATAAGACTCTCGTTCCCAGGCTCTGCCTGAGAACGTATTTCTAGAGGCTCTGCCTCGATTTTAGCGGTTTTTAGTGTCTAATTTCTCACCAGTCGCAAACCGCTTAAGGTTACTATTACTGTAGGGGTGCATCTCAATGAAGGCAAATACATCAAATTGAAAGTTGACAGTTGAGATAAGCACAGCGAAGAGAAAGGAATTAGGAAACGTTCTCACTATTCCATTGCGCTCCCGATATTTTCACCCTTAATCCAATACGTTTAATTGTTAATTCAACTGTTCCCGAACCAATCGAACTTATGGATTATTATTTGTAATATTGGTAATAGATTATTCGGCAGCGATGGCTCTCTATCTAATTGCAAAACGTTTTTAATGCTTGACATTTAAAGTCTTTAAATGAATTTATAAATTCATCAACTTTGCCTTGCCATAACATATTTTTTGCTGGTTTTAATTATTTTATTAAACCCCCTACCTTGTAGAGATTTTATTTCAGATGATACCAATCAAAGATTTCTTGTCTTTGTTCATTATCTCCAATTTCTTTAAATATCTTCCAAACCCCGGCATGACCATCTCAACCGACAATACATAGGGTGTAGTAATTTTTGGCTATTAGTCCAATCAATTAAATCTTGATTATTTTGAAAAAATGCTCCCGAATAAACCTTATCTAAACACACGGCTTTATAGTCTTTCCAGTAACACCCCTCTCCCTTGGCTTCGTTGCTTAGTCTGACTTTACCGCCATCCAATGTAATTTATTTGTTCAAAGAGTATGGCAAAAAGAAGTGTTTATATTCTAAGTATTACTCCGATTTTTAGGGTTTAAGAGAGCAATATCGGACTTACTTACTCAGGGTGCTATCACCCATAAACAAGATTTGGATTCTCTTTTAACCTAAAAAATTCGGAGATTCAAGCCAGAGCAATTAACCGCAAAAGGTACTCAGCTACTCAGCATTGTGTTTGACCGTGGTGAGTATATCTTGTACTTTTTGAAAGGGAAGCTCAGTTATTCTGGCTGCCGATCTCGCGCTGAGGCTGCACCTTTGACTCGTATTTTTGGTTTGCTGGTAGCATAAGCACGAATCAAGGCAGATTTCTTAAGCCGTTTGACCCCACTCAAAACCAAGAGTGCAAACAGCGTTCCTATCAAACTCATCACCCACAAACCGCAGCCTGCCGCTGCACCTAATCCGGCAGCCAACCAAATAGTTGCGGCGGAAGTTAATCCTTTTACTTCAGCTTTACCAACTGGGTATTGAGTTTGTTGCAGAATGATTCCGCCCCCCAGAAAGCCTACCCCTGTGGCAACTCCTTGGATAGTTCGGCTCAAAGCATTGGAAGAGGAAAAGGTGCTGTCGCCATCCATCTGCAAAGGAATCATTACAAATATAGCTGCGCCTAGACTCACGATCATAAAGGTTCTTAAACCTGCTGGTCTACCTGGCTGCTGGCGGTTCATGCCGATCGCGAAGCCTACCAGTAGTGCAGCCGTCAGCCTAAAGGTGACTGTTTGCCAATCGTTGGGGCTGAAAAAGATAGAACTCATTGCCTGTACTCCTACTTGAACTGGCTCTTCACGCGCACGCATTCCCAGGCGTGGCAGGCTGACTCAATCTAACTCCGGTTAGTCGCTGGATTTACTAGGGAATCAGGTTAAGTTTAAGTTAAGACTAAGTTAAATTCAAGTAGAGGTTCGGCTCGATGTGCGGCCCCGAAACGTCAAACGCTGGAACTCCCATGCTTTGTTCAGGCGCTTGGCTAATAGGTTGCAGACAAATATCTGCGGTTGCAAATTTACATCGTTGCTTCTTCCTTCACCACTTCCCCAAAGCCCCCCAAACAGTACCCGAAACCACCCCCCAAATCGCCCCCAAACCAGCCCCCACGATCGCCCCCGCCACAGGCCCCAACTCCACCGGCACCCCAGCGCTGACAGCCGGAAACATCGCAGACACTCCCGCACCCAACACAGCACCCGCGAAAGTCCCCAAAAAACTGCCCCAAATCGCCCCCAAAGCCCCACCTTTCATCCCCGAAGGCTGAAACGAAATCGGCAGCTTCGGCGAAAACCCGCAAAAACCCAACAAACCCCCAGAAACCACACCTCCAACAGCACCCACACCAGCCGCCACGATCGCCACACCCAGCAACAAACTTGCAAACTCGTTCACCGGCCGCATCTGACCGTAATATTGCTGCCAAACCACCAGCCCAGCCCCCAAAAAAACACCTGCCAGAGTTCCCAAAAACGCTCCCCAGACCGCCCCCAAATACCCTCCCCGCCGGCCCCACACCCTGCCCACCGGCAGCGCCAGAGGAGGCTGAAAAGCAGCCCAAACACAGCCCCAGACAGCACCAGTCACCGCACCCGACAAAATCGCCTCTCCGATCGCCGGATTGTTATTAATCGCCCCAGAGACGGCACCGCCGATCGCCGCTAAGAAAAAAGCCCCCCAAGCCGCCCCCACCAAAACTCCTCCCCACTTCCGCCAAATCTGGTTCGGCGACAAAGTAAAAACGCCCCACATCATCCCAAAAAAACAGCCCCAAATCAAACCGACAAAAATCGCCCCCAAAATAGCGCCGCCGCCCTCAGCGATTACCGAAAAAATTCCCGACACCGCCGCCAAACACAAACTCCCCCAAACACCTCCCCAAGCAGCATCCTGAAAAATGCGCTCAAACTTGCCAACTGGAACCCGAGGCGCGGGAGTCCGACTGCGAGAAGACATCGGCATCGGCAGCAACGGCACTGCGTACTGACCGAGGGGGCGCGGCAGCCCCGTGGCGGGCTGTTGTCGGCGCACTGCGGGCTCCCTCCCGACGGGCGGGGGTTGGGGCTTTTTACGCTTGATTTTCGCGGGCTGCAAGTGCAATCCGTTGCTGACTGCTTGCCGCGAAGGAAACGGATCGCGCCCTTTGAGGAGTTTTGCCCGATCGCACCAAGGGCACCGACTGAGATGATTTCCGTATTTATGCTGACTGTTTTTGCTGCAACTAATTAAAGAATCTTCCGCTTCCCGAATCGCATTCACCCAAGTTTTCGCATCCGGGCGCGCCGAAGGATTGCCGTGCCCTTCCTCAAAACAGCGGATAAACATCTGCCGCAGTCGCGGATGCAGCATCTCGAAAGGAGGCGCAGCCGGCATCGGGCGGTAGGGAATCCGCTTCGTACCGGTGGGGAAATGGCCCGATCGAATTCTCGCTTCCAAAGACGGCGGTTCGTCGCTACCGAGATAAACTCCCGAAAACGGGTGCGTACCTTCCATCAGCAATTGAAAAATTAATACCGCTAAACCGAACAAATCGTGCTCTGGAGCTCGATCGATATCGCGGAAAGTCTGCCCCTGCAACTCCGGCGGCGTAAACTCGGGTTTCCCCACGGGACACCGATAAACGTAACCCGTATAAGGATCGCGCACTTGAAAAGAATCGGTGTCTACCAGCGTTACCAACGCCGTATCCGTCACGAGAATGTTCGACTCGTTTACGTCGCCGATGACGTAACCCCTGACGTGGAGGGCGTTTACAGCCGAGGCGAGGTTTCTGGCGGTACGGTGGAGGTAAAGATAGCTAAATAGCGGTTTTTGTTCGCGCCTGGTTTTGGGAGTGTAGAAAGTGTGTACCGGCATCACTTTGTTGACGCGCGGCATCACAAAACCGACGATTTTTTCTCGCCCGCCGACAGTATGCAGCAAATCGATCGGCCAAGCAATTGAAGCGTGTCCCGGTTCCGCGATCGGTGCATCCGGCGGCATACTGAACATGACTGTGAGTTTGTCGCCGTCTTCGTCTGTCGGTCTGTGGTAGATTTTTGCTACAAGGGACGAGTCTTGGGCGATCGGGTAGATGCGACCTTCACCCCCGCTGGCGATCGCGGTTTTGGTGTCAATAGCAATCAGTTGTCCGCTAAATTGGCGCTGCAACTGCATAGAATTCCATTAGGGGATAGAGGATGGGGGAGTCATCAGCACTCAATACATTCAACTTGCACATTAAATTTTACCTTTGTGTTTGTCCGATGGGCGTCCCGTCCGTCCGTCCCCTGCAAATTAAATGTAAAGCAGCTTCAAATCCACGGACAATAACATCCTATCCTCCATTTTTTGTCTGACGGTCGATGTTACCTGACAATTATCGCTGTTGAGGCATTCCACCAGCAAGTTGTGGGCATAATAATACTGTTTCAGCAATGTTTTCTGTTGGGGGCAGAAATCTAAATTGTAGCCGATCGCGCTTTTGAATTTTGCCATCCAACAGCGACCGCACTCTTCGCGCCACTTTTTCCAGTTTTGCAAATCCGGCATCTGAGTCTGAAATTCTTCCAGCAGTTGTTTTAGTTCTGGTTCAATGTCTAGCCCCAAGATGCCAACTAAGAGACCCGCCACATCACAGTCACAAGCCAATTTCAGAGATCCGCTGACCTCGGCAAATTCTACATTTTTTCTAGCGCTTGCAAAAGAATTCCTCAACTTACGAACTTTCGATTTATCAAACTTCTGACTCGGATCGAGAACGCCTGTCAAAGTCAAATCGAGGACGCAAACCAAGGCTAAATAAAAAGCGCGAATTTCCGCCGTTTTTAAATTCGTTTTCACTGACTGAGACTTTTGATTTGCCCAGAGTAGCAACTGCTGCAAAGTTTCATCTTTAGCTGCCATACTGTCTATCTTTTGTTGCATCAGCAGCAAAAAATCGTCAGCCGGTTGCAAAATGCTGGCCACTCTCAAAAATTCATTTTTCCATTTTTTATCTGTAATCCTGCTGACCAATTCCGGCAGCGATTCTGGGTCTGCACTGTCAATCAGATATTCTGGTTGAGTGTCGGTTTCCTCTACCAGTTCGTCAACTGCGGTTGTAATAAAGTTATCCACCAACCAATCGCGAGTGCGCGAGAAATTGCTCTCCAATTCCAGGTAATGACTGCCTAATTTTGCCTTAAAGTCTTTGGGAAAAATCTCTTTGGCTACTAACATATTTTTCCAGCGAGTTAGCTGGCTGGCGTTGCGTTCGGGAAAGCGGTTGTACAAATAGTCGAGCGCGATCGCATCTAGAATGTCCGCACCCAGGATTTCCCGCCGTTTGACCTCGTTTCCCGGCACAATTTGTGGCTGCCAAGTTAGATAAAGATGCTCGCTGACTGTTTTTTCAATCAAACGCTCAATCAGCCATTTTCCCGCACGGAAAAAGTCGCGGTCGTACTCTAAGTAAATCGCGCCAAACAACGCCTCAAAAGTCTCGGGCAAAAATCTATTGTACTCGCTTTTGTCTGTGTTTTGACTCCTCCCGACGCGCCAACTAAGTTCGTTCAAGTTCAAAGTTCGTGCAAATGCCGAGAGTTTTTGATTGTCTGCTAAACTAGCTTTTAAGGTTGAGATAGCATCCGGAGCGAGGTCGGGATATTCGCGGTACAGATAATCGGTAACAACAGCACCAAAAATCGCTCCGCCTAAGAGTGCAAGCCTGTTGTATTTAACTTCTTGCCAAGCGGGATGCTCGTGCAAACGAGCGGGGTAATGGCTGGTATGGGAACCCCGAGTCAATGCAATTTCCAGCAGCTTAATTTGCTCAAAGCTGCAAATGTCGATCGCTGCTTTGACTGCTTCAATATCTACCTTTTTATTTTTTATTATTTCTAATTCTTCTTCACATTTTCCCCACTTTTCCAACCAATCACCGCCAGCATCTTCAACATACAAATCCACAAAATCTACCCCGTAATTCATCCATTCATCCTGCATTTTTCTGGCTGCTTCCAGTTCTTCCCAGACTTTTTGCAAGTTATTTTCAACGGTGTTCGTACCTTGTACTGTCATAGTATTGAGTTTGCTGTAATTTGATTTTATTTCCAACAATTTCACCGCCATTAAATCAAATCTCAATTTAATTGAGCCCGAGTTGCTAGTTATATGACAAGATTGATTCCTGCGGTAAATATTCCCGTTGCTTAGCTTTCGTATCAAGCACCTGTTGCCGCTGTCTGTCATACCCCTCCCGGAAACAGAAAAGGAGAGGAAGAATCTTCGCGTAGCCTTCTCTTTTCCGGAAGCGGGCTGGGGGTTAGGTTTTTGGCATTGTCGAGAATTGTGCAATATGTGAGTTAGTCAAAATTTCTTCTTCACCCAGTTTTTAGCAGTCGAAATATTCTCAGCAGCAGACCTGGTTGATTTACGGGAATTTCAGGTAACGACCTGCGGGTAAATTATCGCTATTATATAATGCAATGTTAACTAACTGGTTCAGGAAATTTGCATCGTTTCTATCATAACTTAAAAATAATCCTCTGTCAATCCCCCAAGCTTGAAGAGTTTGTTGCCAATTTTGATATTTTTGTTCAGAGAATTCATCCGAAAGAGTAGTGACTTGAATGCAGAGGGGCTGCTGTTGGCGGTTGCTAACGATCGAATCGGTTGCCATAGAAAGATCTGCAACATAGCGATACAAAACAGTTCCTTGGCGATCGACAATTCGGGCTGCGATCGCACGAATTACGATATCATCACCCGGATCGAATTTGCCGGCCTTGAGTTTTTGTTTCCAGATGTAAAATTTGCGATCGTTTTCGCTCAGCCATTTAGGAAACAGATAGCTGTACCAATACCTTTCCCCCGGAGTCATTAACTCAAAAGCGGCTTGCTGTTCTCTTTCCGAAGGTAGAGATTGAACTGCCAGCCAAACCTGAGAATCTCGGATAAGCTGCAGCAAAAAAGCCATCACAAATTTTTTAGCCGTTAGCGAACCGGGTTTAACATCTTTCACCCAGCGATTGATTTCATCCAATCTTCTCGCCAAACTCGGATCTATTGGATCTGCTGCGCTAATTAGGGAGTTGAGCTTATCCTTAATCTCTTGTGCTTGCAAACGACGACCTACTGTACAAACTAAAGCAGAATTGTTGACACCTCGATTTTATTATAGAACCGCGCCAAATTTTCACCGCTGATTACACATCTCCGAAAATTGTTGGGGGTAAGTATCCTGCCAGCCCTTAACTTTATTTGAGGAGATGTCTATTGAGTAGCTGCGGCTGATTCCCGCAGGCGCTGGTACAATAAAACAAAATAAACATTCATCAACGGCCCGGCTAAAAACCCTAGTAGATTAGCTGCAAGCTGATATGTTACGGATTTCGCCGTCGGATCGATTAATAGGCAAATCGATAGTATTGGCACAAAAACCACAAAAATTATCAGCAAAGTGGATCGAAATACCAACCACCAACGCCCTTTAGTTAATTCCCAACTGCTGCTAAGACTGTCCACGGCCGAAGAGTTATCAATAACGGTAGCGTAAGATGAAAACATTAACCGATATGATACATAAACCCCGGGAATTATGAGTGCAATGAAGCCAGCGCACACCAGCAGCAAACACATAATATAAACCGCAATTAGTTGTAGCAATCTTCTGTTTGCTTGATTGAAAGCCTGACCCACAGTTACTTGATTTTTTGTGAAATCTCGGTAACTGTAAAAAATCATGGCTCCAGACAATAAAGGAACTACCACGAACCAGTAGATAATATTGAAAGCAACACCTGCTGAACCTAGCTTGCCAAACCTATTGAGTCCGACAAATATCAAAATTGGAGAGTTGATGAGCAACAGCGGAGCGTATCTAGAACCTATATTAGCAAAGGTTTCTCGCAACAGGCTTCTGGCACTAATTCGTGAAGCTGTCATAAGTTTTTATCCGGCTTTTGTAAGTGGATTTTAACATATTAAGTGGGCTTTAAAAATAAACATTACATGGGAGGGTAGGAGAGAATACTCATCAACTCGCTGGTATCTCATGATCCTACGCTAAACCCGCCCGGACAAGATACTATTTTTGTTAGCCCTTACCTACTTAGACATTATTAATTAGAAAAAGTTGCTAACAATAATGTTAAGTCATCGTCGGTGCGTTCGGAAACACGGGGCGATCGCAAAAATGACTCTAACTGCTGTTTCGCATCTTCCTCTTCTTTCCACTCGCCAGAAAACCGAAACAAAGGCGCAAAAAACGGCCCGTGCGGCGTGCCTTCCGGGATTTTGAGAGCTAGCATTTGCAAGCCGTCGGAAAAAACGGCCAAGTGCCGCAGTTTTTCCCGCAATACCTGAAATTGCGCTGTTTCGATCGCATTCGGCGAAATCAAAAAGATAGTTTCGTTGATGTATTCGCCGCAGGGAGGTACAGTCAGGGCGATCGCATTTCCTGCACTATCACCCGCTACCGCCGCACCGTCGCCGATTTGAGCAACTGCGATTAATTCCGGCGTAGCAACAACCGCAATTAAAGTGCAGGCTAAATCTCTCGCAGCCACTTCCCGCACAGCCGCTTCTGCTTCCACCTGCGCCCGCGCGACTTGCAGCGATGCTGTCAAGAATACCTGCCATTCATCGTCATTTTGAGGCAGCCTTTCCTGTTGCTGGCAAATCGTTTCGACAACCGCTTCCACAGCAATTTTTGCCCCAACTTCTGCGAGTGCTGCGGAACCTGCGCCATCGGCAACCGCTGCCGCTAAAACACCGTTTGGCAAGAGACGCCAGCAGTGGGCATCTTGACATGGCTGCGATCGTTTTTCGTGGCTCGTACCTATCACCGATGCCGCTACAACTTGCCAATTAAAGGATGAATTCTCCATTAATAACTCTTTTATTCAAAATTTCGTAAATTCACAACTATGAAAAGTTAGGGGGGTTTATTTATCCCTAATTATGTAGGGTGCGCACTGCGCACCTTACGCCCAATGTAGCCTAATTACCGCTTGTCACTTGCTAATCACCAATGAGCAATGACTTCCAACTAATGACTAAACTGTGCCCCATCCGGGTGGTGGCAGTGCTACTTGTTCGTCAATTTTTGAGTGAGAAACTCTCTGCATACTAGCCGACAGCCAGATGAACATCTCTCTAAAGTCTAATCCTCTCAATTTTACAGGCGTGCGCTCGACAATTTGCGCGAGACGGGCGATATTAGCACCTTCCACTCCGACTGCAAAAAATGCCACGCGCTTGTTAGTTTCTTCCTCTTTAATCCGCTGTGCTGCTATTTCCACAACATCGTCTGATTCGCCTTGAGGTTCGCCGTCGGTAATCATAAATACCCACGGGCGATAGTAGGTAATGCCGTTGTTGCGGTATTCGGATTTGCGGGCGGCAATCGTGTCTAGTGCTTGCTGAATGCCTGCACCCATGTGGGTTTGTCCTTGAGCTGTCAGCAGGGGAGTCTCGAACTGGTCGGCGGTTACGAAGTCTTGCACGACTTTGATATGATTGTCAAATGAAATAATCGCGACTTCTACTCGTTTTTTAGCTAGTTCGTCTTTAATGAGGTCAGCCCTAAAGGTTTCTAGCCCCTCATTCAAGGCATCTATAGGTGCGCCTTGCATGGAGCCGGAGGTGTCCAGCAGGAGGACGCAGGGACAGCGCGGCTCTGGGTTTTCGGCAAATTCTACGGCTTCGTCTAGTCTCATGGTTCGGGGTTGACCTGGGAGTGGCTTGATTTCTAGGTTTGTTACTTTACTCTATCAAGTCTGTAACAAATTTAAGTGCAAATTGCTAGGGCGATCGCATTTTACCATTTACGTGAATCGATTGTAGATTTTTAATTGTAGATTTTAGATTTTAGAATTAGATGTCTGCGGTCAAAAAAACAAATTCATTCCTGCCTGTGGTAATATAGACTAATAGTATTACTGCAAAATAAGGATAAATCTTATGATTGCAACAGTCACGCAAAAATTAACCTTTGACCAATTCCTTGTAGAATGTCCAGAAGATGGACTCTATGAACTGGTAAACGGAGAAATTGTAGAGATGAAGGCCACAAGAAATCATGATGATGTTGCTAATTTCATGTTATTTGGCTTCAATGATGAAATCCGGCGACTAAATTTGAATTATGTAGTCAACACCACAGCCGTTATCAGAACTGTAACTAAAGCCGGAATCGAACAAGGACGGAGACCGGATGTCAGCGTAATAGATCGCGATTTGTGGCGCTCGAACCGTTCTGCTTATTCTGCCTTACGAGAACCAATTCAACTGGCAGTGGAAGTAACATCAACAAATTGGGAGGACGATTATACAGACAAATTGGACGAATATCGGCGTCTCGGAATTCCTGAGTATTGGATTGTCGATTATTTAGCAATTGGTAGCAGGGAATTTCTGGGAAATCCCAAAGTTCCAACTGTATTTGTCCACCTTTTGGATGCAGAGGGCAACTATCAAAGAAGCGCGTTTAAAGGCAGCGAACGAATTGTGTCGCGGACTTTTCCCGAATTAACGCTGACAGCAGAAGAGGTGATGAATGTTTAACTTTGGTCAATCCAGCTAGCCAGACTATTCTCCATAAAAAATTACTGAAAATATGAAATCTATTTCTGATAAAAAACTTTCCGATCGAAAAGCTATTAGTCCTTGGAGTTACAAACCTTGGTGGTGTCAGCCTTGGTCGATTATTTTAACTGGTACTAGCCTGATTAGCGGTAGTTGGTTTTTATTAAAAACTGTTTGGATAACTGTTTTAGTCGCGATTCCTTTATTAGCTTGGATGGGTTTTTTCTTGTTAGTTTGGCCGAGGTTGATGCTGTCTAGCGGAGTTTTAGATTCCGATGCAGATTAGGTTTTGGCGGCGCGCACCTTATGTTTAGGGTAAGGTGCGCAGTGCGCACCCTACGTTTGAGAGTTTCCCAGTTTAGGTTTGGGGGTAATAGTCTTGAATTGCTTTTACTTCCATCGGATGGGATTTGAGCGATCGAATTCCCGCTGCTGTCGCTTTGGCACCGGCTATTGTGGTAATAATCGGGATTTTGTAAGTCAAAGCTGTGCGCCGGATAAAGATGCCGTCGGCCCGGGATTCTTCGCCGGAAGGTGTGGTGATAATTAGTTGAATTTTCTCATTCTTGATCGAATCCAACAAATTCGGCCGCCCTTCGTGCAGTTTCAATTCCAAATCTACCTCTAAACCTTGCTCTCGCAAAACTTTGCGTGTCCCGTGGGTTGCGACTACTTTGAAACCCAATTCTAAGAATTCCTTGACAACTGGTAAAACTGCTATTTTGTCCCGATCGCGCATCGAAACCAGCACGGTTCCCGACAGCGGCATCAATTGTCCCGCGCCGAGTTGAGCTTTGGCAAATGCTTTACCAAAGTCTGTGTCAATCCCCATTACTTCGCCAGTAGATCGCATTTCTGGCCCCAACAAAGTATCAGTTCCCGGGAACTTAGCAAACGGCAATACAGCCTCTTTCACGGAAATATGAGTGGGTACAATCTCTTTAGTAAAACCCAAAGCTTCTAGAGTTTGACCAGACATGACTCGCGACGCGATTTTCGCTAGTGGAACTCCGATCGCCTTGGACACGAAAGGTACTGTCCGAGAAGCTCGCGGATTAGCTTCCAAAATGAAAACTTGTTCCCCTTGAACTGCAAATTGAATATTCATCAACCCGATCACTTTCAGGGATTTTGCTAATTCTACAGTCCAGCGGCGGATTGTTACCAAAGCGGAGGCCGAAAGCGTTTGGTAAGGGATAGAACAAGCAGAGTCGCCGGAGTGGATTCCCGCTTCTTCGATATGCTCCATAATACCGCCGATCGTCACATTGCCAGTAGCATCGGCGATCGCATCTACATCCACCTCGATCGCATTCTCCAAAAACTTGTCAATTAAAATCGGATGTTCCGGTTCTACGTGTACCGCAAAGATCATGTAGCGTTCCAGTTCCGTATCCGAATAAACAATTTCCATGCCCCGCCCGCCCAAGACGTAACTCGGCCGCACCACCACCGGATAACCGATCCGTTGAGCTACTATTAAAGCATCCTCAAAACTGCGCGCCAAACCGTTAGCGGCTTGCTGAATATCTAATTCCCGCAGAATCTTTTCAAACCGCTCCCTGTCTTCAGCAGTATCAATGGAATCCGGCGAAGTTCCCCAGATTTTTGTTTGTACGTCGGGGTGATTTTCCAGCGCTTTTTGTAAAGTAACCGCTAATTTCAGCGGTGTTTGGCCGCCAAACTGAATAATTATTCCCTCTGGATTTTCTGCTTCGATAATGTTGAGAACATCTTCTTTTGTTAGCGGTTCAAAATACAGGCGATCGCTCGTATCGTAATCCGTCGAAACCGTCTCGGGGTTCGAGTTGACCATAATTGTCTCAAAGCCGTCTTCTCCTAGGGAATAGGAAGCGTGACAGCAGCAGTAATCAAACTCAATTCCCTGTCCGATGCGGTTCGGCCCGCCACCTAAAATCATGACTTTTCGTTTGGTAGAAGGCAAAACTTCCGACTCCGGCGGGAGACTGTGGCCCACAGGCGAAACTTTCTTTTCTTCATCGCCCAAGTCCCAAATTGCCGCTCCCGCTTCGTAGGTGGAATAATAATACGGTGTAAACGCTTCAAATTCAGCGGCACAGGTATCGACTGTTTTGTAAATCGGGATTACGCCTAACTGTTTGCGGTAAGCGCGGACTTCATCTTCTGATGTTTTGGTGGCGTAAGCAATTTGGCGATCGCTAAATCCCAACTGCTTTACTTCAAACATTGCCTCTTTTGTCAACTCTTCCAACGGCGTCCGTTTCAAGAACTTCTCAGTTTCCAGCAATTCCTGCATTTTATCCAAAAACCAAGGGTCGATAGCTGTGAACTCAAAGATTTCTTCTACCGACATTCCCATCATCATCGCGTGGCGGACTGTAAAAATGCGATCGGGATTTGGCGTCCGCAATCCGGCGCGAATTTGTTCCAAACTCGGCAACTTTTCCGGTTTGTCGCACCCGAAACCCGCGCGGCCTGTTTCCAATCCCCGCAGCGCTTTTTGGAAGGATTCGTTGAAGCTGCGCCCGATCGCCATTACCTCCCCAACAGACTTCATTTGCGTTGTCAGAGTCGGTTCGGAACCGGGGAACTTTTCAAAGGCAAATCGGGGAATCTTCGTCACCACGTAGTCAATTGTCGGCTCAAAAGACGCCGGAGTTTTCTTGGTAATATCGTTGGAAATTTCGTCTAGGGTGTAACCTACCGCTAATTTTGCCGCCATTTTGGCAATAGGGAAACCAGTTGCTTTCGAGGCCAAGGCGGAGGAACGGGAAACCCGAGGGTTCATTTCAATAACGATGAAATCTCCGTTGACAGGATTGACGGCAAATTGAATATTGGAACCGCCGGTTTCAACTCCGATTTCGCGGATAATTTTCACCGAAGCATCCCGCAGGCGCTGATATTCTTTGTCTGTGAGAGTTTGAGCCGGGGCGACGGTGATAGAATCGCCGGTGTGGACGCCCATCGGGTCGAGATTCTCGATCGAACAAATAATCACCACATTATCTGCCAAATCCCGCATTACTTCGAGTTCGTACTCTTTCCAACCAATCAAAGATTGTTCGATCAAAATTTGGGATACTGGACTGGCGTCAATTCCGCCTTGTGCCATTTCTTCAAACTCTTCTTGATTGTAAGAAATGCCGCCTCCGGTGCCGCCCATTGTAAAAGCAGGACGAATAATTAAGGGATAACTGCCGATTTGGTGCCCGATTGCTTTGGCTTCGTCGAGAGTGTTGGCAATTCCAGAAGGGCAAACGGCGACCCCAATTCGCGCCATCGCTTCCTTAAATAATAGCCGATCTTCTGCCATTTCAATTGCTGGCAACTTAGCACCAATCAACTCGACGTTGTATTTTTCTAAAACGCCATTTTTAGCGACGGCCACTGCTAAATTTAGCGCCGTTTGACCGCCCATTGTCGGTAAAATTGCTTGAGGTCTTTCTTTAGCGATGATTTGTTCGAGGATTGCCGGCGTTAGAGGTTCGATGTAAATGCGATCGGCAGTTTCCGGATCGGTCATAATCGTTGCAGGGTTGGAATTGACCAACACTACTTCAAAACCTTCTTCTCGCAAAGCTTTGCAAGCTTGCGTCCCCGAATAGTCAAACTCGCACGCTTGGCCGATAACAATTGGACCGGAACCAATGAGAAGAATCTTTTTTAAGTCTTGACGACGGGGCATAGGTTCGTAATTGGTAATTGGACAAGATTAACGATAAATTTGACATTTTGCACCAATTTCCACAAGTCGGAGGCTGAAACCTCGCAACTTTCGCAGCTAGGGGAAGCCCCCCCGCGAAGAGTTCGATCGAAAAATGGTGAAAGATATCATCAAGTCCAAACTATTTTAATTGTTGTTGGTAATATCGTGTTGTATAATACAAATCCGCTGCTAAAGTGCTCTCAGCGTTCCGTCGCTGCTGGCTTAACCCTAGGTACAAGGCTTCTGAGTCGATCGCACCGCCTGTTCCCAGATAAATTTTTTTATGGGGAAACAGGCAGAATTGCTGTTCCACCACCACAGGAATTACGCAGAAACCGGGTTTTTTCATCAAAATACTGCGGAAACACGCAAGATGCCTGTTCGACCAAAAATAAATGTGCTTGAGGGGCGACGGACATCAGCCGCCGCCCCTCAAGCAAGGATCGGGAAATAAGTAGGCATCCTGCCTCAAGTTACACCCGTTTCCAAAAAGAATGCAACTGCACGCTCGCTATCCAAACCCCGACACTCATCACTAACTCCCACTTCTTTAATCTTTAATCTTTAATCTAAAACGGTATTACCTTTGTCTATTTTTCAGGTAGCTCTTAATTTTTGTTGTCGGTTCCATCAGCCACGGCTCCCATCTTTTGTATTTTACCTTTAACCGAGAAAGCCAATCAGAATTATTTTTAATGGGGCGCAGTTCGTCCTTAAACGGTGTCTGAGCCAACATCTCCAGCCATAATTTATTAGGTTGCGGGCTTTCCCAAGGTTTCGGGCTGGATATAAAGTGCATCACTCTAGTGGACATATCCTCCGTATCGTGGTTGTTCCATATCTGCTCTAATCGCTTCCACCTTCCCGCTAAAACCGAATTAGATGTCCCCTGGTCGCAATCGCACCAAAGGTTCACCCGAGCGTTTTCAAGCATTTTTTCAGAAAGTTTTTCTTCTTCCCAAAGCTTCAGATTGAAAACTAACAGACCCGCATTGAAATAAGGGTTTTTATCTGCCGGGTTGTTGGGGTTTCCCCAGACATTGAGGGCCGCAGCTACGGGCATTCCTTCAAAATCTAAGTTCCACAGCGGCTCTAAGCTGCCCAAAACGATCATGTCGCTGTCGAGCCAAATCAGCCTGTCTTTGGCTTTTGTGTATTTCTCCGGTTCCAATCTCGCATAAGTGAGCTTAGAACCCGACAGGGAAAGCAATCCCCCGTAATTCGGTTTAACTTCTTCCCATTCAATATTGTATTTACAGCACTGCTGCAACTTTTCTTTTTGCTGTGTATTTATACCTGTTGATACCACAGTAATGTTGACAGGCAAATTCGGATCTTCAGTAACATTGAGTTCTATGGATTTCAGCAGCGCTGCTATCCCCAAAATGTAATTTTGATCGCCAATAATGGATACGTTCATTCCACTCATTGATGAAGGTGTATATAAAATAACCCTAACATAATTTTTTCTTAAATCAACCCCGATCGCAAGTTGATAGAACTTGGCAGAAACCGAGTTTCTGCACAAGTCCTACAACTTAATGTTCCCCCGGCGCAAAGTGCCTTCCGCGCGCGCCCGACGTGGATGTAACAGCCGAATTCTTAAGCTGTTCGGTGACGGCGGATCGGGACGCTAATCACTTGTCCCGGCTTGGCACCTCGCTGCGGCGGGATCCAATCCCCGACTGCGGCAAATCCCAGTCGGTACAAGGTGTGGAGGGTTTCTCACACGGCCTTGCGGGAACGGACAACCGCGATCGGCACTACTTCCTGTTTCGATACTGCTGAGGTATTGTTTGGACGCGCGGACAAGTTATCGTCAGGTACGAATTCCTGTGAAATAATATGGTCTCCTGGTTTTTGGTTTTTTAGGAAAACCCAAAAACCCAGCCGCCCCGCACGGTAACACAGAGCAGGGCGGCTAGAAAGAGTGTTAGGCGTTGCTGATTTACGGTATGAAAGGCTAAATATGCAAGTCATAGAAACCTGTATCCACAAAGCTTCGGGATTTTCAACTGATTTTTTTCACACCCTGATTAAGCAACGCCAGATTGAGATTTTCCTCCAAAAACTCTCCGACTCTCCCACCCTCCCCTTCTCCAACTCTCCCCCTCTCCCTCAACCCAACCTACTAGATGAGGGAATGCGCCGAGGAAGAGGTAAAATATGGAATCGTTCCAAAAGCTTAAAATCAAAATTCTAAAATACAGATATGCCTAGAACACAAGTGCGAATATTCGGTGCACTTACTGCTTGACGGCGGCCACATCGATTTTAGATTTTAGATTTTAGATTTTAGATTGTCCTCCAACAACTCTCCCCATCTCCTATGCCTAGAACACCCAGCGAATATTCCGTGCACCTGCTGCTTGAGGGCGGCCACCGCGAAGAAGTACGTTTCGCAACGCTGCAAGATTTTCAAAAGTGGTACAGCAGTACGCTGGTACCGAAACAAGATTCAAGAGAATTTCTTAACGTCCCGATCAAAAATATTCAAGGCGAATACATGGTAGTTCGGCCTACCAGCGTTCTCGCAATTCGCGTAGAACCGATATTTACTTCTAGCGTCGAACGATTCGATGAATAAGGAAAACAATCAATTTAGTAGGGAAGATTGGAAATTGAGCAAGATTTTTCGCTATCAGCTATTAGCGATCGCCTGTTGCGTTTTGACGATCGCTTTTTCGGTGCCCGCCGTTGCAGTTACGTCGCTGCAACCAATTAGTATAAATCAATTGCAAGCTGGCGAATCGGAGGCTCTCGCCTTTGACTCTCAAATCTGGGGCGAAAATGGCAAACCGGGCGATCGAGAATTGCTGTTAAAGTCGATCGACAACAGCCTCCGCTATCTCAATACATCGGCCGCCGCCACTGCTTACAGCCGCTATCCAGTAGCAGGAGTTACGCGCGATCGAGTTCGGCGTTCCCTCGATCGATTCCGCCAATTAGTTGTCAGTTCCACAACCCCTGCACAACTCCAGGAATCTGTCAAGCGCGAATTTGTATTTTACAAATCTACGGGCAAAGATGGCAAAGGAACAGTCGCATTTACAGGTTATTTCGAGCCGACTTACGCAGCATCTCGCACGCCGAATTCCGAATACCGTTATCCCCTATACCGGATGCCGCCAAACATGGCATCTTGGCCGAAACCTCACCCGACAAGATTGCAATTAGAAGGCGAAGATGCTTTGCAGGCAAGTAAAGGATTGCTGCGAGGATTAGAATTAGTTTGGTTGCGCGATCGATTCCAAGCATTTCTCGTGCACGTCCAAGGTTCTGCGAGATTGCAGCTAACAGATGGTAGCGTCATGACAGTCGGTTTCGCCGGCAAAACCAGTCACAGTTATACAGGAGTCGGGCGAGAATTAGTTAAAGACGGAAAGTTTACTTTAGAAGAGTTAAATTTGCCGAAACTAAGGGAATATTTCACCAACTTTCCCGCAGATATGAACAAATATTTGCCGAAAAATGAAAGCTTTGTATTCTTCCGGGATACTAACGGAGTTCCAGCCACAGGAAGCATTGGAGTGCCAGTAACTGCTGAAAGGTCGATCGCCACCGATAAAGCCTTAATGCCGCCCGGTGCACTAGCATTAATTAGTACAAAACTCCCTTATCCGAATGCGGCAGGACAACTCGAACAAAATGCCGTGAATCGGTACGTTTTGGATCAGGATACTGGCGGTGCAATCAAAGGCGCGGGGAGAGTTGACGTATTTATGGGAACGGGAGATTTAGCGGGCGATCGGGCCGGCTATATCAACTCAACAGGAGAACTGTATTATCCGCTTTTAAAGTAGATTAATTCTACTTCATGTGATTGTTTGCGGTGCGTCGCAATCCCGGACACGGCACTGCCGTGTCCCTACAGATATTATCGCCGACAATCTATATGCAATCCTACTGTGGATAATTGCTATAAAATAGACAATACCCCACCCTCCCAACCTCACAAATGCTCAACAAAATTTTGCAATTCTTCAAACGACTATTTCAGCGCCTGTTGGGAACCGCAACCCCCCCCGCCTCGCCTTCACAAAATACCACCATCCGCCCAACATTAACTGACGCTGAATACGAGTCGAAATTCATGGAAATTCTCGAAGGGGTGAATGCCGGCTGGAGTCGCGGGGATGTAGCGGGATTCTTAATCGCAAAACGCCTTAAAGATGGTGAATTGGCGGCTTGGTTGCGACGGTTTGGGAAAAGATTGTTAGAGGGCGAACATGATGACACCGCCGCTACGGATGCGGTGGCATCGCTTCAGGAATTGGCGCAGCGGCTGGTATTGTTAGGTAGAATTGGCAGCGGGGAATTGTCAGAGGTTGCGAGGCAAATTGGGCGGGAGATTTTGACACGCTTTCCGCTGCCGGAGGTTGAGGAGGAGGATACAAAGGGGAGGGTGATTGAGGCGGTGTTTGTTGGGGATGGTTTGGGTTTTTCTGGGGCAGTGAACCGTACAAGCGCTGAGGCTGCAGAGGAAGAATCGGAAGTTAATGTAGATGCTGAGGCGTTGTGCGATCGGGGGAATGAGCATTATAATTTAGGAAGATTTGAAGAGGCGATCGCATTTTATAACCAGGCAATTGCTCTCAAACCAGACTACCACGATGCTTTGCACAACCGTGACTTAGCGCAACGTAAGTTAGGAGAAATTGAATAGGCGAACTCGTTTGTATCCAGCATTTTGGCTAGGTATTGCGATCGATATGATGCTATTAATAATAAAGCACAGTCTCCGGGCTAATTCTCATATATTTAAAATAGGAATTTTAGGACTGAAGTCTTCACTGCCAACTTAATTGGTAAGGTGCGCATTGCGCACCCTACAATAGGTTTATACTATTAGGATTAATCCCAAATCTTTGCATCCAAAATCCCAAATCGAATGACACAAGTAATCGGCATTGACTTAGGCGGAACCGCAATTAAACTCGGCAGATTCAGCGAAGACGGCATTTGCCATCAATCCTTAACTGTCCCAACCCCTCAATCGGCAACGCCAGAAGCCGTTTTAGCCGCGATGACCGATGCTATTTTACAACTGAATCCGGTCGAAAATGCTGTAAGTGCGATCGGCATCGGTACTCCAGGCCCGGCAGACGCCGCCGGCCGCATAGCCAGAGTAGCAATTAACCTCAAAAACTGGCATAACGTCCCCCTAGCTGACTGGTTGGAAGCTAAAACCGGACTGCCGACCGTATTAGCAAATGATGCCAACTGTGCCGGATTGGGAGAAGCTTGGTTGGGCGCAGGAAGGCACTTTAAAGATCTAATCTTACTAACTTTAGGTACAGGCGTCGGCGGTGCAGTTATCCTAGACGGCAAACTATTTGCAGGTCATCAAGGCGCGGCCGGAGAACTAGGATTGATTGCCATAAATCCAGACGGCCCGGAGTGCAACAGCGGCAATCGCGGTTCTTTAGAACAGTACGTTTCGGTGCAAGCAATTCGCCGGGAAACGGGTTTGGAACCTGTAGAATTAGCAAATTTAGCTAAGTCGGGAGATGCCAAAGCTTTAGAATATTGGCAGAACTACGGCCGCTATCTGGGTATCGGTTTGGCAAGTATAATTTATATTTTGACGCCGGAAGCTATTATTATCGGCGGTGGAATTAGTGCAGGTGCAGAATTTTTCTTGCCGCAGGTTAGAGCCGAAATAGAGCAACGTGTGCTGCCGAGTTCTCGCGAAGATTTGCAGTTATTGGTTGCTGAATTGGGAAATCAAGCAGGTATGGTAGGGGCGGCTAAATTAGCTTGGCAGCTCAATACTTAAAAATTAAAATGCAGCGTATTTTACAGCCATTTTTTCATATATAAACTTAGGGGGCGCCGCCCGCACATTACCACAAAAAAAATAAATGTTGGGAGTTACTAAAAATATTCTCCCTTCATCCTTCATCCTTGATTGTCGATCCTTCTAACTACAGTCCGGGACGCACACATACCAAAGAAACCGGGTTTTATACCGAATCTGGGCGTCACAACTAAGTTTTTCCCTAAAAAAACCCGGTTTCTGAGCCTTCGGTGCGTAAGTCCTAAACTAATGACTAATGACTAAGGACTTTTTCAGGGCAGAGATTGTCCTGTCGTATTTTTAATGTATTCCTGAATTTCTTGATAAGCGTCCGGGTTGCTTTGGCGCATGATAATAATATTAGTTGCGCTGTCAGGCAGGCAAAAGCTTAGCCGGCCGTTCTGTTCGCAAGCAAAAGAGCTAATTCGACTCATATCGATCGCAAATTCTTTGCGGTCATAATTAATTTTAATCCACGAGCCTCTAGAATTGCGCTCGATGGTTTTTTTTAGGTAATCGAGAACTTGCTTGTAAGCCTCATAATTGCCTTGGGGATTGAGGATAATCGGCTGACTGCTATTAGGCAGCCAAAAGGTGATACGCTTGTTATCCAGTTCGCTAGAAAAAGCACTAATAGTGTCAAGATCAATTATGTATGTACTTTTCTCATAAGTAATTTTGCTCCAATAAGCCACAAAGCCTCCTCAAACCTGTGTTTCCTGGTATTTTAGGATAGTTTGACAACTCATACCATTTTAGATTTTAGATTGTAGATTGTAGAGTGGGCATGACTGATGACTATCGGGGTTTGGAACTTGCCTAAATTTGCATTCTTTTTTGAAACTGGTATCACTCTTGAAATCCAAGCTAAAAATTTAAGTAAAAATATCAGCATTTTTACCTTCAGCCTTCTGCCTTTTGCCTTCTCCCTTGGGGTACTAGCCCCCCCAACCCCTATGCTAGGGCTGGGGTGTGAGGTTTTTCAATCGTTGAGAATGCTACCCGATATCATGTCCGGTAAGTGCGACCCCTATCAAATTATATTGGTCTGTTGGGCGGGTTTTGTAATGTCGATTGTCGCCCTGATTTGAATATTGTCTACTCTAACCCGCCCCTACAGACATCTAATATATCAGAACTAATCGATCGGACATGATATCCGATCAGTTTCCTGCCAGTTTCCCGGCCACCAAGTCGCGACCCTCATCTTTTAAAACATCCTGCTTTCCCTGGATGCTAGCCGCCTGGATAAACCCCTGAAACAAGGGGTGGGGGGCGCTAGGTCGAGATTGGAATTCGGGGTGAAATTGACTGGCTATGAAAAAGGGATGGTTGGGCAATTCGATCATTTCTACCAATCGACCGTCTGGAGATGTGCCGGAGACTGCATAACCTGATTCTAAGAAAAGATTGCGGTAGGCGTTGTTAAATTCGTACCGGTGGCGGTGTCGCTCGTAAATCACTTCTTTCTGATAAAGTTTGAAAGCGAGAGTGTCTGGGTTGACGCGGCACGGATACAAACCCAGTCGCATTGTACCGCCCAAATCGACTACATCTTGCTGTTCTGGCAATAAATTAATTACTGGATTTGCCGTATCCGGGTTAAATTCAGCGCTGTTGGCATCCTCTAGTTGGGCGGTGTGGCGCGCCCATTCAATCACAGCACACTGCATCCCCAAACACAATCCCAAAAAGGGTATTTTATGGTGTTTGGCATATTCGATCGCCGCTATTTTGCCGTCAACTCCCCGAACCCCAAAACCTCCCGGTACAAGAATGCCGTTGATATCTTTGAGATAATTATCGAGGTTTCCCGATTCTAAATCTTCTGAGTTAATCCAGTGCAAATTCAGGTCGCAGCCGATCGCAATTGCCGCGTGCCGCAAAGCTTCGACTACCGAAAGATAAGCATCGTTCAACCGCACGTATTTGCCAACTAAAGCAATATCAATCTTGTGGTTGGGACTGTAAAGCCGCTTGACTAAGGTTTGCCACTGAGTCAAATCGGGTTGCCGCGGTTCGAGTTGCAGCAAATTGATCGTTTGTTCGGCCAAACCTTCCTGTTCCATCATCAGCGGCACTTCGTAGATACTTTTAGCATCTTGAGCGGTGATGACGCATTCTTCCGGGACGTTGCAGAATTCCGACAATTTCTGTTTCATGCCCAAAGACAGGGGGCGATCGCACCGACAGACTAAAATATCTGGTTGAATGCCGATCGACCGCAATTCCTTCACCGAATGCTGAGTCGGTTTAGTTTTCATCTCCCCAGCCGAAGGAATCCAAGGTATCAGCGTGACGTGCATATACACAACATTTTGCCGGCCGACATCCTTGCGAAACTGGCGAATTGCCTCCAAAAACGGCAAAGATTCAATATCTCCCACCGTTCCGCCGATTTCCGTAATCACCACATCTGGATTAGTATTTTTTGCTACCCGGTGAATTCGCTCTTTAATCTCGTTAGTGATGTGCGGAATCACCTGCACCGTGCTCCCCTGATACTCGCCGCGGCGTTCTTTGTTGATCACCGCTTGATAGATGGAACCCGTGGTGACGCTGTTGAGGCGCGACATGGAAGTATCGGTAAAACGCTCGTAGTGCCCCAAATCCAGGTCTGTTTCTGCACCGTCTTCCGTCACGAAAACTTCTCCGTGCTGAAACGGGCTGAGAGTGCCGGGGTCAACGTTAATATAGGGGTCTAGCTTCAAAATCGAGACAGAATAGTCCCGCGACTTCAATAGGCGGCCCAAGGAAGCACCGACAATACCCTTGCCGATGCTGGAAACCACGCCGCCAGTCACAAACACAAATTTGCTCATAGGATTTTCGACTTTAGATGTTTCTGTTTCTAGTTAAGGTAACACTCAACTCTAAGAGCTAAAATCAAAAATTGTCCAGCAGTGTTTGACCATTTATCAAATACGGCTGGGGATACGACGAGTGACCCGCGACCTCGATCGGGCGGTTTGCAGGGGTTTTGAGCTGGTGGGCCAATTTCAAAACGGTTGATTGTCGATCGGTGCGCTTTGGGCTGATACCAGTCAATCGATTTTAGATTTTAGATTTTAGATTTTAGATTTTAGATTTTAGAATTGAAGCATTGACCCCACGGATAAATTCGGGGGGCAAGTTTCATCGGATACAGGTTTTTTATTTCTGGACGGATGAATCCGGGGGCTTGTATCCTGAATGCTTTCGGTCAAGGGCGATCGATCTTTCTTTTGAGAAAACCACCTTCACCCAGGCTTTTTTCCCTTCCTCACAAATATGTCTGTAACCGATCTGTCACATCTGACACACTGGCCAACTCTAAAACTGCCTCTCCTAAATTCTCTAATTGTTCAGCGGATAACTGACTGATGCGAGTTTGAATCTCCGACGGCAACGGGCCGACACGGCGCTCCAACAGCCGCACAACTAACTCCAACTTTCCTTGTTTGATCCCTTGTTCGATGCCTTGTTCAATTCCTATTCTGGTAGCTTTGGTAATTGCACCGCGCTGGTCTTGAATAAAAATTTCTCGCCTTTCTAAATCTTCCAATTCATCAGGATCGAGATTCGCTTCATTCGCAATTGCAAAAGCCTGCCGGAGTTCCGGCACATTTCCCAACTCTTCGGGAACAGACCGTAAAATTTGAGCAGTTTTCATGAAATATATCCACTTATCTGTCAGCGTTTCTAACTCCTGTAATGTCTTGTCAAATTTTGGCAACTCAACAAACACAAGTTCAAATTCATCAGCTAGATAGTCTGTTAAAAAACTTTTTTCTTTGAAAACAAAGCGCGAAATCACTGTTTCCAGATGCTCAAACATTTGAAAATCTGTAATCGTCAGAGCAATCACAGGGTTTAACAAGCTGTAACGGCTTCCTGTGGTTAGCTGCATTGAATAAGCTTTAGTGGCATTGTATAAAATCCGCTTCTCGAATGACTCTACATTCAATACTTGCATTTCAATAATTACCGTTTTGTTGCCATCAATTTTAGCTTTGACATCCAAGTAAGTATCTTTTACTCCTTTGATTTTGGGAGCTAAATAGGGATCGATAATTTCTAAATCTTCGATGACTGGCTGTGCTTCGTAGAGCATGGCATTCAAGAAACTAATCAAAATGTCCTTACTCTCAGCAGACCCGAAGATTTTTTTAAATGCAAAGTCGGTTTTAGGGTTAATAAAATTCATGGCTTTTTCAATTTATTAGAGGTGGAGAGGTTGAGATTAGAGTGATTTAATTATTTAATTATCATACAATCTTCTAGGTTGGGTTCGCGGACGATCGCCCCAACCGACCTCACCCAAATACGGATGCAAGCCGGCGACAGCAGTCGCCCTGAGCAATCATGGCTTCGACAAAAGTTCCAGCGCCCAGTCCGCCCCTAGGCAAGTCAATCTAAAATCTAAAATCTAAAATCTAAAATCAGCCCTACGCGATCAGTCATTTTTCCCAAAAAGCTAACTCAGGAACGTTTCGGCAATCGTAAAGTCATGGTAAACAAAGCACCTCAAGTCTGCTAAAAAAAACAGCTATGAAGTTTGTCTGCGTTCTATCCCCTCAACGGTTGCTTTGTGCTGGTATGGCATTGCTCGCTGCGATCGAGTGCGGCGCGTGGGTCGCTCCCAATGCCGCGCGGGCAAAAGCTCTTGGGGAAAATTATTCGTCTCTGTCGCCGAAAATCCTCGCTAGTAACGATGTTAATTGCAATGGCGGACGATCGCCCGAAACTCGCTGTCGAGTCGGCGGTTTGTTCGTCAAAACTCCAAATACGACCTCAGAACAAGTCTTTCCTCTCAAGCAGACTGAAGTTAAAGCCAAAATAGCTGGCAATATCTCCCGCGTCGAAGTTGTTCAGAAGTTTGAAAACCCTTTTCCCGAATCTATAGAAGCTGTTTATATATTTCCTTTGCCAGACGAAGCCGCGGTGGACGATATGGAAATTAAAATAGGCTCACGAATTATTAAAGCTGATATCAAACGCCGCGAGGAAGCTTTGGAAATTTACGAACAAGCCAGAAAGCAAGGCCGGACTGCTGGTTTGTTGGAACAAGAACGCGACAATATTTTTACTCAGTCTCTCGCTAATATCAAACCGGGAGAAAAAATTGAAGTTACGATTCGCTACACCGAAAGTCTCAAGTTTGCCGGCGGCGATTACGAATTTGTGTTTCCAATGGTGGTAGGGCCTCGCTATATTTCGGGAAATACGACCCCCCCCAACCCCCCCTTGCTAAGGGGGGGCGATCGTTCAGGTGCCGATCGCATTAACCCGCCTGTCTTGCCTCCAGGAACGCGATCTGGTCACAATATTGCTGTGTCGGTAGAAATAGATGCCGGAGTGGCGATCGGCGATGTCCGCTCTACTTCCCATCAAATTACAACTGACCGCAGCGGCAATATTGTGCAAGTCCAATTAGCCAATTCAGACACAATTCCCAATAAAGATTTAATTTTGCGCTATCGAGTCGCGGGCGAAAATACTCGGGCAACTATTTTGACTCAATCGGACAAGCGGGGCGGTCATTTTGCTACTTATTTGATTCCGGCTTTAAACTACAAAACTAATGAAATTGTACCCAAAGATGTCGTGTTTCTGATGGATACTTCCGGTTCTCAACAGGGCGAACCGCTGGCAAAATCTAAGGAGTTGATGCGCCGCTTCATTCAAGGGCTCAATCCCAACGATACTTTTACTATTATTGATTTTGCCAACACTGCGCAAGCCCTTTCAACAACTCCTTTAGCAAATACTCCCGAAAACCGACAAAGCGCTATTAATTATATCGAAAAGTTGCAGGCTAACGGGGGTACTGAACTGCTTAACGGCATTCAAACAGTTATGAATTTTCCGGCGGCGGCAACGGGAAGACTGCGGAGTATTGTACTAATTACTGACGGTTACATTGGTAATGAAAATGAAGTGCTGGCTCTGGTTCAGCGGAGTCTGAAACCGGGAAATCGACTTTATAGTTTTGGTGTTGGCGGTTCGGTGAATCGGTTTTTGCTCAACCGTTTGGCGGAAGTGGGAAGAGGCACATCTCAAGTAATTCGTCAAGATGAACCGTCAGCAGAAGCTGCAGAAAAGTTTTTTCGTGAAATTAATCGTCCGGTATTGACTGAGATTCAAATTAGTTGGGAGGGAATGGGGGAAAAACCGGAGATTTATCCGATCGCACCCCCAGACTTGTTTGCGAGTCAGCCGCTGGTTTTGTTTGGCAAAAAGGCCGATCGAACTAACGGTCAACTTCGCATTCGCGGCACTCTTGCGGGCGGCAAAGCTTACGAGCAAGTTTTACCTGTTAATTTTGCTCGATCCGGCGGGCGACAGCGGGAGTCAACATCAGTCGCAGCAACGGCTACGGATTTTGGCAATTCGGCGGTAGCTCAACTTTGGGGTCGATCGCGCATTAAAGATTTAATGAATCAAATGTTTGGTGGCGAGACTAAATCTTTGGTGGAAGCTGTGACTAATACTGCTCTGACTTATCGGTTGCTGTCGGAATACACGGCTTTTGTGGCTGTGAGCGAAGAAGTGCGAGTCGAACCAGATGGAACTCGTCGTCGAGTGCAAGTGCCTGTGGAATTGCCGCAGGGTGTCAGCTATGAGGGTATTTTCGAGTCGGGAGGGGCAGAGCAAACTAGGGGTGGCTCTCGCAGCGTTACCTCGACTCGCAACTCGGCACCAGTGAGTCCAGCTCCTGCTATGCCGCGCCCGCCCGGTTACGGTGAGTTGCAACGCCCGAAGCCTTTGGTTTCTCGCCTCCAAGTAGTTAGCGCCGAAGGGTTGGATACCGGGGCACTCGCCGCTTTGACTCAATACCTGCAATCGGTTAATCTCCCGGCGGGGGTTAGCGGTGAAACGGTGTGGGAGTTATCTGTACAAGACGGCCGCGTTGCCCGATTGGCGATAGATACTCAAACCTCGACGCTGCAAGCAACAGACGCCGTAGAGACTCTCAAGAAGGCCTTGAGTTCCTGGCAACCTCCTGCAGGATTCAAGGGCACGCTGCGCCTGAAGTTGCGAATTACGGTCGATCGTTAAGCAAGGACTATCTATGTCACAAAACATTAACTTTTAATTCAAAAATACCGAAAGCGCGATCGGTACCGCGAGGAAGATATAAAATCTTTATTAAGAGATTGCCTTTAAACAGAAAGTGATGTTATTGGGATTTATACAGTTTGAGGCAAATGCTGAAACAGTCTAATTTCTAAAACAGTTCCCTTTCTGAAAGAACCTTAACAGTAAAGATTTCTGGATCGACACCCCTCAATCATAGAAGGTATCACGCCCTATGGAAGTTAGCGAACTGCTCAACAATTACGAAAAAGGACAAAGAGACTTTACCGGAGCCGACCTCAGCGGGGCAAACCTAAGCGGAGCAATCTTAATCGGAGTCAACCTTTCGGGAGCTAATCTTTCTGCGGCGAACCTCAGCAGAGCTTTTCTCACCAAAGCAACACTCAAAGGCGCACAGATGCAGAGAACAAATCTGACTTTTGCAAAAATGGGCGAAACCAAACTCTCATGCGCAGATTTGACAAAAGCTAATCTCAGCGGAGCTTTTTTGGTAAAAGCAAAATTGCCGAGAGTAAAGTTAAGCGGCGCAACTTTAACGGGCGCAAACCTGCGGGGTGCTGTGTTGTGGAATGCCAATTTGTGCAGTGCCGACTTGCAATTAGTTAACTTGCTGGGCGCGAATCTGACGGGAGCTAATTTTAAATGGGCCAACCTTTACGGTGCAAGGCTCAACAGTGCAAAACTTTTGGGAGCTCAATTAACCGGAGTGAGTTTGCGGCGAGCGCAGTTGACAGGGGTGAATCTCTGCGGTGCAGATTTGAGCGGCGTTAACGTGAGTGAAGCTAAACTGATGGGAGCTAATTTGGAAGGCTCGAATTTGGCGGGGGCAAATTTTAGCGCGGCTCAATTGCGGGGGGTGAAGTTGGCGGGCGCAAACTTAACCGGGGCTAAGTTGAAAGGAAGTTGTTTGAGAGGGGCAAATCTGAATTGGGCGAAGCTGTGTCAAGCTGATTTGATGGCAGCAGATTTGAGCGAGGCGACGTTAATAGGAGCTAATTTAGATAATGCTTTGTTGGCGGGAGCTATTTTGCCGGAATCTACTAGGCGCTATTTTTCCTTAGCGGGACCCGGCAAAGTCAATTCTTGGGAAGTTACCGAAATTAAAAATGGGTAATGGGGGAGGGGGAATTTGGAAGTGGGGAATTGGTAATTGCGTATCTGAATTGGATTTTTGGGCGGGCATCCCGCCCAGCCCCTACTCCCCACAATAATTTCATCCAACTTGACTGTAAAATTTAGATGCGACAGGATCGATTAAATCCGGTAACTAGAATTATTAAAAGTGGTAGATATCCTCGCCGGAAAAGGCATTGCCGTGTAGCTACAAAGGATTACGCTCAAGGTTTTCTGTTGAAATCAATTCTTTAATCTCAAATCTAAAATCGTTATGACTGTTAATTTTGGGGTGGTGCTGGTAACTGCTGCATCGGAGGCGGAGGCGGAAAATATTGCTAAATCTCTAGTTGAACACAAGCTGGCTGCTTGTGTGAGTTTGTCGCCGATTCGCTCTATTTATACTTGGCAAGGGGAGATTCATTCCGAGTCTGAGTGGCAGTTGGTAATTAAAACTGATATGGCTAAATTTGAGGCTTTAAAAACAAAAGTTCAGGAACTCCATTCCTATGAAGTTCCCGAAATTATTGCTATTCCTATTATCGCTGGCAGCGAGGCTTATCTGAGTTGGATCGGACAATCTTTAGATTTGCAGTCAGGAGTTTAGTCCTAAATTATCCAATGAAGAGGGACTGAAGTCCCTACTACAAACCGCAAGAAACCTACTGATTTTGGCTGGTAGGGCCGATGACGCCGATTTTATGGCGAAAACTTAGTTCGCCGCCGAACCAGCCTGTAACGCCCAGCAAAGTTGCCACGACGAGCGATATTGCTAAACCTGTAAAGACGATCGGCTCAGCCGGATTTCCTTGTCGCAACAGCAAGTTAATCAGGGAAAGTACCAAAGCCGCCACATTGCCGCCCATGTGCAACCAACCGGCACTGCGCTCGCGCACTCTTTTTATTTTGAAAAAATCTAAAAAGCCCGTGATTCCCGCCAAAATCCCCGCACCAAAACCGGCACCAATCAGCCAAACCGAAGCTCTCGCCCAAAACGGATCGCTTGTCAGCCAATAACCGATATCCGTGCCGGCGGCTCCTACTAAAAAGGCTACCGGAAACACGATCAGCACTGGGTGGAGGGGATGACCTGCAACTGAAACTGTACTTGTAATGCCGGCATCGCGGTATTCTGTGTCGTCACTTTCGAGAATCGGCGGAATATTGGGATAGGGCGTACTATTTCTTTGATTTGTTTCCATGATTTCTACAGATAACTTTTGTACAACAAACCCGTTTTTATTGGATTGAAATTAATCCCAAATCCGCTCGCCATTTTCGTCAACGCGGGCCTGCCGAATTACGTCGGAAATTTCCTCGGCGTCTTTGACGTGGTGCAAAGCTTTCTTTTCCCCGTCTGGTTCTTCTACGATCACATAAGTTGGAACTGTAACAACATCTCCCGTGATGTCTGGCACGTGGTCTACCGCCAGTTGCTGGGCTTTTTCTTCAATGGTTTGCGGTTCGTCGGAAATGCGATCGCCCGGATTGGCAGTGCGCTCCATATCTTTGCCTGGTTTGTCGATACTCATAAAAACCTCTCTGGTATTTCTAATTTTTTGCTGACTCTAATTCCTACTATTGAACGAAAAATATCTCTACGCAAACATCTCCCGACGGGTGGAAGTTTCAGTTATGCCGATCACAGACAGCCTCTTCCTGTAGGTAGAGGTTTTTCGGCGGGTTCGGAAAAAAACCTAAGCTAAAATCTAAGCATGATATTTTCCTTACCTTTGAGTTGCCCATGAAAAGTTACGATTGGATTGTTGTCGGCGGTGGCATTACGGGTGCGTCACTGAGTTACGAACTGGCAAAAAAAGGTTTTGCTGTGCTGCTTTTGGAACGAGATGCTACCATGCAAAATGCTACTCGTTTTAGTTACGGCGGCTTGGCTTATTGGTCGGGAACGACTGATTTAACTCGTCAATTGTGTCGGGAAGGTATCGAACGCCACCGCAATTTATCGACCCAATTAGATGCTGATACTGAGTTTCGCGAGTTGGATTTGTTGCTGACAATTGATGCGGGCTCCGATGCCGAAAAAGTGGCGGCTAATTACGCGCATTTTGCGATTGTTCCGCAGCTTTTGAGCGTTGCAGAAGCTGGCGAGTTGGAACCTTTGCTGAATAAAAGCGCGATCGCCGGAGCTCTGACTGTGCGTCACGGTCACATTTCGCCGACATCCACAAATCAAGCTTACTGTCAAGGGTTTATGCGGTTGGGAGGAACGATAGAATTTGCTGAAGTAATTGGGTTGATCGAAGAGGGAAATCGGATTTCGGGAGTCGAGACGGCGCAGGGAATTTATTGTTGTGAAAATGCTGTTGTTTGTGCAGGAGGTTGGAGTCGGAGTTTCCTAAAAGCCGCTGGTGTTTCTGTGGGAGTTTATTTTACTCGCACGGAGATTTTGGAAACTGCACCTGTGGATTTGAAACTCAGGACTTTGGTGATGCCTGCGGTATTAAAACGTTTTGAATTGGAAGCTAAATCTAGTAGAATTGAGGTTGATTTTCTTTGGGATGAACCTGGTAAAGAGTTGCTGTCGCCGATTTTAGATTCGGGTGCAATTAAGTTTAATGATGGGAGTTTGCGGATCGGGCAATTGTCGCGCACTTTGAGCGATTTGAATGCTAAAGTCGATCGCGAAACCAGCGAAACGGCAATTCGTGCAGGCATCAGCAAGGTTTTGCCTGCTTTGGCAGCTTTACCGGCAACTTGGCACGAGTGTATTGTGGCATTTAGCGCTGATAATTTGCCCGTAGTGGGGCCGATTGCCGATCGCCCCGGATTGCACGTTTTTTCGGGTCTCAGCAATCCTTTGACTATTGTACCTGCTTTGGCTGAGCGATTTGCTAATTGGGCGGGGGGAGAAGAAGATAGGGCGATCGAGCTTTTATCTCCCGATCGATTTATTGCAGAAGGAAGAAGGCTTTAGTTATCTAGGAGAGAAGTTAGCAGCAATCTTCTGCAATGGTTTGAACCGTAAAAAACGTTTTATTCTAACCCTGGGCGCGCTGGTTATATTACTAATGACTCAAGACTAAAAAAGGCAGCGCGACAATAAATGTAGTACCTTTACCTAGTTCACTTTCCACACTTATTGTACCGCCGTGCAGGTCAACTATGTGTTTGACAATGCAAAGTCCCAACCCCGATCCTTTAATCTTGCCTACATTAGTACCCCGTTCAAACTGCTGAAATAATTTCTCCTGATATTCCGATGTCATGCCAATCCCTTCATCTCTAACGCAAAAAATTACTTGTTTACTCTCACAGCTTAATTCTAGACATATATTCCCACCATTCGGAGAATATTTTATAGCGTTGGACAGCAAATTAGTGAGGAGGTGTTGCAGCAGTTTTGCATCCAGATTAGCTTGGATTTTTTCTGTTTGATTGCGGAAAGCTACTAAGTGTTTTTGAGTAGCGAGGGGTTGCAGTTCTTCTAAAATAGATTTGCACAAATCTATCACATTTACCGGATTTAAGTTCAAGGAAAGTTTGCCGGATTCGGCTTTGCTTAGCATTAAAATTTCCTCCAGCAATTCACTCATATTGCTGACAGCTTTTTTGATCCGTTCGACATTTTTATTGCTCGTTCCTGGGGTTTTCTGCAATTCGCTATCTTCCAACATTTCAGCCGATAGCTGTATGGTAGTTAAAGGAGTGTTTAAATCGTGGTATGCCATTGAAATAAATCGCGATCGGTTTTCGCTTTTTGCTGCTGCCAATGCAATTAGTTGTTGCATTTTAACGGCTTCTTGATGTTTGCTCAGCGCTATTTTGATGGTGGCGTGCAGTTCTCTTTGTTTAAACGGTTTGAGGAGGTAGCCGTAAGAGCCAGTATTTTCGGCTCGCTGCAAAGTTGCGTCATCGGCATAGGCAGTTGTATAGATAATTGGGATATCTAATTCTTGATTGATTATTACTGCTGTTTCTATGCCGTCAATGTCGCCTTTGATGACTATATCCATTAAGATTAAATCTGGTTCCAATTCGCCGGCGCGCTGGATGGCATCGGCTCCTGAAGAAACGATGTCTGCGATTTGATATCCCAACTTTTCTAATTTTTGGGCTAAACTTTTAGCAATTAATAGTTCGTCTTCGACAATCAAAATATTAATTGCTTTTTCTGCCAAATCCATGATTTTAAAACCTTTGAGAGTAGTTTAACTCGTTAAATTTTAGGTAAAACGCTGTGCCAGTTTGTCTTAACAGTTCGATGCTTCCTTCTAACTGCTCAGTTAAAGTGCAGACAACTTGAAAGCCCATTGAGTTAGTTTTCCGAAAATCTAAAGTTTGAGGAAAGCCGATGCCGTTGTCCTTAACTAAGAGGTTGATTTCTCCATCGCCCGTTTGATAACATTCTACACTAACTGTACCGCTAGTGCCATCAGGAAAAGCGTGTTTGAGGGTATTTGAAACCAATTCGTTGGCAATTAAACCGCAGGGACCAGCAGTTTCAATATTTAGGTAAATTGGTTCAGCTAATACCTGCAACTGAATGCGATTGTCACTAATATTGTAAGAGTGAAACAAGTTACTTACTAAATCTTCGAGATATTCGCCAAAATTGATTTGCGCCAGGTTAGTCGAGCGGTACAGTTTCTCGTGAATCAGAGCCATAGAGTAAAGGCGATTCTGACTTTCTTCAAACATCTTGGCTATTTGCTGGTCGGCAACTGTGTTAGATTGCAATTCTAACAGACTGGCAACTACGCAGAGGTTGTTTTTGACGCGGTGGTGAATTTCTTTGAGCAAAATTTCTTTTTCTTTGAGGGAGTTTTTTAAGTTTGCTTCTGCTTGTTTGCGATCGCTCAGTTCAGCTTGCAGTTGCTGGTATAGCAGAGATTGCTGAATGGCGATCGCTAATTGATTCACCAACTGCTGAAATAAATTCATTTCCCATTCTTGCCACTGGCGAGGGCGATCGCATTGATGGGCAATCAGCAATCCCCAAAGCTGGCTGTGCTGAATAATCGGCACTACTAACTTTGCCCTAACTTCAATTTGTTTCATAAACTCCATCACACAAGGTGTAATGCTGGGAGAATCTAGTTCGGAAATCGCAGAAATTCGCCCTTGCAAATAAAGCTGATAACTTTCAGGCGGAAAAACTTCTTCGCCAAAAAATCTATCCACGAGTTGGCTGCATCCTTCTGCCACGGCTTCAGCAATGACTCGCCCGCCCTTTTGGGGTAAAATTTGATAAACCAAAACTCGATCGGCTAACAATACTTGCTGGAGTTCGGCAACCGTAGTGTTGAGAATTTCTTCTAATTGCAAAGACTGGCGGACGCGACGGGCGATCGCCTCGACGAGCCGTTCTCGCTCGAACTGCTGTTGCAGCGCGATTTCGGCATATTTAGAATTGCTGATCTCGGCGGCGTAACCAATAATTTCGATCGGAATTCCCCTGCTGTCAACCAATAGTTTCAGTTCCGTCCGCAGCCAGCGGTAAAGTCCATCTCGGTGCAGAAAACGGTACTCGCAAATGCAATTTTTACCCTCGGACAAATCAGAAAAGTTTACTAAAAATTGTCGCCGATCTTCAGGGTGAATCCGGCTCGACCAAAATTTAGAATCTGCTAACAGTTCTTGGGGTTCGTAGCCAACGATTGCCTTAACGTTGTCGCTAATGTAAGTAGTACAAAAATCTCTTGTAGGTGCGGCAGTAAAAATTACCGCCGGATTAGAAGCCAGTAAAAATTGCAGGCGTTCTTTTAACTGCTGAAATTCCATTTCTGCCCGCTTGCGATAACTGATATCTTCGATCGCCCCCATGCTGTAAAGAGGAATTCCCTCGCGGTCGCGGATCAGCGTCATCGTCAAGTTTGCCCAGATCAGCTCGCCATTCTTCTTAATTAAGCGTTTTTCGAGCCCGAAGCGAGAAATATTGCCGCAGACCAACTCCTTGACTTGCTCGATCTCTGCTTGTAAATCTTCTGGATGCGTCAGTTGAATAAAAGTCATCGTCGCCAACTCCGAATCGCTGTAGCCCAACATCTGGCGGTGAGCTTCATTCACTTTGATAGTGCGGTAGTCGCGCACGCTTGTCAAACCGATCGCGATCGGAGCATCGTCAAATAAGTTGCGAAACTTTTCCTCGCTTTTTTGGAGTGCAGCTTCTGCGTGTTTGCGAGCGGTAATGTCTCGGGCGACCCACATCACCCGATCGAGATCCAGCGGCGAAATAGTGGCATCAAACCAGAATAACTTGCAGCCAATTTCCATCCTGTATTCAACTCTGTGGGTTTGGCCAGATGCTAATGTTTCGCGAATGTGACTCAGAGCAAAATTAGCTTCGGCTTCTGGGAAGATTTCGGCGAGGGTTTTGCCCAGCACTTCATTAGCCGGTTTGTACAGCAGTTCGGGAGCCGTGGGGGCTATTTTGAGGTAGCGGCCCGCTGCGTCGAAAACCAGCACGATATCCGTCATGGCATTAAACAGCGTCAGCAGTTCTGCTTCGGAGTTTTGGAGTTTTTCTTCGGTCAATTTGCGATCCGTAATGTCGGTGTCAGTGCCAGTCAGACGGTAGGCCTTGCCGGAAGCCGATCGGATCGCGCTGCCGCGGGCAAGTATCCAGCAGGTGCTCCCGTCTTTGCGCAGCATCCGGTGTTCTACTTCATAAATTTCTGTCACACCCTCTAGATAAGCCTTTACTGCTTCCTCGACTGCAACTCGATCGTCGGGATGAACGCGAGACACCCAATTTTCTATGCGGTTGGGAATCTCTCCGTCCTGATAGCCCAACAAAGCTTTCAAAGACGGAGCAATGTAGATTTCGTCGGTTTCCAAATTCCAGTCCCAAACCCCCACTTTGCCAGCCGATACTGCCAGTTCGTACCATTGAGTCCGCTGCTGGACTCGTCGTTCTAACTCTGCATTAAGCTGTTGCAAAGCGATTTCTGCTTGTTTGCGCTCCGTGACATCGCGACCTGCTGCTTGATACTCGACGATTTGTCCGCTCTCGTTGAATATAGCCCGATCGATCCACTGCTGAGTGCGAATTTCCCCGCTCGGCAAAATGACTCGGTGTTCGCACGTAAAAACAGGCTTGTCGGGAGACACAGAAATATATTGCTCTTGAAAAAGTTCTCGGTCTGGTTCTGGGATCAGCGTCATGAAGCTGTTGCCGAGCAAGTCTTCTGGTTGCACGCCGAAATAACGGCAGTAAGCTTGATTGACAAAAGTTATTTTACCGTCGGGGAGGTAGCGGCAAATTAGTTCGGTTTGGTCTTCCACAATCGCCCGGTAGCGCGCCTCGCTCTGCCGCAGGGCATTTTCGGCATTTTTGCGATCGCTGACTTGTTTGGCGATTTCTGACTGTTTTTCTAATATTTCACACTGTTTTTGCTGAAGTTTGACAACTTTTTGCTGCAACTTTTTGACTCGCCTGTAAATTTCTCGGCGTATCCTTTTTTCGCTGACTAAACCTACGGGCTGACCCCGTTCGTCCACAATTGGCAAGCAATCGATCGAGTGTTGACAAAACAGCTTAAATGCGGTAAAAACATTTGTAAATTCAGATTCTTTTAAGATAATTAAATTTCGCGTCATTGCGTCGGCGACTTTCATTGTTTGCCATCCAGATTCGGAGGCGACTATGTTCAGCACATCTCGGGGGCTTAGCAGTCCGACTAGCTGATTTTCATCGACAACTAAGACGCAACTAATCGAGGCTTTTACCCTTTCGTTTGAGTGCGGCGGTGAATTAGCCAGCGGACAAGGGTTTCTCGCCCCACGCATCAGGGCGATCGCATCCCCGAGGGAAGTTGAGGGCGCAACCGTCACAGGGTGGCGATCCACAACTTCGTCGGGCGATCGTAAATTTGCCGGCAAATTAGCAAGCTGCATCAGTCTTGGCCAAAAAGTATTGCTAATTAACTTTAGCAACACTTTTTGTCATCAGCCAGAGGACTGATAACTGATGAGTTATGACTCAATACGGTTCAGTTAACACTGTTAATTCCCCGGAGATCCCCCTCGCATCCCCCTTAAGAAGGGGGACGCAAGAGCAACTTCTTGTCCCCCCCTTTTTAAGGGGGGCTAGGGGGGGATCGGTCTTATCTGAACCGTATTGAGTTATGACTGACATTATTTTTTCCTAAGTAGAATATAAGTTTTCATTTTCCCTTTGCCTTTAACTTCAATAATTCCCCGCTCCTGAAACAAATATTTGTCTGCCACTAACTTATAAGTAGTTTCGCTGACTTGAATCCGCCAAGGCAAACCCTGAGATTCCATGCGGGAAGCAATATTTACCGTGTCGCCCCACAAATCGTAAATAAACTTCTTGATGCCAATTACTCCGGCAACAACCGGGCCGCTGTGAATGCCAATGCGGATGCTAAAATATTTATTATGGCTAGCATTAAATCGGGCTATTTCTGCTTGCATATCTAGGGCCATTTGGGCGATCGCCTCTGCGTGGTCTGCCCTGGGTTCAGGCAGTCCTCCTACTGCCATGTATGCGTCCCCGATCGTCTTGATTTTCTCTAACCCGTGCCGTTGGCACAAAAGGTCGAATCCTGAGAAAATCTGATTGAGGAGCTCCACGAGTTCGATCGGATTCATGACAGCAGACAAAGCAGTAAACCCTACAATATCAGCGAACAAAACAGTCACTTCCGGAAAGTATTCGGCAATAGTAGTTTCGTTTTGTTTGAGGCGTTCTGCTATTGCCTGCGGCAAAATATTTAGCAGCAGCTTTTCGGATTTTTCTTGTTCTTCCCGCAACGCATCTTCTGCTTGCTTGCGTTCCGTAATGTCGTGGTAACTCCAGACTCTGCCGATAATTTTATCTCCCAGCCGCTGCGGTTGCGAATAGCGTTCAAAAAATCTGCCGTCTTGAAATTCCAATAAGTCGTAACTTTCGGCTTCTGGCTGCTCGTAAAGCGATTCTATTCTTGCTTGAAATGCTTGAGGGTCTTTGAGTTGTTTCAGAAAAAAAGCGTTCATTGTGGCGTCATCTCGCAGTGCCATCACTTCGTTAGGTATGCGCCACATTTCCACAAATTCTCGATTGAAAGTGACTATTTTTCCGCTCCTGTCAATAGCTAAAATACCGTCCGCAGTAGAATCAAAAGTTGCTTGCAGCAGGGATACAGATTTTGCTAGGGCGTCTTCGGCCATCTTTCGAGCCGTAATGTCTCGCAAAATAGCGCGAATAGCTACTAGCGAACCTTCCGCCAACTTACAGCTTATACTGCCTTCCAGCAAAATTTGTTCGTGATGTTTAGTAATAAATATTGCTTGAATAGAGTCTGGATACAACGTTTTTTCATTTACGGTCTTTTTGGTAATAGCTTGATAGAATATGTCCAGAGACTCTTGGGAACTGTTGGGATGAATGATATCAAAAACAGTCATTTGAGCAATTTCTGCTTCGCTGTAGCCCACAGTTTCCCGCCAAGCCCGATTTACATACAAAAAATGACCGTCTGCTCCAATACTTTGAATTAAGTCTGTAGCATTTTCAAATAAGTCTCGCAGTTGTTCTTCGCTTTCCCGCAAAGCTATTTCCGCTTGCTTGCGCTTGATAAATTGACCGACTTGGCTACCGATTGTTGCCATGGTCTGGAGCAATTCTTCATCAAAAGACTGCACTTCCAGGCTAAAGAAAGTCATCACCCCCAACACAGACCGGGCAGAATTTTCCGGCTCGTAGTCGCCCAAAATCGGGAACCCAAAAGCTCCGTGCAGTCCTTCTTGGGCGGCAATTTCTCGGCGTAGAAACCTGTCGCTTTCTGTGACATCTGCAATCCACTGAGAGGAACCGCTGGCCCAAACGAGACCGGGCAATCCTTCGCCAAATGCACAGGTCATTGTTTCGGTAAATTCGGCAAATTTGGGGATGGAAATTGAGCGTTTTCTCCAACTGGCGACGCACCGAAGCAAATTGGGGTCGGAAACAGCAGTTATTCTGTTACTTCCTGACAGCAGTTTTTCCCCAGCTTCCGGCATCCAAAGTTCGCCGGTATCCCATCCCAAACTGTCGCAAATTACAGGGAGAATGGCTGCTATAGCTTTTTTGATTGTTTCGGATGCCGACAGGATGCGAGTGGTGACGTACTGAGCTATTTTTCGCTTGCGGGCTCGCTGTCTGTCTGTAACGTCGCGGCCGATGTACACGAAATCTTGGACGGCGGCCCAAGAGCCAGAAATACCTTTAATGTCAGTCGGAATCGCCGTACAGGAAAAGGCCACTGTTAGCTTTTCTCCGGTTTTTGCCGTGCAAATTACTTCGGCATTAGTTTGCGATTGTTGAGGCCCCTCTTGACTGACTGCTTGCAAAGAGGAGCCAACAGCAGCAAGAGCGTCTATTTGCTGGCCTACTAATTCCGATTCCCTGTAACCGAACAAATCTTGAGCCGCCTGATTGACTTTTTTTATTTTTCCCGTGGCCGTTGTTACCAACAAAACTTCGGCCATGGAAGTAATAATTTTTTCAACATAATTATTAGTAGCGGCTAAGGTACTCAACAAAATATTCATTTCATTGGTAGCTTGGACTAGAGTTTGTTCCAAACCCATCCTGTCGGTTACGTCTTCAAAAAATACAATTAATCTCTGATAATTATCGTCATTGTTGAACTCGACTATATACATATCAAAATAAAGCCGCGAGCCATTTTCTAATACCCTGGTTATCGCTTTTAATTCAAAATTTGGCAAACGTCCTTCAAAAATATTGATTAAAATTTCTTCACTCCCTACCAATTCTGGAAAGGGAATGCGGACATCGTTGCCGGCCGCTACTTCCTCGGGACAGTCGGCAAACCGCTGCACTTTGAGAGATGTTTCTTGGATTAAAAACTCTTTGTCCAGTGCTAGGTACTCCAAGTGGGGGGGCACCAAAAGCTTTTTTAACAGGGTTTTCATGTTATATTTTTAGTAGTGAACGCGCCCTCTGTATCGAATCATCTGAGATTAATCTATTTATATAAATTTAAAAAATAATGCAAATCTAGGCAAGCTCCCAATCATGATAGTCATCAGTCATTCCCATCTAAAATCTAAAATCAAAATCAAAAAGAGTCTTACCTCTATTTGTAAAAAGGAATTGTGACTGTAAAGGTAGTGCCTAACCCTATCTCGCTGGAAAATTCGATTTGACCTCCGTGCAAGTCTACACACTGCTTGACTATGGATAAACCCAGTCCTGTACCGGGGATTTTTCCTACATTTTGGGCTCGATAATAAGACTCAAACAGTTGTTCTTGGTCTTCGATAGGAATGCCAATGCCTGCGTCTTTAATTTTAAATGCAGCTTCTTGATTATTGTCACAATTTAATTCAAAATAAATATTGCTGTCGATCGGCGAATATTTGACAGCATTTGAAAGCAAATTTGTCAAGATGTGCCGCAGCAATTTTGAATCGAGTGCGGGCCAGTGTTGTGTTTCCTCCGATTCCCGATCAGTTTTTTTCGCTGGCGCAACTAATTCTGGGCAAATAAAGTTAATTCTATGATTTTTTCCGTAACTCATTTTAATTGATTCTACTAACTCGCTGCAAAATTTTTGTAAGTCAACTGGTGCGGGATTGAATTCGAGTTTTCCGGCTTCGGCGCTGCTGAGCAACCGCATATCATCTAATAGCTGAGCCATGTGTTTAGATGCTGATTTAACGTGTTGGAGGTATTCTTTTTTTTCCGCGTGGGTGATTTGGTCGTCGTAGTCTTGGAGGATTTTCGTCGCAAATAATACTGTACTTAAAGGATTGCCGAATTCGTGAGCGAGCATTGAGAAAAAACGAGATTTTACCTGTCTGAGTTCTTGCTCTTTTGCCAAAGAGCGACGAATTTCTATTTCTTGTTGCTTGCGTTCTGTGATGTCCCTGCCGATGTAGATGAAATCGTAAAGTTCCTGTAATTCTGTCTGAATTGCCGAACAGGAAAATTCTACCCAAATTTCTTCTCCTGCTTTAGTAGTGCAGATTACTTCCAGTTCTCTGAGCAGCTCTTGATGAGACAAGATATAGCGGTGGCGAGCTTGGTAAAGTAATTTTTCTTCGACTACTATTATGGAGAGGGGGTGGCCGATCAATTCGGCTTCGCTGTACCCAAATAAGGATTGTGCTGATTGATTGACTGTTTTGATAGTTCCTAATGTTGTTGTCACCAACAAAGCATCGCCCATCGAACGAATAACTTTATCTATATAATCTTTAGAAGCGGCTAAAGCGCTCACCAAAAGATTAGCTTCATTCGCCCTCTGAATCAAGGATTGCTTCATCACCATCTTTTCGGTGACATCTTCAATCAAAATTAGCAATTTACTTGGCACATCTTCTTGTTCGCTTTCATGTTCAATAGCCAACATATCAAAGTATAAAGGGCGGTTGGGGTCGGCAAACCGAGCGATACCTTTGAGTTCAAAACTCGGTAGCCGTCCCATAATGATAGACATGAGGATATTTTCAATGCCAATCAATTCGGGAAAACTGATGCGAGCATCTGCACCGGGTATCGCATCGCCCGGAGTATCGGCATAATGGTGGAGTTCGGCGGAGGTTTCCTGAATAATGAAATTGTGATTTACTAACAAATACTCTGTTGGCCGTGGCTCCAACAGCTTTCTCAAAAGTGGGTTCATACTGGTTCTACCATTGTATAAGCTAGTTTATAGAAAATTTCGTCAACGTCTTTGCCTGTTTTAGCCGATGTCGCGTAAACTGCTATTACTTTGTCTTGAGATATCGAATGAGATATTTCCACTAGCAGCGCCAATTTTTCCTCGTCAATCAAGTCTACTTTGTTCAAAGCGACGATTATTGACCCTTTAGGATTGACTGAAGAAAAAAGCTGAATGTGTTCGGAGATTCGCTCAACAGTTTCGGAGCGGCTGACATCGGCAACGATTAAAACGCCGCTAGCTCCCTGCAAGTAAGTCGGTGCTATTCCTTTGAATTTTGTATGCCCTTCTAAGTCCCAAATTAGCAACTGTGCAGTCACGTTTTCCGGCTGTTTTGTGTTTTCTAATATGATATTTTTGCGGGAAATTTTCACTCCGACCGTGGACAGGTACTGGTCGCTGAATTGCCGATCGACAAAACGGCGGATTAGGCTGGTTTTGCCGACGCCAAAATCGCCGATCATGCACATTTTTTTAGCTATAGTAACTGACATAATTATTTACTGTTTATGGTCTTAGTTATTGGTTCAAATACCACGCATCTGCTTAAAAGTCGTGGTTGATTGGGTTCCACGTCGGCAGGAGGATTTGGACTGCCGACCGTTTGGAGGCGCTTCGGGTCAGCACCTTGTCGCACTAAAGCATCTCGCACTGCTGCGGCACGCTTGAGCGACAACTGTTGATTTGTAACAAGTTCTCCAGTTCGATCGCTGTGCCCAATTATCTTAATATGTTTTTGAGGATATTGATCCATGAAATTTTTGACACTGGCGATGATTTCTCCATATGTAGAGTCTAATTTTGTGGTTCCTGGCTCGAAGTAGATGCGGGTTGTAATTTTCAGGGGATCTAATTTAACCGTACTGATGACCGATTGAACACCGGGAATTTGCTTCAAGGACTGAGCTATTTTCTGTGCGTCTGCTAGGTCTATAACTGTGCCATCTACTGTAACTTTGCGATCGCCGTACCGAGTAGAAATTAAAACGCCCTCTCTCTGGTTCAAAACAGCGGTAATCCGCTGCACCTCTGCCGCTGTCAAAACTGGATCTGGAGGTACATCTACAGCGACAATTTGATTGTCTAATTTCAACTTTGGTGCAGTTGAGCCAGCTATCTTTGCAGCTTTTGCCCGTAATTCTGGATTTGGCAACTGTCCGGTTAACTTCAGAGTTTTGCCCTCAACACTGACATTTAAGCGATAAACCGCTAATTCTGGGGTCGATTCCAAAGCTAAAGTCGCATTGGCCGCGAGGCGGCGGTCAATGTTGCTGCGGTACTGATAAATTCCCCAAGGTACTAAGATTAAGCTCAGGGCGGCTAAACTGATAGCCGCTAGGGCGATCGGGGGTTTTGTTGATTTTTCCGTTTGCAGCGGTTCAAATAAACTTTTTATCCAGGGGTGCAGCGACTCCGGTATAGTACCGGGATCGCCGTTAAACTCGTGAATTACTTTAGCGTAATTAAGGATGATATTACTAACTGTTTGCCGCAGTTTTTTGATAAACAAATGTGGCGGTTCTCCTTTGATCACGACTGCCATGTAGCAGTATCCCGCTACTTCTAGGATAATCTTGGAGTCGCCGTATTCAATTTGATTAAGTTCGGAAGCTTCTCCGGGTTCAACGATGCACTCGTTAACAAAGCTGCGAATAGCTGTGAGCATTCCTGCTACCATTTCTGATTCTAAATGGTAGCTTTCGGAGTTTTGAACTTCGGAAATTATTAAGCCTGATGCTTTGTGAATTAAGAATGCTGCTTGGACGGTAAAGGGTACTGATTCTTGGAGGATTAATTCAGCTTCGGAGACTCGTTGTACTTTGGAGCGAATTTTTCGCTTAAAGCCTTCAACGCTGATGGCATTGGACACTTTTTCATTGATTGTCTTGATAGCTTCTGCCATGTATCGGGAAATTGTACTGCCAATTACGGGATAGAGGGCATCCACCATAGAGTCGCGTTCGAGTTTTATTTGGGCTGTAATAGCTTTGCCCATTTCGGGGGCGAGGGCTTGAGCGATCGACTCTTGGTCGAGGCGAATTTGCTCTTTAATTGCCAGACCGATTTCTGGGGCGATCGCCTTAGCAATATCCGCTGGCGAATTCACTATTTGTTGAGCAAGTGCCTCGGGAAGCAGCTCAGCTATTGCCGCACTCATTGCCGACTTGTTTTCCTGAGTTTTTGCCCTAATCACTTCGTCAATAATTGGGACGATCGCCTTGACAACTTCTTCTCTGGAATCGGTAATTTTGCGGCTGAGAATTTCTGCGATCCAAGGCAGCATCAACTGAATCAACTCTTGGGGATCGTAGATTTGGTGCTCCAATTTTCCTAATTTATCGTCGATTGTTGCCATCAGGTGGCGCACCCCCGGCAAGTCGTTTTCGGCCAGCAGATTTTTGACTTGCTCAATATCCGACATTTGCGAGCCGAACATCAGATTTTGCAGCCTTTCCATCGCGCTGTCGGCTTCATTTAAATCTTGTTTAATTTGGCCTAATATTTCTGTCGGCTGCGATATCGTTGTCGGCTGTTCTACCAAGTTTGGCATCGATTGAATCGAAGCAACCACGGGATCTAAATATCCCGTTTCTGGTGGATGTGAGACTGTGGAAGCTATCGGATTATCGGCAATTATCGAAGGTTTTGACTCGGTTTCGGGAGCGGACACATCCTGTAAATGCCGATCGAACCGCTGGGATTTTTGAGCCTGTACTTCCTGTAGAGAATCTTTCATTGTCAAGTTAGACAATTCTTCGACAGGCTCTGATTTCTCCTCCCAATCCGGCTGGGCGATCGCTGAAACCTCTATAGTTTTAGCGGAGGAATAGTTTCTTTCGAGTTCTGAAGTGTTGAGTTTTTGAGTAGCGAATAGCAAACTTTTGAACTCATCTTTAACATCCCAGGAATCGCCAGACTCAGGTTCGCGATTGCCAGTTTCGGGCAAATTCGCTGCAACTTCCTCTTGCTTTTCTGAAGAAATACCTAACAAATCCATCAACCCGCCGAGAGCCCCAGCTTGATTGTTTTCGCTGCTGCTGTCACCTTCGGGATCTGCATTTTGCTGGTTTGAACCAGCAATAATTTTGAGATCGACTAACAGATTCAGCAACGGTTCTAGCTGGGCGGCTGCACCGGCAGCGGACTCGTCAGGTTTAGAAACAAAACCCTCTAACTCATTTTCGTCAGCCGGATTTTCTTTCGGTAAAGCCATGCGTTATTATCCGTGATTGTGGCGCTCCGGCAACAGAAATTCGGTATTTAACTTATTATCAGCAACGCCTTTAAGTTCGGGGACAAATTCTGTTCCTTTGAGCCTCATGCCGAGTTCAAACAGAATTTCTGCCATGTCGTCTCGGGAAACTTTAACATCTCTGAGCATGGAAAAGCGGCGATCTAGTTCTTCAAAAACCTGTGTTTTCAAAGTGCGGGTTTCTTCAGATAGTCGCTCTCTGGTTTGGGAGAGTTCGTCGCGAAGCGAACTGGTTTGATTGTCGATAGCTTCGTCGAGGGCTTCCATGCTGCTGGAGAATTTGCGGTTAACGCGATCGACTTGCTGACGGATGTCTGCGCTTTCTTCTTGGGTGTTTGAGGTGAGCGATTTAACTTTTTTTTCTAACGAATCAACCGCAGCCCTCATTTCTCCTGAAAGAACTGTTTTTACTTGTTCAATGCGAGCTTGCATATCTTGCTGCATCATCGACAAGTCGGAATCTATTTTATCGAAGCGATTGTCGTATTCTCTAAGTTGAGCTCCAAAAATTATATCGCGAATCTGATCGATATTTCCCAGTCGTTCGCGCATTTCTTCTTTAGTTATTTCGGCCATGCTTGTACCTGAAATCTCCGGAGATTGTGAATTTAAGAAGTGTGCTAGTGATTTACGACAGTTGTTAGTGGCACTAGCTTTTTTGAGTGGGCCGGCTTTTATTGTTTGAACTCTCACCCCTGCGTCGGGGATGGGATTTTTTAGAATTTTGACTCTAAATATCCTGAGATTCAAATTCTTGAGCCAGGTTTTGTCACCAAAAAGGGCGGTTTGCTATCCTTGCCTTGCAGCAAGCTCACAGAAGCGTAGACTGCTATACAGCGGGTAGGTTTTAATGTCTTGACTGACATCTTCAATCATATCGCATCTTGACAGTGCCTCATACCACAGGGCTTGATCCCCGGCAAAAAGCTGCGGCTTCGATCGCACAGGTCTTATGTATAAGATATAACTCAAAAGCTGCACCGATCGATCGCCGATCGACTCGCAGGGATGTTGCCTTTGAGCACAAAGCACTTATACAGCCCAACTCGGCCCCTCTGTACCCCTCGATGCCTCTTCTCCTGCGATCGCCCTATAAAAAAGCGTAGGGCCCGATCGACAGCGATCAGACCCAATAATATGAGAGCTTTGTTTTTTTTAACAAACGAGATGTGTTTCCGGTTGAGAACTGTGACTTACTAGGGTTTACAACTTGTGCAGCTTTACTTTTAATCCGCAACCACAATAAGTCTGACTCGACTGCGGTTTGGCTTGACTGCTCGATCGGCAGTTCGCCACTATTCCAAGTTGTGTTCGGTTAATTTCTGCTGCGCCTGGGAATCTAGACCGGAGACACCATGTCTATATCCTCGAACTTTCTTTCTAAATATAGCGACCTCCTTTCTCTTCCTGTCCCGGTGTCTATTATTAAGTTAGCATGGCCTTTCGGAGGAGTAAAGCACTATTTGCAAAACTTGATAGGTCTTTACATTACTAAGTATAATGATATGAATCTCCAAATAGATGTAAGTTAGCACTCACGCACTCGTAACCAAGAAACCGGGTTTTTCTACCCAGATTGAGGATTTTAAGCAAGTATTTTGGTTTAAAAACCGGGTTTCTGGACACCCGTGCGTAAGTCCTATAAATTCTATTGTTGCTACATCTTTACATACTTAAGTGTTTTTGTCATGTCTATTTCTCCTAAGTTTCTCAGTGGCAGCCAAATCCGCCAAACCTTCCTCGACTTTTATGCTCAGCGGGGACATAAGATATTGCCGAGTGCTTCTTTGGTGCCGGAAGATCCGACAGTCTTGCTGACGATCGCCGGAATGCTACAATTCAAGCCGATATTTCTCGGACAGCGCGCCGCCGAATCACCGCGCGCCACGACTTCTCAAAAGTGCATCCGCACCAACGACATCGAAAACGTCGGCCGCACCGCCCGCCACCACACGTTTTTTGAGATGTTGGGCAATTTCAGTTTCGGGGATTATTTCAAGAAACAGGCGATCGCCTGGGCGTGGGAACTTTCCACGGAAGTTTTCGGTTTACCAGCATCTAATTTGGTTGTTAGTGTTTTCCGAGAAGATGACGAAGCTTTTGCGATTTGGCGCGATGAAATTGGCATTCCGGGCGATCGCATTCAGCGCATGGGAGAAGATGACAATTTCTGGCAATCCGGCCCGACAGGCCCCTGCGGCCCGTGTTCGGAGATTTACTATGATTTCCACCCAGAGAGAGGCGACAATATTGACCTCGAAGATGATACCAGGTTTATTGAATTCTACAACCTGGTTTTCATGCAGTACAATAAAGATGCAGAGGGCAATTTAACACCGCTGCAAAATCAAAATATTGATACTGGCTTGGGACTGGAACGGATGGCGCAAATCCTCCAGAAAGTCCCCAATAATTACGAAACAGATTTGATTTTTCCGATCATTCAATCGGCGGCGGAAATTGCCGGGATTGATTACCACAATAGCGATGAAAAAGTCAAGGTTTCGCTGAAAGTAATTGGCGATCATATTCGGGCTGTGGTGCACATGATTGCGGACGAAATTCGCGCGTCGAATGTGGGTCGCGGTTACATTTTGCGCCGGTTGATTCGCCGGGTGGTGCGCCACGGGCGACTGATTGGAATTCAGGGCGAATTTACGGTGCGGGTGGCTGAAAGTGCGATCGCCCTTTCGCAAGCTGCTTATCCGAACGTGCGGCTGCGGGAAGCTCAAATTAAGGCGGAATTGGCAAGGGAAGAGGCGCAGTTTCTCAAGACTTTGGAACGCGGAGAGAAGCTGCTGGAGGAAATTGTCGATCGCACAAAACAGCAAGCAAACCAACAAATCAGCGGTCAAGATGCTTTCACTCTTTACGATACCTACGGTTTCCCCTTAGAACTGACTCAAGAAATTGCTGAGGAACAGGGAATTACTGTGGATTTGGACGGCTTTGAAAGGGCGATGAAGGAACAGCAAACTCGCGCTAAAGATGCTCGCCAAACAATCGATTTAACGGTGCAGGGTTCTTTGGATAAGTTGGCTGAAACTATCCAGGGAACTGAGTTTGTCGGTTATGCTGAATTGTCGAGTTTAGCTGAGGTGGAAGTTATCTTGGTTGACGGCAAATCTGTCGAGGAAGCAGCCGCAGGCACCGAGGTACAAGTTGTGTTGAACCAAACGCCGTTTTATGCAGAATCCGGCGGACAAATTGGGGATAAAGGTTATTTGAAAAGCGGAGATAATGGTGATGGTTTGTTAGTGAGAGTTGATGATGTGAAGAAGGAATCTGATTTCTTCGTGCATTTCGGCTTTGTGGAACGGGGAACCCTGAAAGTTGGCGATAGTATTACTGCGAAAATTGACAACAGCGGTCGCCGCCGAATTCAGGCCAACCACACAGCAACTCACTTATTACAATCAGCTTTGCGGAAAATTGTGGACGATTCGATTTCGCAAGCTGGTTCGCTGGTATCGTCTGAGAGATTGCGGTTTGATTTCAATTCTCCGCGCGCTGTCACAGCAGAAGAGTTGCAGAAAATTGAGGATTTAGTTAATAGTTGGATTGCTGAAGCCCACGCTGCGGTCGTTGCAGAAATGCCGATCGCCCTTGCGAGAGAAAAAGGCGCGACTGCGATGTTTGGCGAGAAGTACGGCGATGTGGTGCGGGTTATCGATTTTCCCGGCGTTTCGATGGAATTGTGCGGCGGAACTCACGTCAGCAATACCGCAGAAATCGGGCTGTTTAAGATTGTTTCGGAAGCGGGGGTAGCGGCGGGAACTCGCAGGATTGAAGCGGTTTCCGGTCAAGCTGTTTTGGACTACTTGAACGTGCGGGATAAGGTGGTGCGCGATTTGGGCGATCGATTTAAGGCGAAGCCTGAAGAATTGCCGAACCGGATTACTAATTTGCAGAATGAGTTGAAGGATACTCAGAAACATTTGGCTGCTGTGAAGTCGGAATTGGCGATCGCGAAATCCGACCAGTTGCTGAGTGCGGCGGAGGCTATCGGCGAATTCAAAATCATTGTAGCTCAATTGGGTGATGTGGATACAGAAGCGCTGAAAACTGCGGCAGAAAGATTGCAGCAAAAATTAGGAAATGCTGCGGTTGTTTTGGCATCAATTCCTGAACCGGATAAGGTAAGTTTGGTGGCTGCTTTTAGTCCTGAAGTCAATAAGAAAGGATTGCAAGCTGGCAAGTTTATCGGGGGAATTGCTCAAATTTGCGGCGGAAAAGGCGGCGGGCGGCCGAATTTGGCGCAAGCTGGGGGACGCGATGCAAGTAAGTTGCAGTCAGCGTTGGAAAGTGCTCGGAATCAGTTGCTTGAAGGGTTGGGTTAGTCTGGGTTTTCTGTAAGAAACAAAAACTCTTTGTATCTCTCGTTTATAGCGGAGGCTAGATCCCCCTAAATCCCCCTTAAGAAGGGGGACTTCGATCGGAATCTTGTCCCCCCCTTCTTTAAGGGGGGCTAGGGGGGATCGGGGCCTAATCGTCAGTTCGATCGCTTCCGTCTGCCTGAATCTTCGCAGGCTGCTACCGCATATTTTTGCCCTTACATCTGCGTTTATCCCCGTCCATCCGCCAACATCTGCGGTTAAAAACACCCTTGATTTCCCCGCAAAAAATGTAAAATCAAACAAACATGGGTAGTCAAAAATGAACCAACCACGCCGCCAAGCCTATCTCACCCTGATTGAATCTCTCCTCACCTGTCCCAGGGACAAACAAACCGCCATCCTGCAAGCCAATCTAGAATTATTAGACGATGATTTTGCCCAATATTTGCGAGAACTTGCTACTAAAGTTTTAGCAAATTTGGATGTAGATAAAGCATATATTTTTGGTCAAATTTTAAGTAATTTGAGTCTTCTATTTATAACTCTTCAGCAAGGCAGTAGAGCAAGCAACTTAGAAATTGCTATTATTTGTAACAAAATAGCATTAACCGTTTGGACTCGCGATTGTGCGGAACAAGTAGTGATTTTGACATTTTATCTACTCATACAGAATGGGTTATGTCAAATCGCATCACTACTTATGCAAAAGTATGGCGATGTTTATCTTGCAAAGCGGACAAGCACTCAAAATAATTTGGCAATTGCTTACTCTTTCAGAATCAAGGGAGACAGGGGTGATAATTTAGAAAGGGCGATCGCATTTTATGAAGCTGCTTTACAAGTTTACACCCCCCCAGCTTTTCCCCAACAATGGGCAATGACTCAAAATAATTTGGGAGAAGCTTACAGAAACAGAATCAAGGGAGACAGGGGTGATAATTTAGAAAGGGCGATCGCATTTTATGAAGCTGCTTTAGAAGTTTACACCCGCCCAGCTTTTCCCGAATATTGGGCAAGGAGTCAAAATAATTTGGCAAATGCTTACAGTGACAGAATCAAGGGAGACAGGGGTGATAATTTAGAAAGGGCGATCGCATTTTATGAAGCTGCTTTAGAAGTTCGCACCCGCCCAGCTTTTCCCGAAGATTGGGCTGGGACTCAAAATAATTTGGCACGTGCTTACAGCCAGAGAATCAAGGGAGACAGGGATGATAATTTAGAAAGGGCGATCGCATTTTATGAAGCTGCTTTACAAGTTTACACCCCCCCAGCTTTTCCCGAATATTGGGCTGGGACTCAAAATAATTTGGGAGAAGCTTACAGAAACAGAATCAAGGGAGACAGGGGTGATAATTTAGAAATGGCGATCGCATTTTATGAAGCTGCATTATTAGTTCATACCCCCCAAGCTTTCCCGGAACGATGGGCAATGACTCAAAATAATTTGGCAATTGCTTACAACGACAGAATCAAGGGAGAACGGGGTGAGAATATCGAAAAGGCAATCCAACTTTATGAAGCAGCTTTAGAAGTTTACACTCCCACAGCTTTGCCAATTGACTGTCGGCGAACAGGTAGAAATCTAGGCTATTTAGGATTTGCAGAAAGTTTGTGGGAAACAGCCATATTCGGGTACGAAAAAGCCATCCAAGCAGTCGAACAAAGCCGCGAGTGGATAACATCCGACAACCGCAAACGAGAAATCATCGAACAAAATCTCGATGTCTACGAAAAATTGATGCAATCCTGCATCAATCACCAACAATATGACAAAGCCCTGCAAACAATCGAACGCAGCAAATCCCGCTACCTAGTCGAACTCTTCACCAACAGCGAAATCTACCCGAAAACAGCCACCGAAACCGAGAAACAGCAACTGCAAAACCTGCGCCGCCAAATCGCCGCCTCCCAACAACTCCTAGAAACAGAAACCCCATCTCCTCCCCCTCTTTCTCCCCCCCTTACCAAGGGGGGGAGAAAGAGGGGGGTTCCCGAAGACTCTCCCTCACAACGCACAACCCAAACCCGCAGCCTCAGCCCCGAATATTTCCAACAACAAAAAGCCAAATTAGAAACAACATCACAGCAACTAACACAACTGCTAGAACAGATAAAAAAGCGAGAACCAGAATTCACCCTAACTCAAAAAGTCGAACCCATCGACATCACCAAATTCCAACAAACCTTAGACACCCAAACAGCAATCATAGAATGGTACCTCGGCAATAACTCCAACTCCGACGATAGCTGGGGAGGATCAGCCTTCATCATCACCCGCGACAGCATAAAACCACTCACATATACCACAACCGAAATAGCCGAATTAGAAACCTGGAAAAACAACTATCTCGACGAATACCGCAACAAAAACACCAACAAAACCTGGCAAAACACCCTATCCCAAAAACTCCAAAAACTCTCAGAAATCCTGCGACTCAACGAGATAATCGCCCACATCCCCCCCAACTGCAAACAACTAATCCTAGTACCCCACCGCTACCTGCACCTATTCCCCCTCCACGCCCTACAATTCACCTCAGAAACCCGATTTAAACAAAAAACCAACTTTCGCGGATACCTCCTCGACAGCTTCCCCGCAGGCGTGAAATACGCCCCCAGCTTGCAACTGCTGGAACTCGTCAAAAATCGCATCACCACCAGAAACTCCCCCCCACCAAATCAGCAACAACTATTTGCCCTCCAGAATCCCACCGAAGACTTATTCAACGCCGACATGGAAGTAGAAACCATCAAAACCAGATTCAATCCGCATCAAATTTTACTCAGAAAACAAGCCACAAAAACCGCCCTCAACGACAACCGAGAAAACCTCTCAAACACCAGCTACCTGCACTTTTCCTGTCACGGCATATTCAACTTTGACTATCCGCTGCTGTCATCCCTAGTCTTAGCCGATTCCCTGGAACCGCAAACCTCACCCCCGCCCCCAGAGTCAAATCAGCCCGATGAAAAACAGCGCTATGTCACCCTACGCAGCGGCAGAAAAGCCATCCCAGAAAAATGCCTCACGCTGCGAGAAATCTTTGCCGATTTGCAGTTACCGCAGTGCCATCTCGTCACACTTTCCGCCTGCGAAACCGGGTTAACCGACTCAACCGCAATGACGGATGAATACATTGGTTTACCCAGCGGCTTCTTGTATGCGGGTAGCATGAGTGTTGTCAGCAGTCTGTGGGCTGTCGATGATTTTGCCACGGCAATTTTAATGATTAAATTTTATCAAGAATTGCCGGAGGCAGATTCAGTAGCAGTTGCTTTGAATGCGGCACAAAACTGGATGCGCGGGGTGAGTGAGGAGGATTTTCGAGTTTGGGTAGGATTGTTAAATGTAGATAAAAAATCTAGACAAAGTATGGAATTGTGGTTAGCGTCTTCGAGTGAGGAACAGCCGTTCCGCGATCCGAAATATTGGGCGGCATTCTGTGCGACAGGATATTAAGTTAGGTGTGCCACCAGGATTTTGTACGGGCGGGTTTTACAAACAATATATAACGATTACCAACAATCTAGATAAACCCGCCCCACCAATAACCCACACCAACCTGAAATTTGCATCGAATGTTAAAATGTAGATGATGATTTGTCGTTGGGTGGGGGCGGGTTGTTGAGATTGTCGATTTCAGGCAATTATTGTGGGTGAAACCCGCCCCTTGTATCTTAAAAGAGTCAGGCGATAGATCGCTACGTCAGTCAGTCGATCGCGACACCAAGCAGGC
>NZ_JAUBTQ010000047.1:0-60219 GCF_036702515.1 Microcoleus sp. BROC3
TAAGTTAGGAGTTGGGATTCAATTAAATCTCAGCAAAACTTTTCATTATATCATAAAATTATTTTGCAAGAGATCTATTGTCGTCAACAATTAAAATCCTGCCCCTAAATTTGTGAGAATATGGTTGATTCATCGGCTTGCTACGGGCTTAGTTCAACTTGAGATTTGTTTAAATTTAGAAATTACGCACGGGTGCGTCGAAACTGATTTTTTTCACAAAAAGACGCCTTGCAGCAGGCAAGCAAGACTAAAAAAGACAGGTTATTGAGGGCCTAATTGCGTCCAGAACTCAAATTTATACTAATTTGTCAAAATAACGAAAGCTTTGGCTAAAACTTCCTATGGCTGGTAAAGTTGGTCAGCCTCCGCCTCGATTGATTGAGTGGCAAATTGATTCACTGCTTGCTGCCGGTTTTGAAACCAAAAATATCCCACCCGTAGCACCGCTGCTGCAATTAGCACTACAAAACAGACTACCGGGACACTTTGTAGGGTAATTTTCTCCAAATTGTGACAGTAGCCGGATTCAAAAGTACGATCGACATCGCAGGCAGTTGAGAAATGGGCGTGATTTTTTAATCAGATACTCTCTCAGTCTCAGGTGCCGCATTATATTAAGAAATATGACAATAATTTTACACATTAGGGAGAGTCCGGGGGATCGACTCAAACCATCGGATCGAGCGATCGGATCGAACACAACTTTGATAAAATGTAAGATTCACAACAAAATTTGCTATTGTCCGTCGGGGTAAAAACAATGAGCGATCGACCAATTATTCTCGGTATTGTCGGAGACAGCGCAGCGGGCAAAACCACCCTGACGCGGGGAATTGCCCAAGTATTGGGGCCAGAAAATGTCACTGTGATTTGTACTGACGACTATCACCGCTACGACAGAAAGCAGCGGGCCGAAATCGGGATCACAGCACTGCATCCCGACTGCAATTACCTCGACATCATGCAGCAGCACCTCAGCCTGCTGCGCACCGGACAAGCAATTCTCAAACCCATCTACAACCACACCACAGGTACATTCGACGCGCCGGAATACATCAAGCCCAGCAAATTTGTCATAGTTGAAGGTTTGCTGGGTTACGCAACCCGAACAATCCGCGATTCTTACGACGTAAAAGTGTATCTCGCTCCCCCAGAAGAGTTGCGAACTCAGTGGAAAGTTAAGCGGGATATCATGAAGCGCGGTTATACTGAAGAACAGGTGCTGGCAGAAATGCAAAAGCGGGAACCGGATTCAGAAGACTTCATTCGCCCTCAGCGCAAATCGGCCGACGTTGTAGTTAGTTTTTACCCGCCAGAAGCGGACAATGAATCGAATTTGAGCGTCCGTTTAGTGCTCAGACCGACAATTCCTCACCCTGATTTTACTGAAATTTTAGGTCGAGGCAGCGATAGTTTTAAACCTGCAATTCGCTTGGAACTCGATCGGGATATGGGCAAACCTGTTGACGTTTTGGAAGTAGACTCCCACGCTACCAGCGATCAAGTAAACGAACTGGAAATGATCTTGTGCAGCGAGTTGCCACACCTGCGGGGATTTTGCACTGCCCAAGGCAACCCGGAAATTGGCAAACTGATCGGCACAACTGGCGAAGTTTTGCAAAGTTACCCGCTAGCTTTGACGCAGTTGCTGGTTGCATATCACATGATGAAAGCAATTCACGTGTATTAATTTAGTGAGAAAACTCGGCGGTTTCAACCGCCCAACAGTCAAACTTTCGTCGGTGGCTCGACTGAGCTTCCCGGAACGTCCTGGGCGGACTAAATAGTGGTAAGGTGCGAATTGCGCACCTTACAAATAGCAGCATTTCGTCCGTAGTTTTCTGTACATAATTTACGGGCGAAATTGCGGAATTTAAATTATATTATTTGTGTCACAATTGAGGATAAATCCTCAGTGCTGGTAAAGTCAGATTAGCATTAGCCAATTGCTGAATCGGCAGCGAGACTGGCAAATGACTTTGAGGTGCGGGCAGCATTTCGCCTCGGAAGTCGAGGATGGTGACGAGCAGCAGGTAGGCAACTGCTAAAATTATAGAAATCACCCCAGTGATAATAGCAATAATTTTTGAACGATCCATATTCAGAAATATTTAAGTGCAGCTAAGATTAGTTTAACATTAAACAGAACAATTATTACTGAACTTATGCCATAGAATATAATCAGGTGCTACTTATTTCGCTTACGAAAATGGAACCTCTTATAGATGCGCCAACTTCCACCGAGATGCCCGGAGCTACCCCAGTGGTGGAAACATTTAACCTGGGGAAGTTCTACCGTACCGGCTTCTGGATGAATGAAAAAATTGAATCGCTCAAAAATTGCACTCTGACTGTCTCTGAGGGGGAAACTTTCGGGTTGTTAGGGCAAAATGGAGCGGGGAAAACTACGCTGCTGAAAACTTTGCTGGGTATAGTGCGCCCCACTTCTGGGCGGGCGCTGCTGTTGGGGAGGCCTTTGGGCGATCGCACCGTGAAGCAGCGAGTCGGCTATTTGCCAGAAAATCCCTATTTTTACGATTATCTCACCGGCTGGGAATTCTTGCAGTTTGCGGCGGGGTTATTTCAAATTCCCCCCTCAATTCAGCGACAGAGAATTCCGAATTTGTTAGATCTAGTTGGGCTATCTCAATCGGCGGCAATTAAAAAACAGTTGCGCCAGTATTCTAAGGGAATGCTGCAACGGATCGGCATGGCTCAAGCTTTGATTAACAATCCAGATGTGGTATTTTTGGATGAGCCGATGTCTGGTTTAGATCCGATGGGACGCTATCAGATGCGGGAGATAATTTTATCGCTAAAAAATCAAGGAAAAACGATTTTTTTTAATTCGCATATATTGTCTGATGTGGAGAAGATTTGCGATCGAGTGGCAATTTTGGCCAAGGGTGAGTTAATCTGCATTGGTGCGATCGACGAAATCCTAGGTAATACTGAAACTTACCGGGTTGAAGGTAGGGGCGGTCACTTGAATATCCTGAAAAAATGGATACCGGATATGGAAGTTGATAATGATTTGTGGTACGGTCATTTGCAGGGCGATCCGAAGGAGTTTCTTTCTAGTCTGAGCGGTACGGGAGGGCAGCTAATTGGGATGAATTTGGCTAAGCCTAGTTTGGAAGAGTTTTTTATGCAGCAACTGCAAGAAAGAGGGATTTATTCTAGTGGTTGAAGTTTATACATCAAGTTTATTGTGGGGCGGGCATCTTGCCCGCCCTGACTATAGAAACGGGCAAGATGTCCGTTCCAAAAAACATCAAGTTTATTGTGGGTTGGGCATCTTGCCCGCCTCTTAAAGACTAATGTTTTTTACTTCCTTTAACAATGGCAACTGTAGATTTTCACATACTAACTCTGCACAATTCCACTGCCGCAAATACTCATAGACTTCAGAAATAATCCCATTTGCTGCATCTAAATTTTGTGATTGAAAGGCATGATAGTGCGCTCTAATTAAGGGCTGAATATCCTCGATATCTTGCCATTCGGATTTTGGTTTGATGGGAATGCTGATATAATAACTATAGGCTTGGCTGTGAGCGGTACGGAGATTTTCGGGATTTTGACTTAGCAGGTACTCGCCCTTTTCTCGAACTAGCGGATGCAACTGATAGGATTTGAGGTGGCGATCGTAATATAGCAATTGTCGGCGCTTGAGTGCCTGGATAATATTTTCTTTCAGTTCATACTTGCTAACTTCTGGCATTTGAGCGCTAATCCCTGCAAAAGATAGCGGATATTCTGAGGTTTGGTAGACAGAAATTCGGCTGAGACAAGTTTGCTCGCCGTCGCTGAGACGGGCTATCATTTCATCGATCGCTCTTTCAATATCTCGAATCAGCAACCAGTCTCTCTGGTGCAGAAAAATCCCGACATTTCCCTGAAACTCGGTATCATCTCGAATCAAGGCTGCAATGAGTTGTAAGGCTTTGGGGTGTCCTGAATAGCGATCGCACATTTCGGCTAATTCTTCTGGATTTGCAGTTAGATTAAAAGATTGCAATAGGGCAACTGCTGCATCTCGATCCAATCCGTTTAGCGGGATTTCGCGGGTGACTGTTGACGGCAATTCGGCTAAGCTTTCGCGACTGGTGAAAATAATTTTGCTTTGATGTTCTGTTTCTAATAGTTGTTTGAATAACCAAGCATATTCTGCACAATCTTCGGCGAAATAACCAGCGGCTTTGGCTTCTCCTGTTTTCAAAAGTGTGTCGGCGCGATCGAAAACGAGCAAGCAAGGTTTTTCTCTGAGGATTTTGAGCTGATTTTCGGTTTTTTTGAAATAGTCATTTTGAGCGTTGACGGCTGCGGTAATGTCGCCGTTGGAGAGGGTGAATAGCAGGGAGTCAATTGTGCGATCGAAGGGGGGTGCTTTGCCTGTTGCGGATTGCAAGGATTGCCAAGCGGCGCAGGTGAAGGGGGTTTTTTCTGTGTGGAGTTGGCGAATTAGTTGGCTGACGAGGGTGGTTTTTCCGATGCCTGGTAATCCGACAATTGAGATGGCGGTGATATCTGAGTTAACGATCGTAGTTTTTAAGATATCGAGTTCTTTTGTGCGCTGTACCCAATTTCTGATGGGGGGTAAGTTTTCTGGGAGGGGGAAAGTGCGATCGTTTTCGCTGTCTAGGGGGATATCTGCGATCGCGGCGGCTAAAAGTGGCTCTGTTTTCTTGATTTTGTAGCCTTCAGCAATGTATTCCCAGTTTTCTATTTCTACTGCTTTGCAAATATTGATAAAGTTCTCTCGTCTAATTTCTATTTTCGCCCAAAACCGCTTTAAGGTAGCTGTTGAAACTAAAGCGGCAACACACCAGGCATCCTCAGTTTTATTCCATCCGAGATTGCGTCTTACCATGTCAATGATTTTTAGCCCTTCTTCGGATGCTCTGAGCAAACCTGCCATTGCTACTCCTCTACGGAAACTCTGCCTTAGTAAATAATGTTACATGATTTGGTGAGCCAAATGAGCCAAATGAGCCAAGTGAGCCTTTGATGTTGAGCCAAATGGTGAGCCGTTAAGCCTATACAGATTCAGGATTGTGGAGTATTGTGAAATGATGTGTTTGGCTGTCAGCTACGTTTGACGGTGCATCGGGCGGGCGATCGGGGATACAGCTTATCTGCTGTTGGGAGCAATGTAAAGTTTTATTACAAAAACAGGGCGAACTGCATAAAGAGCAGATGAAGGCCCTGATAGATATCTAGGAAGGCTTGCAAGGCGGGCTTTGCTGGTTTTGACGCAACTATATTTGTGAGGAGATGGGATTATGAAGTTACTGACAGATGATGTGTTGTTGGGTAGTGGAGTGGATGCGAGTGCGATCACACCTCTAGAGGAAGAGATTAAGGGCGATCGAATCTTGTCCTATGGTTTGGATACCCGCAGTGCTAGCCAGTTAGGGGCTAGTTCGTCTTTCATTTCGACTTTCGACGGACTAAGCGGACAAGTTGGAACGATCGATCCCTCAGCAAAATTCACCCAAATTGCTAGTACCTTCAGTTTCTCCGACATCGCTGTTTCTAAAGATGGGACAATTTTTGGAATTACGCCCACTCAGTTATTCAAAATCGATCCAATATCGGGTTTAACTTCATTTGTTGGCGGCTTTCCTGCGGGTGTCAACATGAATGCTCTAGAATTTGCCAATGATATCCTTTATGCGGCTGGGGATTCTAACTTATACGCGATTAATACCACTAATGCGGGAGTATCTTTAATCGCTAACTTGGAATCTACTGGATTCAATAGCAGTGGGGACTTGGCATTTGATGCTCCGAATAATCGATTTTTAGCGACATCGAAGGGGGCGACAAGCGATAGTTTGTATGCGGTGTCTCTAACTGGTCAAGCAGCCAAAATTGGCGATATTGGCTTTAGTAATATTTTAGCCTTGATGTTTGAAGGCGAGAAGCTGTTTGGTTTCACGGCGGATGGGGCGCGAATTGCGATCGATCCTGGAACGGGAGCGGGGGTTTTTGATACCCTTGTCAAGGGTATTAGCGATCGAATTGGGGGAGCATCTGGTATTCAAATTAAGAAAGGAGAGGTACTGTCGAGCACTCCCGGAACTATTCTGTCAGCGGATACGATCGATGTGTTTTTGCCACCGGGGGGCGAAATTACTTTAGAAATAACTGTGACGGTGCCTGGGGATGGTTCAGAGCCTATTAGATCGGTTCGCAGTATAGAAAATGGCGATCGGAGTGCTTCAGCCGTTACTAATCAGTTACCCCTTGATGTGTTTCTACTGCAAGATATTTCAGACTCGTTTGAGGACGATTTACCTGTTGTCCAAAAGTTAGTTCCAAATTTGGTTAGCAGACTGCAAGGTATTCAACCTAACACCACATTTGGGGTTGGTTCCTTCATAGACAAGCCTATAAATCCGTTTGGTAGCTCAGCAAATAGTGATTATGTTTACCGCACAAATCTGCCCCTAACGACGAATACGGCTGCCCTACAGTCAACAGTAAATAATTTTATCATTCGCTCAGGCAGAGATTTTCCTGAAGCGCAACTGGAAGGACTACTGCAAACGGCACTTCGCAGTCAAAGTGAAATTGGTTTCCGTGACAGTTCTCGGCGTGTCGTTGTTTTAGCAACGGATGCAGACTTTCATCAGGCGGGCGATGGGAGAGAATTTGGCATCACCAAACCCAATAATCTCGACACGATTCTTGATGGAAATCCGCCGGGAACAGGAGAAGATTATCCATCGGTTCCACAAGTTAGGCAAGCATTAATTAATGCTAATCTTGTACCCGTTTTTGCAGTCACCGAGGATCAAATTGCCACTTACAGAGATTTGGTTGATGACAGCGATGGTGATGGATTGGGATTTGGTTCTGTGGTAGAATTAAAATCCGATAGTTCTAATTTGGTGGATGCGATCGCCACAGGGTTAGACGTAGTTGGAAGAGAAATTAATGTTGTTCCAGTTAGTGATGAATTCGGTTATGTCAAGGAGATCACACCGCCTAAGTTTACTGACGTTTTGCCAGGACAAACCCTGACTTTCAGAGTGAAGTTAAAGTCTGATGGTAAAGGTGGTGATGATACTTTGAACTTGCGGGCTCTTGGCTTTGGCGACACGAAGATTAATATTGTTACAGAGCGAGTTCCCACGTCAGTCAACAACCCTCCCGCAGTCATACAAGGTTCTGTAACTGGTGACTTCAAATTATCGCCTGATGATTTTTTATTGCAACAGACTTTGGTAGCAACGGCTGGGGGTCTTCTTGGTGGTGCAATAGGAGTAACCTTTGTTAACCCATTAGCTGGACTTGCTACAGCAGTAGGAGCCGCTTATGCTGTTCCAAAACTTGGTGAAGGTGCCGGATCTTTTCCTTATGGAGTCTTGGGTCGTACAAAGTTTGAAATCACAGATCCCGACAATTTTTCTCGGGAAAAGCGCGAAATCGAGCTAAAACTGTTTAGCTCTACAGATAAGCAACCATCTCCCTTTGAGTCAGAAACTGAAACAGGAAAAACCTGGGTTGTTATTCACGGGTGGAATGATGGGCCGACGGGAAACTTACCCAAACTAGCAGCAGCTTTAGCAAATGTCCGACCTAATGATAAAGTTTATTTCTTAAACTGGGAGCAAGCTTCTGTTAATGGTCGCCTAACTAATGATGATGAAAACGATTTAGAGTCATCTCTAAGAGTAGGTAACTATTTTGCTGCTAAGTGGATTAGACCAGTTGCAGAATTTGTAGTCACGGAACTACTAAACAAATTAAAAATAGATTCTGTGGCAGCTAGCGAAAATCTAAACTTAATAGGTCATAGTCTGGGATCATTAGTCAGCGGTGAAATTGGTCGCCTCTACAAAGAAGGCTTCAAAGATGACAAAGGCAACGAAATAAAACCAAATGGAGTAGGTGTTAACACTATTACTGCTTTAGATCCGCCATCAGAAAGCAGCATCGATCTCCTAACCCTTGGAGGTGTTGACTATGATTTAGATGGTCGAAATACTCAAGCAGATTCGCCCAATAAATTTAGTGAAGTCTCTAATTACTCTCTAGCACTTGTGGGAGCACGAAGCCTTGCCGGAAATCAGCAACTTGCTGCCACTGCTGATGAGTCATTCCAGATGGATTTTGGTGGTTTGAGCGTGCCAGTAGATGAACACGGTCAAGTTGTTCAGACTTTCACAAACTTGCTGAATCAGATAAAAAAGGATCAGCCGTTAGGATTACTCCAGCAAGAAATTATCAAAGATCGCATCCTCACTGAGCGAGGGCGCTTCAATACAAAACAAAATGCTTACTTTTACCTTACAAATCCTATCGATCGTCTATCTGAAAAGCTGTTTGTTCATGAAGGAATTTTGTCAGTTCAAGCACCAGATAGACCAATCTTTCTTGCTGGTAAGGATACCAACTCAGCAAATGATGATATAGTCTACGGTAGCATTGATAGTAACATAGGCGATCTCAAGCTAGACGGAAGTAATTTCGATGGTCTTTTAGGGGTGACTGGTAACTCTATCTTTACAGGCTCAGGAAATGACAAAATCTTCGGTGATACTGGTAATGATGAAATTAATGGCGACAGTGGTGATGACACTCTAGATGGTGGAGCAGGTAACGATACGCTCATAGGCGGCAATGGGTTATTTGATTCTGGAAAAGATGTACTTGAAGGCGGTGAGGGTAATGATTTAATAACAGGCGGTGGTGACAAAGATATCCTCACTGGTGGAACCGGTTCAGATAGATTAGATGGTGGGAACGATGATGATGTTATTTTTGGTGGATTGGACAAACAGCAAGACACCCTAATCGGCGGTTTAGGTAATAATTTGTTTCTGTTGGCTACTGATACAGGTTTACCTATTACAGATACAGCTAATCTAGACAAAGTTGACATAATAGAGGATTTTCGTGCAGGTTTCTTGCCGGACGGCATAGGCGGCGATCTTCGTGGTATCAGCGGAATTGGCTTACTCAACGGTTTAAAGCCAGAGCAAATTGAAGTGGAAAAATTGGGTGAAGGATTGGGCGGTTTATTTAACCAAAAGACAGCGATTATTGCTAATGGTCAGTATTTGGCTGTGCTCAAGGGTGAGTGGTTCACGAAGGGTGATTTGAGACTGACAGAAATACCAACTTGAGCATTAGGATCGATATTCAATTGTATCTGATATGAGTGCTAAAAATACAATGGTATGGTGTGCAATCGCCCTTAATCCCTGCCCGTTCATCCGCATTCATCTGCAGTTCAAAAAAGAGCGATCGCCCTTACGACAAAAAGTGCGATCGCCCTTCATCCCTCCCCGTTCATCCGCCTTCATCTGCGGTAAAAAAAAGAGCGATCGCCCTTCATCCTCATAAATACTCTACCATTCCGACCATATCTGCCGGTGTGTAAATTTCATATAGCAAAATCAACATTTCTATTACTTGTCCGATCGAACGACTCGCCTGTTTAAAATAAGCGACACCAGGATGATTCTTACTCATACCAGCTATAACTAGAAAGTCTCGATCCTGAGTGACAAGCACTCGCTGCTGCTGTTGAATAAACAACCACTGCTGCTCATCTATCTTAGTCCTTAATCCTGCTTCAACCGTTGTCGTCACATCAATACCATAGAGACGTAACGCCCTAGCAATGTCCCGATCGATATGCTCATCTAAATGAAACCTAATTCGCAGACTCACCTTTTAATTCCTTGATTTTTGTTTGTAACCTCCCTGGATTTTGACGCATAAATTCATCCACAAAAGCATCATCTTCTGCCATTTCTCTGTCAATTGCTTGGCGATGATCGTAATAATAAGCCATAGCGTCATAAACTGCTGCTACAAGCAGATCGTACTTAGTGGCAATTTCTAAAAGAGAATAACCCATTTTTAGGTGCATCACCATCACATCTTGTACGGCGATTCTCGTCCCAGCAATCCGGGGTTTCCCGCCTCGTACTCCCGGTGTTCTTTCAATGTGTTCTACGCTTACTGTTGTTGTCATGATTTTTTATTAGGTATGATTCAAAAATAATACTATTATAGCCAAAACAGAGATTTTTACAAGCTCGCTCGCTTGGAATTTGGAATAATAGCGATCGCCCTTGCTCCATCTGCGTTCATCCCCGTTCATCTGCCTTCATCTGCGGTTCAAAAAAGAGCGATCGCCCTTACGACAAAAAGTGCGTGAAGCGGAGCTATCCCGTAGGGAATCGCCCTTAAAATCAGAATAGACAAACAACATCTAATTTGTTATAATTAAGTAAAACTCAACCAACCGAGTTTTACCCAACTTTATAATAGCTGAAAGATATGTTTTGGATTCTGAAAAACTTAATCAGCACAGATCCACAAGGACACCTCAGTTTAAACCTCGAACCCAAGTCAACAGAGTATCGCGTTCTCGTCAACGAAGCCGGACAAATTTTATTAGACCCAATAACCAACATACCCGATCGCACTTCATCGGGTTCTGAGATATCGCTGTTAAAATAGAAGCATCATTCCCTCATAACTCATCTCACCATAAAAGTGTATGAAAATAGAAGACTATCCACTGGCTAAAGAATTGATATTCGATGCCGAAGGCAACATTAGTCAAGTTATTCTAGATTATACCGACTATCAGTATTTCCTAGAAGCGATCGAAGATAAAGGACTTCTCCAGGCTATGCGCGAAGTAAAAAATGAAAACCCGTTAAATTTACAGCAAGCACTTGCAGAACTGGAAAGTGAATGAAAGTCGAATATCTACCCAGTTTTTTGAAAGATTTAAAAGGTCTTAAAAGTACGCCTGTGTTTGAGCAAATCAAGGATTTTGCTTTTGCGGAAATTCCCAATAGTAATGATTTACAAACAATTGTTAACTTAAAAAAATTGAAAGGTGATGATAATGCGTATCGGCTTCGGGTTGGAGACTATCGAATAGGTTTTTATTTTGATGGCGAAACTCTTACTTTTGCCAGGGTGCTTCACCGGAAAGATATTTATCGCTACTTTCCACCATAAAGCTGTTTTTACTATGGCAGAATGTTTTGGGCAACTTGTCCTTGTCCTTTGAAATAGTAAATTAATGTATTTGTATGCAAAATGTACATCTAAAAGCTCTCCCGCAAGATGTCTTCCCCCGACTCCGCACGAATCTGTTCCAGAGTAGGAAAGTCTTCGGCCCATGTTCCAGCTAGGGAATAAACCAATTCTGTCGAAGGAGTTAAAGAACCTACTGTGTCGGTGGATTGGTTCTCATTCAGGTACTTGGCACGAATCAACTCAGCGAAAGTGAGAATTTCGCTAGCTTGGTTTTCGGGAAGGGTTTTGACGATCGCGTAAATCTGTTCAATGATAGTCATAATCTGGTGAGAAATAAACTGTCGTTAAATTTTATTTAAGCAATAGCGATCGACCTTTTCATGTCAGTGTTCATCTGCGGTGCAAAAAAGTGCGATCGCCCATTCCTACTCTTTCCAAAACTCACTGCGCCAAAACTTCCCTAACCCTGTCCCGAAATAAACGCACAGCCGCCCTTTGTCCAATACTTTTACTTTGCTCTATCAAACCTGGAATTTCGGCGATCGGCAAAAACGGAAAAGCCAAACTGTTCTCTCTCTCTTCGTAATTCCCCTCAACCAATTGATACACCAAAAGACTTTGATTGCGATATCTCCAGATTTCAGGAACTCCCAGAGCAGCATAAATTGAGAACTTATTCAAAGAAGAACTCGTGTAATCTGATTCTACAACTAAATCTGGTGCAGGATCTGCGGCTAAATTTATTTCATCTTTATTTCTAACTAAAGATTCATTTTGAATGTAAAAACAAGTATCTGGTTCAATAGCACGAGCTAAATCTTCCCGTTCCAGAGTCAACGCACCGAGGCTCATAGCTTCAATTTCTAACTCATCTGCTAAAGCTCCAATAAATAGTTCGAGCATGACTTTAGGTCTTTCATGTTTAGGTAAGGGCATTCTGATTTCTAAAACTCCTTCAGCATAAGCAATTCTCCACGCTCTACCGTCGCCGACATCAGACATTATCGCTTTAAATGTTGACCATTTAATGCCTGTCAAAGTAATTAGTTTTTCCTCGCTACTTTGTATAGGAGGAGTCAATGTGGTTGTTACCATAGGAGCTACGATTAGTTAAGCTTTTATTGATTTTAACACGGCCTTTTCTCATCTGCATCCACTGTGGCACGGGCAGGACGCCTGTGGTTGGGAAGTGACTCATTTCCACTGTGGCCCGGGCGTCTCGCCTGTGTTATGGAAGCAGTTAAAAAAAGAGCGATCGCCCTTTCGACAAAAAGTGCGATCGCCCATTTCAAATCCTAACCAGAAATCACCTCACTCAAAAGATGAGCCTGAGAACCCTCAAGCCGAGGCCCGTGAATCTGCACCACCCTAGAAGCCAAATAATTGCCCCAGCGCGCCGCTTGTACAGAACTCAAACCGTTAGTAATTCCAAACAAAACACCGCCCGCAAAAGCATCCCCAGCACCCACAGTATCGAGCGCCTTTACCGGAAATCCCGCCACATCAACAATCTGTTTGTTCTCCACCACCATGCAGCCTTTATCCCCATTAGTGATAAAAGCTAAATCCGAAATCTCGCTCATTTTCCGAGCGCACTCTTCCAAAGATTCCTCCTTAAAAAAGCTCCGAACTTCATCAGCATTGCAAAAAATTACATCGCAATATTCCGAAACCACCTTGTGAAAATCATCAGCAAATCGATCGACTAAAAAGCCATCCGAAAAAGTAAAAGCCACCTTCACACCCAGACGCTTAGACTGTTCCATCGTCTCAATGCTAGCCTTTCTCGGATCGGGAGCATCCCACAGATAGCCCTCAACATAACTGTACTTGCAGTGACTCAGGCGATCGACATCAATATCAGTCGCCGCCAGAGTAGTAGAAACACCCAAATTAGTACACATCGTGCGTTCCGCATCCGGCGTAGTCAGCACTACACAAGTACCCGTGGGCTCCTTAGACTCAGCAGCAGGATGCACGTTAAAATCAATCCCCGCCGCCAGCAAATCTTGCCGGTAGAATTCCCCGTTAGTATCCTTAGCAACCTTCCCCGAATAATACGCTTTACCGCCGCTCTGAGCCAAACCAATCATCGTATTTGCCGCCGAACCCCCCGATCGCATTTGCAGCGAATTGTGCTCTAAATCGTGCAAAATCCCCCCCTGCGTTTCCGAATTCATCAGCGTCATCCCGCCGCGACTCAGCCCGTGACCGAGTACAAATTCATCTTCTACCAATGCTAGGATGTCTACCAGGGCATTTCCCACGCCAAACACATCCACCGAACGGGAATCTTGATTGTTTTCTGTCATCAGTAATTTTTGGTTTACACTAATTATCAACTTTATAATAAATCGACTTAAACTCAACATCTATTTTCTTTAAGTTATCTTTATATAAATCTCCAAGCCCCAATCGATCTAATCCAAAATCCAACATCCAAAATCCAAAATTTAAAATCTAAAATCTAAAATCGATATGACTGATACTTGTCTCCCACCTCTGATTGAGCAAATGTTGCATCCCGGGTTTTACCCGCACGGGGTGACAGAACCAGTGCAGCTAATTCAGACTCACGCTTCCTTTGTTTTGCTGACAGGAGATTATACTTACAAACTCAAGAAACCAGTCAACTTTGGCTTTTTGGACTATTCAACTTTGGAGAAAAGGCAGCATTTATGCAACGAAGAATTGCTGCTGAACAGACGCACTGCTCCGGAAATTTATCTAGAAGTTTTGCCAATTATTCAAATTGGGGATGCGTTTCAATTGGGCAGCAACTTACCTGCTATAACTCCGGCTGAAGTTGCTGTAGAATACGCACTTAAAATGCGGGAGTTTCCTCAAGATTCGCTGTTGCTTAGTTTGTTGGAACGCGGACTGTTGACCGAGCAAATTATGGCCGACTTAGGGCGGGAAGTTGCCAACTTTCACAGCACGGCAATTAGTAATAGCTACATTCGCACATTTGGCGAAGTCAGTCAGATTCGCAAAGCCATAGACAACAATTACCTGATTTCGCAAAAATATATCGGCGGGCCGCAGACTCAGGCACAATTTCAGGAAACTAAAGATTATACTGATGCGTTTTTTGCGGAAAATCAAGAGTTATTTAACCTGCGGATTGCCAAGAATAAAATTCGCGAGTGTCACGGAGATTTGCACTTGCGGAATATAGCATTGTGGCAAGAGAAAATATTGCTATTCGACTGCATTGAATTTAACGAACCTTTTCGCTTTGTTGATGTCATGTACGATGTGGCTTTTACTGTAATGGATTTGGAATCGCGGGGGCGCAGAGACTTAGGCAATGCTTTTCTCAATACTTACATCGAACAAACAGGGGATTGGGAAGGACTGCAACTGTTGCCTTTGTATTTGAGCCGTCAAGCTTATGTTAGAGCAAAAGTAACTTCGTTAATGTTGGACGATGCCGCTATTTCAACTGCCCAAAAAGCAGAGATTTCACAGACAGCAGATCATTACTATAAACTGGCTTGGGAATACACACAACCGCGCCAGGGAAAGTTAACTTTGATGTCGGGTTTGTCGGGTTCTGGCAAGAGTACAGCAGCTCGATATTTGGCTCGCCGCACTGGGGCAATTCACATTCGATCCGATGCGGTTCGCAAACATTTAGGCGGAATTCCTTTAAATGAACGCGGGGGGCAAGATTTGTACTCGGATGAAATGACCGCGCAGACTTATGGTAGATTGTTAGAGTTGGGGATAATTTTGGCTGAGCGAGGTTGGGATGTGATTTTAGATGCAAAGTTCGATCGCCAAAACTTGAGAACGGATGCAATTAATCAGGCTCAATCCCACGGCTTGCCCCTGCAAATCATTTACTGCACGGCACCAATTGAAGTCTTGCGAGAACGACTGCAACAGCGCAGGGGCGATATTGCCGACGCGACAGCCGAACTATTGAGTTCGCAGCAAGCAGCTTTTGAACCTTTTACAGAATTAGAGCAAATTTCTGTAAAGATTGTAGATACCGCGCAAGACTTAGAGGTACAATTAAACTTGATTTGTGGGGAGTAGTTGCAGCTCGATCGCCTTTGCCAATTTGATTGTCTGCTAATATTGTCAATATCTTTCAGTGTTATTACAAACACAACTCGCAGCTCATGCCAAAATTTACCGGAGACTCCAAGGGGTTTAGCCCCGCGCTGATATGGTTTGTGTTGTTTACCGTTGGGTTTCGCTTAGTAGGATGTAGGCTGCCGATGAGTCTCGGCCTTGGCGTCATCGGCGGCGTAGCAGCAGGTTTAACTGTCGCTTGGTGGCACAACGAACTAATACTCAACCCGAATAAACGTTCCAAAGATACAACCTCGGATGCTATCGTCAATAAAGAAGTAGTGCAGACGGACGACCTTAAATATAGCAAGACTTCTAGGCGTGAAGCTGCTACATTGTTTGGCTGGTTATCAGGGCCAGAGGATCGTCGCTAGCACCGAAAATAGTTTTTAGGATTGAGTTTTAAGCTTTAAGTTAAAGTGTTCATAATTCCCAACTCAATCGTAAAAGTTAACAACTCTCCCACCTAAATTACTAATTACCTATTAGCGATTAACAATAGTCAATTACCCATTACCGCTAACTAGCAATTTGAATTACTTGCTGAATGTTTGTATTTCTGTCGAAACTTCTGCCGCTGTTTATTTATCCTTTGGGGTTGAGTTGCCTGTTAATGATGGCGGCTTTAATCACACTTTGGAAGCGTCCAAAATGGGTGGCAGCACCAATTGCTATGGCTCTAATTATTTTACTGCTAGGAAGTAGCGGTTGGGTTTCAAAATCGTTAGTTCGATCGCTCGAATGGCAAAACTTGCCAACCGCCGAACTCCCCCAAGCTGAAGCGATTATCGTCTTGGGCGGCGGTGTCAAAGCAGCTTTATCTCCCCGTCCTTGGGTAGAATTAGCGGAAGCGGGCGATCGAATAATCTACGGTTCCCGACTTTACCGGCAAGGCAAAGCTTCCCTGCTAATTCTCAGCGGCGGTAGAGTAGATTGGAAAGGCGGCGGGGCTCCCGAATCGGCAGACATGGCAGAAATTGCCCAAACAATGGGTGTACCGGCATCAGCAATTCTGCAAGACCCCGATTCACACAATACTTATCAAAATGCCGTCAACGTGCGAAAAATTTTAGATGCTAAAGGCATAAAAGGGCCGGTTTTGCTAGTGACATCGGCGATGCACATGACTCGATCGCTCTTAATTTTCCAGCGTCAGGGAATAAAAGCAATTGCCGCACCAACAGACTTTCAGATCACGCAGCAGGATATCGCAGCATCCCAAAGCAATTGGCAAGCAGTCGCCTTGGATTTATTGCCGGACACCTATCAGTTAAACCAGTCAACTAAAGCTTTGAAAGAATACATCGGCTTAATCGTTTATCGTCTGCGGGGATGGCTTTAACAGAATTTTAGATTTTAAATTTTGGATTTTAGATTGAAGAATTTAAACTAATATCAAATCCGGTTGCATCGCAATTATAGGGGCGGGGCGGGTTTATATAATTTGTCTATACTTATCAAATATCTGGGCGAACCTGCCCCTACAAAACTTCATCAGATAAGATTCCAAATCAAACGGATACGATCTTAGATCTAAAATCTAAAATCTAAAATCTAAAATCCAAAATTGATTGAGTGTGTTAGCTTAAAGTCATTACAGCAAATATTAGCCACAGTCGCCCCCAAACAATCATGCTGCCCCACGAGTTGCAAAACATTGCCCCAGAACCGACTCCCGCGGCCGAAATTTTTCAGAGACACCAAATTGTCCGCGAGTTTTACGACGAAATTAAGTACCGTCAAGAACTAGAACTTCACTGCCAGTGGTATTACGCTACAGCCAAGCAGAATCAGCAGGAATTGCAGAAAATGCAGGGAGATTTGAATATCTTCGGCTGGTTCAGCCGGGGACGGTCGAAAAATTAAGGATTAAATAAAAAAGGTGGTTTGTAGTAAGAACTTTAGTCCCGCCGATCGACTAAAAGCCACAGAAAAAACTGAAGTCCTCACTACAAACTGTACAACAGCTATATGACTCCCGCCCACAAACGGATACTTGCTTTCGGACAGAAGTCGCGATCGGCGCAAAATTTTAGACTCTAGTTCAAGCTTCCAGATTCATCTGTGGAGTAAATCTAAAATCTAAAATCTAAAATCTAAAATCGACTGACGGGATTTGATATTGTCTTTGGGCTCCGGCTTCAACTTTTGAGACAGCTAGACTTCCGAAGATATCAATTCGACCTCATCCTCTTTCAGGTGAGCTCGAAATTTTTTGTCAAACTGAACTAGAACCGGCCAATTGGCACTGACAGGTCGGCCGTGCCATTCGTGAACGATCGCCACGACTTCCCCTTCCATACCCTTAATATCAAATGGTTGACTGCGATTTTCAGGGTGGTGGTAGACAACAACAGAGTTTTTAATGCAAACGCGATCGCCAACTTTCATAGACTTATATTTAGTGTTCTCTCTTCAAAACTCTGCAAAGCCTACTGGTGCTTAACACTTGTAGGCTTTGCGGACAGTCTTTTTATCTTCCCACACAAGTAGAGCGAAAACTCACAGAAAGTTGGCCGTTCTCTGTCTGTCGGTGCTTCGATCCCCAGCCGCGAGGCAGGGAAGCCGAAATGTCAATCGATTCTGGGTTGATCGCGCAAGCCCGATCGGCATTTCAAGCTCGATCGGGCGGATTCTCAAGGGCGGGAATTGATTTGGCTAATCGAGAAACGATTAACCTAACTGATTTAACCAACACTCAACATCAACGGCCAAGGTTTGACCCAACTCCAGCAACTGCCGGATCGAAGACAAGTCCCAGCCGGCGCCGGAACCTGCAATCCCCAAGGCAACGGCAGCGACCACACTGTCGCCCGCCGAGGCATCTTGCAGTTGCAGCCAGCCCAAACACAGAGGCACAATTTGACTGTACAGAGAATCGAAATACAGTTCCTGCGATTTGTCCAGACACAAACCCAAACTCAGCCGATCGCCCACCGCAATCAAACGCTCGATCGTGCGGATATCAGCTTCCAACTTGACAGGCGAGCGGTCCTCCGCGCCCGATCCTGCTTGCAGCAGCGCGTCAAGCGATCGCCAAACCAGCTTTTCCAAAATTTGCTTGACTTCGGGAACGTTCAACCGACAGCGGAGATGGCCGCTTTCAGTGGCGATCGCCTCAATTTCGGCCAGCAGCGGTTCCACATCCTCCGTTTCCACTTCCAGGGCCTTCGCCGCCGTCAAACAGCGGTGTCCCAAAGCCACCTCAGCAGCCACCTGCAACTCTACCGGCACCGGGAGCTCGTCGCGGTGGAACGCCATCATCACCCCGTAATTTTCGCGGTAAACCTGAGTGTAAAGCTGATCCAACCGAGTCAAATTTTCCTGACTCAGCAACTGCACGATCCGGTGGCGTTCCTCAGCGAATAAATCCCGCAAGCTAAAGGACTGATCCCCAAACAGCCGCACCATTTCCAGAATCGCGTGGGCCGCCGAAGCTTCTTGCATAACTCCAAACAACCGCTCTTTGAGCATAGTGTACGATCGGCGGCTGCCAAAAGGCTGAATGCAGCAGTGGAAGTCCCAGCCGCCGAGGTGCAACGCAGCAAACACAAAAATCTCTGTTTCCCGCGTAATTTCCGAGGTTAACTGCAATTGACCCACAGCCAGAGTCATCGATCCCATGCGCTGAATTTGGAAGTCTTCCTGCTGGGCCTGATAGCAGTAAACTCGCTGTTCGCGGGGATATTTGGCAAACAGAGAACTGATCGCGTAGTGGGCGGCCACTTGTCTGAGACTAATTTGGGCTGTCACTACCAGTTTGCGGTAAACTTCGGCCCCTGTTTTGAAATAGTCAACGTTGCTGGGTACGAGGGCTAGTTGAGTGACAAAATCCTTTTCTAGCTGGACGCCGGTAACTTCGCCCGCCAATTCCAGCGCCCGGGCCGCGTAGCGCAGAATTTGCACGCCTTCTGGCCGCGAGATTTCTTCAAAAAACCAGCCGCAGCTAGTGAACATTAACAGGGCGTGGCGCTGCATTTCCAGCAGTCGCAGTGCGTCTACCTGTTCGGAGGCGTCGAGGGGGCGCACTTGATGGCGTTCGAGGAAACTGTCAACATTAGCGGCCGATCGATCCCGGATGACATAAATATATTCATCTCTGGCTTTCCAGGGATCGCACAACAGCTTGCGCCCCGCTTCTTCGTAAATCGGAATCAGCCGATCGCGCAGCCAATTGAGAGTATCCCGCAAAGGGCGACGCCATTTTTGGTTCCACTCGCCGCCGCCACCGCAGCCGCAATCATCTTGCCAGCGATCGACCCCGTGAGAGCAACTCCAGGCCGTCACGGGTTTGAGTTCCACTTCCCAAGCGCTCGGATTTTGACTTAAATAATGAGCAAAATTCGTCACCGTCCAGCCGCGGCGGGGAAACTCTTCTGTGAAGGCGTAGGCGAGGCATTTTTCGGTACCGTTTTTGTGGTGGCCGAAAGTTTCGCCGTCCGTCGCCACGCAGATTAATTGAGCCGGTCGGTGGTCTCCCCGTACTGCTTGACCCAAGCGCCCCACCAAGTGGTGGCTGCTGCTGAGAACGTCATTGAAGCCCATATCTCGCGAGATCGGGCCGTCGTAGAAAAAGATATCAATGTAGGGAGTGTTGGTAGGTGTTGCTGCGGAATTTTGGAAGTGTCTGCGGCCAAAATGGTGAGTGCTCAGCGGCGAGAGTTGGTGGTCAGCCATCAACCGCATTTCCGGTTTCAAATAGCAGCGGTACGGGCGAGTCGGATCGATTTGACCGCCGCCGACTTCGTGCCATTCGGAATTTTCCGCTGGTTCCCCTTCTTGGTTTTGCCCGATTAGCGGGCGACAGCGTTCGGCTTGGGAGGGGGCTAAGACAATGAAGCGGATGCCTTCAGCGACTAAAACTTCGAGGGTGGCGTAGTCTACGGCGGTTTCGGCGAGCCACATTCCTTCGGGATCGCGATCGAACCGGGAACGGAAATCAGCGATACCCCAGCGAATTTGAGTGTATTTGTCTCGCTCGTTAGCGAGGGGCATGATGATGTGATTGTAGACTTGGGCGATCGCGTTGCCGTGACCGTTGAGACGCTGACAGCTTTTGCGATCGGCTTCCAGAATCCGCTGGTAGACTTCCGCGTCGTAGCGTTCCAGCCAGCTCATCAGGGTCGGCCCGATGTTAAAGCTCATATACTCGTAGTTGTTGACGATCCCCGCGACTTCGCCCCGATCGTTGAGTATGCGGGCAAAGGCGTTCGGGCGGTAGCACTCGTTGTCAATGCGTTCGTTCCAGTCGTGGGCTGGAGAGGCGCTGGCTTGGCGTTCGATCGCGTCCAGGTAAGGGTTTTCCCGGGGCGGCTGGTAAAAGTGACCGTGAACCGTCACGCAGACCCCAGTTGCTGCAGCCACGCTGGTTTGGGTTGCAGCGGTTACGGTTGGCGAAGACAAAGGCAGCACATCGGATTGAGTAGTAGAAATCGAAACCATGCGATCGAATCCTCAAGTAGTTAAAGACAATAAAACCAGCCTAATTAGAAACTGAAACCTTACGCAGCAAGGGTTACAGATAGGCATCTGTTAGGACTAAATTTGGCAGACAAGTTTTGATACATTTGTAGTATTGCGAGCAAAGCATTCGTTCCAAGATGCCAACCGTCGATCCCTGGTTTTTTTGCCAATGCTTTGCTGTTGAAAGAGTTAAAAAAGGTAGCTTTTGCTGCTTTTTGGCACTTGCGACCCATTTCGGGTTAGTGCTTGCAGGGCTGCTCATTGAGAGTTTCATTTACCTTGCTGGATTGTAAAGTCTTATTCATTAAATAGCAACTTTTCGCCGGAAAGATTTAATTTTTGGCAATAAATCTTGGCGGTTGTGGATATCGGTTTAAGGCCCGATGAATTTATAGAGTAAGAGTTTTGCCCGAGTTTCGCATCATACTTTAGGTGCTTTTTACCTAAGTTCTGGAGAAGTTAGGCCGGTTGGGTTAGGGCGAGGCAGATTTGCTGCAAATGTACTTTCCAGAAGAGTTGTAACACTGGTGCGGAGTCAAAAGGCAACAAAAAAGCAAAACGGTAAGTGTTAGGTTTTAACTCCTGAGAGGTATGCGAGGGCGGAGGCGGAGGAGGAGGAGGAGGGTTTGGACGAGAAGATGCTGCATTTGACGGCGAAGTTGGAGAGCCAATTTGCCGAGAGTGCCAAGTTAGAGGCGATGATTCGGGAAAATCTGCAGAGGGTGGGTTCTGGCGGATAGTTCGTCAATTGCTGAAGATTATCATGATTTTTTGCGAGAAATTAAGGAACGTATTGTGCAATATCAAGTGCGGGCCGTACTTTCTGTTAATCGCGAATTAGTGTTGCTTTACTGGCCAATTGGACGGAATATTTTAAACAGGCAACAGCAGCGAGGATGGGGAGCAAAAGTTATAGACAATTTAGGTATTGACTTAGAAACAGCTTTGCCTGAAATGATGTTTGCCGACGATTGAGCCGTTGGAAGCTGAGTTAGAAGCGGTGGATGTGGAAATTGAGGAGGAATGATAAAATTGGAGAGTGCGAAGTCAAGATAACTATTATGAAAAATCTTAGAGCAATCCTTCACCCTAGCTGTAACCAGTGATGTTTTGCGGCCCAAGGTGCTCTCAGGTGAGATTGGGGTGAAGGATTTAGAGAACCTAGCTAGAAATATCAGGAACCCGCACCATCATTTTTCCTATGCACCGTCTTTTCAAACTTGATGCGTTCAGGAGGTTTTGGAGGTTTTGGAGGTTCGGGAGGTTTTCGAGAAGTATTAGACTCTTGCTGATCGGCTGAATTATTAGACATGGAGGTTCCTTTGAGTAATAATGAATGTAATCCCAATATAACCCTAATTTACGAATACGCAGAGCAGGCATTAAAAGATTTAGATATGAGTAGCAATAGGCTTACTACAAAACTAGGTGTAGTGCTGGGATTTGATGCAGCTCTAATTCGCTTTTTTTCCAGCTTGCCCGATCGTTCGCTTGCAGTAAATATTGATGCTTTGGATATTTCTTTGGAGTGTAATTTTTGTTTGGTTTTAAAATTTTCAAGTTACCTGGCTTTAATAATTTCTTTGATTTATTGTTTCTTGGGATTTAAGTCGCAAATAGCAGGGGAAATAATTTTGCCCGCCGAATTAATAGAAAAATGCTTTGACATAACAGAGGAAGAGTATAGACTCTTAATCATAGAAAACTGGAATCAATCCATCAAAGAATTGGCAAAAACTAGAGACAAAATATCAGATTTGTTTAAAGGGGCTATCTGGGCACTAATATGCGCTGCTATTTTGTCAGCTATTGACGTAATTTTATCTTCTTTCTTAGTCAAGTAAACTACTCAAATACAGAGAGGATTAATTAATGACATCAACCAACAAAAAGAATAATTAAGCAACATCTACCTGCAAGCTGTCACCACCGTTGCCGGCTATTCCCTCTACAAACCTTTCGTAGACGATGATAGCGTGGATTGGGGAGTAGCTGCGAAAGGCGGGACAGGCCCCATTAGAGCACCTCGCTTAGAATTGCAGTTAAAATCTACATCAAGAGATATCCAAGACGATAACTCCATCCGCGATCCCTAGAAGTTAAAAACTATGAAGAATTAAGGCTAGAAAACCCTTTCGTCCCCCGCATTCTGATTATCGTTTTAGTACCCGACAGCCAAGAGGATTGGTTGCGCCAATCTCAACAAGAACTCTCCCTGCGCTATTGTGGCTACTGGGCCTCATTGCGAGGGCTACCGCCCACCCAAAATCAAAACACTGTCACTGTTCAAATACCCATACAAAACATTTTCAACACAGACGCTTTAAAAACTCTCATGCAGCGCATTGAATCAGGAGAACTCCTATGATAGTAACAGTCCGCGACCCCGATATTCTCAAAACCTTAGAACCGCCTCAAGTCGCTGCTTATTTACAAAAACACGGATGGCATGAACAAAGCCGAGACGATGACAAATCATCCATCTGGACTCGCAAGAATGAAGCAGGCGAAGACTACGAAATTTTGTTAGCTCTAAAACCAGAAGTCAGCGGTTTTGCTCTGCGGATGTACGAAGTCATGGAAACACTGGAGATTGCCGAAAAGCGCTCTCAAATTGAAATATTAGCAGACCTGATTACTTCACTTCCCAACATTACCCTACAGGGAATTGTCATGCAAATTCACACTCCCAACGCCGACAAATTAAGCGGCGAAATAACCTTAATAGGCGTCATTGCCTACAAACTGCGGAAAATTCCAACCTCCCTGGCCGACATTGATTATATCCTCGCAATCAAAGCCTATCAAGAACGCTTGCCCGTCCTCTGTACGGGCGACTTAATCAAAGAAAATCAAACCTTCACCCTCAAAAACCCCCGCAACTTAACCCTCGATGAATTATGGCAAAACTAAAAGTCACGCGCAGTCTATCTCGCTCAATTGTAAATGATGCGTCGTATGCTGCCAATTGCGCTGAGTCTTGAATCCCAATTTTTGATAAAACCTGTCGGCTGCTGGCGTATCTGTTCGCAACGTCAATAACTGATAATGCTGACTGGCTTCGTAAATCAGCCGATCGACCAATAAACGCCCCACCCCCTTTCCCCGCCAAACTGACTCAACATACAAATGCCACAATCGTCCAACTTTTGGATCGTTGAAATAAGGATCTCGATTCAAGCCGCAAATTCCGATCGCTCTTTCCTGCGATGACGCTATAAATAAAGCTTCACCAACCTTGTCGAAGCAGTTATAACCATTACGATAATCTCGAACCAGTCTTTCAACAAACTGAAAACCTTGGGACAGACTTTCGTCAATTAAATGGATAATTAATCCCTCATCAAACTCGGAAATTTTAGCGATATGAATATGCTGCATACTTTGAAAAAAGATTTGTTAAGTAAGGAGTGCATCGACTTGACCAGATTTATGGGCTCTGACAAAGAACATTGTGATATCGTTCCAATAACCTGCTGCGGTTGAAGCTTCATTTATTTCTGTAAAATATTCTAGCTTGCACTGCTGCCACTGTTCATCTGACCATTTCACATTTTGAAGCCCGAATGCACTCTTGGCATTGCCAGTCCACGCAGCTTCCGCATCTTGCAAGTAGAAGCCCAATTGCTCAGTCGTGATTTCGATGTCTTCAAACCCGATATTGTCAAGCATTTGGCAACACCTCTGTCGCGTTCCCAGTAACTCATTGGGATTCGGGATAGCAATACCGTATCTTTGTACTACTTTCCGAAACAAGACAGACGCGGTAGGGGAGGTTTCTGCCAGACAGGAAAATGCAAGTAACCCTCTTGGTTTCAGAGCATTGTGCCATCGACGCAGCGAGGTCGGAATATCTGTGAAGTAGACGATCGCCGACGAACACAAAATAACATCAAATTGGCTTTCCTGGAACTCTTGCTCGTCTGCATCCACTTTCTCAAACCTGATATTCGTCAGTCCCGAAACAGCGACTTTATGCTCGGCTTGCAGCAGCATTCCCGAAGCAAAGTCAGTTCCCAAAACACGACCTGTGGAACCAACAGCAAAAGCCGCAGCAATCGCCGCTAAACCTGTTCCAGTAGCGACATCTAAAACTTGCTGACCTGGTTGTATTTTTGCCAACTCTACTAATCGGTTTGCAGCCCGTATATGAAGCTCAGTCTCGTAGGTTTGACGGTTGTTAAAGTCATTAAGAATTTGCTGTTTGTAGCTACTTAGCGAGGAGTCATTCATATCGATTCTTTTCCCAAACAAATATCAAGTTCCCTAGCAAAGGCCTCTGGCGCATCCAGCATCAGCCAGTGTCCAGTATCGGGAATCGTACTTGTCGTCAGTGTGGGACGGAGGATGTGGAGGCTGAACGGAAAAGTGTTTGAGGGAGCAATAATGGCGTGGGCCCGTGTTCCAGGGGCTGCTAGGTAGCGATCGAGAGCATCAACAGCTTCAAAGGCAAACATCCCGCGATACATTCCACACAGACAATCCCGTGGAGTCGCCGCCAACCAAGCGAGTATCCGATCGCGCGTATGGGCCCTGCTTCCTGTCAGCGCCTCGTTAAAGCTGGTTTCCACAGCAGCCCGCCAATCCTCCGTCTCCAGAACCCTCTGGTAGGGGACGATCCGTGCCTCGTGCACCTCTGCAGACACCTTGGTAAAGTCTCCAGGTGGGTCTGCCAGGATCAACTGCGCGATGCGGTGCGGTGCGGCGGCTGCTGTGGCGAGGGCAATACAAGCACCGAAACTGTGTCCGACGATCGCCACTCGATCGAGTCCCAGCCCATCTAGTACCGCCAAAACATCCGCTGCACAGGAGGCGGGCGCATAGTTGCCGTCCTCCGGCGGTGCGGAATCACCGTGTCCCCGCATATCAAGGGCGATCGCGCGTCGGGTACGGGCGACACGGGCAAGCTGCGCCTCCCAAATGCTCGCGGAAACTGTCATACCGTGCACGAACACCACCGGCAGCGCCTCGGATTCCCCAGCGGTGACAGGGGGGCTGGCTTCGATGATGTGAATAGTGCCGATCGGTCCTTTGATATTTGTCGATCGCATACAATTTTCTCCTAATTGTGAATTTCCTCTTTTCACACAACCAATTTTACCTCTGTTACTCCTTGGCGCAATTCATACTGTCCTTTTACCCAAAATTGTTTAATTTTTTCACCCAAAAACGGAGCAATTTGCATCATTAATAAACGCAATAATCCATTTTTTCGCAGTTGTTCGCCTTTCCACGCTTCTTGTGCTTGAAGTTGTTGGGCGCGAATAATTTCTGGTTCGCGTTCTGCCTGAATCCGCGATAATGCTAAGTCAATATCCTCGCAATTAGCCCCTGCTTTCAATAAAGGTACAAGGTGATTGCCGGCAACAATTACATCGCGTAACGCCATGTTAATTCCTTGAGCGCGAACCGGAGACATGGGATGTGCAGCATCCCCCAAAAGTATGATTCCTGGCTGATGCCAGCGCGGACAGCGACCAACCACAACAGATAATCGCATCGGAGATTCGATCGTATCGGCACAGTTGCGGAAATGTTCTGCCATCCACGCAGGCGATCGCGATGCGAAAGTTTCTGCCCAGTCTGTGTGTTTCCAATCGGTTTTGTCATCTGGAGATAGCACCCAAGCCAGATGAAGTTTTCCTGATTCTGCCCCATGAAAGACACTAAATCCGCTACCGCCATTCAGGATGGAATAAAATACATTATCCGCCACAAACCGAGGATGAGCAGCAAGTTTAAACCACAGAACATCTATACTATTCTGCTGTTTTACTAACTCTAATTCTGCACGCTGTCGTACAACCGAGTTTCTACCATCTGTACCAATCACAAGTGCAGCAGGAATCTCTCGCCCATCTCCTAGCTTTACACCCGCAATGCGATCGTTGCTGTACAGTAAATCTTTTACGGGAACACCTGAGATAAATTCAAACTCTGGATGCAACTTAGCTTCTGAAATTAGTGTTTCTAGCAAAGGCGGTTGCGATACCAGCGTACAAGGTCGATTTGACCCCATTGGCTCATCAACTCGAAATAGTTGCCGATCGCCCACAACGAACTCCCAGGCATCAATTTGTCGGTGTGGGACACCTTCTAGCATAGTGGATAAGCCCATTTGTGCGATCGCATCCAATCCGCTGGGCATTAACGCTTCACCGCGAAACACTCGGTAGGAATCTTTTGCCGCCTCAACCAAGGTTACAGCAATACCTCGTTTCACCAGCAGCAAGGCAAGTGCCGCACCAGTTGGCCCCGATCCCACAATTACAACTTGCCTCATTGCCCTTCCCCATTGCTTTTTAATGTATTTCCCCGCTTAATTTCCATCCTAAGAGATAAAGCACTGCCGCAGCTCTTCATCAAATAGCTTTCTCCACTGTAAATCCGATTTCTTGCCCGTATGATAGTTCCAGCGTGTGACCGTCCGGGTCTCGCAAAAAAGCCCAGTAGCCGATCGGATATCCAGAATCTTTTGCTTCTTCAAGCAGTACGCCTTCTTGACGTGCTTTGTCGCAGAGTTCGTCCATATATTCGCGACTTTTGCAACCTACTCCGAGGTGTGCAAAAGGAGACAGAACGGGATGTACGGAGTCTGTTTGAATTAGCACAATTACAAAAGGGCGAGTGCGATCGGAAAGCCAGACCACAGCAACACCTGCTTTGGCATCAATGCGGCGGTGAACGACCTGCATTCCAGCATACTTGGAGTAGAATTCGATAGTGCGATCGACATCTGAAACGGGCAGTGCGATGTGTGTGAGACCGATATCACTCATATGTTATGTTGCTCCCGTCATATTAGGCTTAACATCAAGAATTGCCACTTCCAATATCATAATTTTAATGAGATGCTCGCCACTTGGCAGCTTTCAGATCCATTGCTTTAATGAACCCATCTTTTTCGTCCATGTACCCCTGAATATTATCAGGGTATTTGTTTGCGAGTTCTCGTTTGAGTTCGCTGTATTGCTGCGCGTCCTCAGGATGGGAAATCATATAATCTCGAAACGCTAAATGGCGATCTATCTGCGCTGAGTTCACTTCAAACCCGTGAAGGTGGTGTGTTCTAATCCCTGCTTCATTACCCTTGCGAAAAAAACGACGACCGGATATCCCAAACTCACCCATTGCTTGATAACCTAATGCCTCAATTTCTGAACTATGTGTATCGAGTTTTATAATATCTTTAACCTCAACTAACATATCGATTATCGGCTTTGCATGAATTTGTGGAATCGCTGTGCTACCAATGTGATGTATAGCAACCACATTTTCCCTAAGTGCAAGTGCAATCAGTTTCGACTCAGTTTCAAAGGCGCTGCGCCAATTGGGATCGTGCGGGACGACTTCTACTTTTATTGACATGGCTGATAATTATTGGCTTTTTTTGTCATCTCATTGATTTACGATCGCATTTAACCGAAACTGATTTTATGATGCCTCCTATTTTACGGGCTGCGCCCAAAGCTCTTAAACATACGGACAACGGGGAGGAACTGACTGTTTGGGAGAGAAATTTCAAACCGCTCAATCACCTGATAGTCAAATTTTGTGTAAAATGGCTCTCCCGCCAGCGTCGCAATCATCTCAACTTCCTTAAATCCAGCACGCTCAGCAGCCAGTTCACATACTCGCATAATCTGACTTCCAATTCCTCGACGTGCCCATGCTGGATGAATAAAGAATGCACGAATCTTTGCCGAGTCGCTGTCTGGGTTGAGGAGGCTGTCTTCTGGATTATTTTTGCCTGAATCACCTCCATAAAGCGTTTTACGCTTACTCCAACCACCGCAACCAACAATTTGGTGATTGTTCTCAGCAACAAAGTATGTTTGGTCTTGAATCAGTTGACTGTCAACCCCAAAAACTGTGCCCAGTGCGCCTTCAATCTGCTCTGAAGTGTAGTACCCTGCTTGCAAAGCTCTAGCAGAATCAGGAATTAAAGTTGTCAGCTTAGGAATGTCTTCTAAGGAAGCTAATCGAATACAAAAATCCATTGAACCGATCGGCTAAACAAATCGCTCTCTTAGTTTGTCACATCCGTGAAAGCGGCAATGCAGCGATCGCCCGTTAGCGGCGAAGCCCTCGAAGAGGATCGCCCACCCCCAGCTTTAAGCCCACATCCAAATATCGAACCCTCCCCCTTTGTTAAACATTGTGGCAGGCTATGATTGACGGTTGGCAGCTTTTGAGAATCTAAATGCTAAACACAAATACAATAATTTCCAGTCTGCTGTTATTTATCCCGGTTTCCATCGCCGGACACTTTCTCGGCTGGGAATCCTCCACAATCTTCATCACCTCGGCTTTAGCCATCATCCCTCTAGCCGCCTGGATGGGGACGGCCACCGAAGAAATCGCCGTCGTCCTCGGTGCCAATTTGGGGGGTTTGCTGAACGCTACCTTCGGAAATGCTACGGAACTGATTATCGGCATCGTCGCCCTCAACGCTGGACTAATAGATGTTGTCAAGGCCAGCCTCACCGGTTCCATTATGAGCAACCTGCTGTTGGTGATGGGATTTGCGATGCTGCTGGGCGGCTTGCGCTACAAAGAACAAGAATTTCAGCCGACAGTCGCCCGGTTGAATGCTTCAGCGATGAACTTAGCCGTGATTGCCATTTTGGTGCCGACGGCAGTTAATGCCACCTCTATTGGCATCCCTCCCGCAACTATGCAGAACCTCTCTAGCGCTGTTGCTGTAGTCCTGATTGTCGTCTACGTGCTGACGCTGCTGTTTTCGATGAAAACCCACAGTTATCTGTACGATGCAGGGGTGGCAGAAATAGAAATGCTTGAAGAATTAGCCGAAAGTAACTTAGCACCAGACAGTCCTGACCACAAAGTCAATCTGCCGCTGTGGATTGGGGTGCTGTTGGCCTGTACCCTGATGGTAGCTGTCGAGTCGGAACTGTTGGTGGGTACTCTCGAAGAAGCGACGGCGCGTTTGGGGCTGACATCACTGTTTACCGGGGTAATTTTAGTGCCGATTATTGGCAATGCGGCCGAACACACGACGGCGGTGACGGTGGCGATGAAAAATAAAATGGATTTGTCGGTTTCTGTGGCAATGGGTTCGAGTTTGCAAATTGCTTTGTTTGTTGCCCCGGTATTGGTTTTGGCAGGTTTTGTCTTGGGCAAACCGATGGACTTGAACTTCAACCCGTTTGAACTTGTAGCGGTTGCGGTGTCGGTGCTGATCGCCAATTCTATCAGTTCTGACGGCAACTCTAACTGGCTAGAAGGTACTTTGCTGTTGGCAGCTTATACGGTTTTGGGGCTGGCTTTCTACTTCCATCCGGTAATTGAGGGACTTGTTTAACAGGCTTTCTTCTGCAGAAGGAAGTTCGGCAACGAAACAGTTTACGAGATTTAACCGATTTAAGGGATGGATGTTGAGGGAAGAAGGCAGAAGGCAGATTTTTTCAACTTTGCCACACTCCCAGATTCCCACACTCCCCGTCCCCCACACTCCCGCTCTTCCTCTGTTGCTTCGAGAGTTTTCGTTGCGATCGTACAATTGAAATCTGGCAGCTCTCATTTATTAGTTCTGATTTTTTTGTCAACCATCTGCTGTCATGAGGGGTTTTTGACCTCGATCGATCGGCTGGGACAAACAACAGAACCTTGAGCCTCAACCCGATCGTTAGATGCGATCGCCCCAGGTTATAGAAACAGACGGGATGGGGAAAACCAGGGAGACTTTAGTCCGCTTGACTTGAGCTAGAGTGGAAGATTTCAATCAAGAGTGCTCATGAGTCTTGTACTAGGTGTGCTACGATCGTCATAAGTTGAAAAGTGAGTATAACTAGACAACATAAAAACTCGTACTCTTATTTTTTTTGAGTACGCAGTCACACCTAACCGTGTTGCCGTCTAGGAAAACTCCTATTTGAATCAACACCTAACTATCTCAAGAGGACTAATCAAGTACGGTAGGGCATACCGGAATTCACGCTTGAGGAGAAGACACCTCTACTTTGGCTCGAGTAATCCTGTCAAGGTAAGTGACTTCGCTGAACCAAGAATCTCAGTCACCAAGAGTGCTGAGAGTGTCAAAGTAAAACTTGATAGAGCAACCTCAGTCAGGGTTATGTGGCTTCTGTGAGTTATTGCCTCAATCCCAAATGCCCGAATCCCTCCGATCCAGCCAACTCTGGCAAATCCGCGTGTATCCACTGCGGGTCTGAACTTTTGTTGCAAGGTAGATATCGGCTAGTCGCGCCTCTCGGAGGCGGTGGCTTTGGCAGAACCTTTGAAGTGGACGACAACGGCTCCCGAAAAGTGCTCAAAGTCCTGCTCAAAGAACATCCCAAAGCTGTAGAACTTTTTAAGCAAGAAGCCGACGTATTGGTCAGGCTGAGACACCCAGGTATTCCAAAAGTCGATCGCGACGGTTATTTTATATTTTCGCCAGCTCACACCACAGAGTCTTTTCACTGTCTGGTGATGGAGAAAATTGCTGGTGCCAATTTGCAAGACTGGCTCAAACATCGGGGCCGCCCAATCAGTCAAGAACAAGCTCTCAACTGGCTCAAACAACTGTCGGAAATTTTAGACCAAGTTCACCGACTCAACTATTTTCATCGGGATATCAAGCCGCACAATATTATGTGCAAGCCGAACGGGCAGTTAGTGCTGATAGACTTCGGGACTGCTAGGGAAGTGTCGGGGACTTATTTCGCGAAGGTGGGCCAGGGCCAAAATGTGACTGGTATTGTTTCCCCCGGCTACACGCCGCCGGAACAAACTAATGGGAAGGCTGTTCCGCAGTCGGATTTTTTTGCTTTGGGGCGCACTTTTGTTTATTTGCTGACTGGGAAGCCGCCGACTGCGTTTCCAGAGAACCCGCGCACGGGAAGATTAATGTGGCGCAAAGGAGCTCCTCAGGTTTCCGACCCGTTGGCTAATGTGATCGATTACCTGATGGCACCTTTTCCGGGAAATCGACCTCAAAGTCCGCAGATGGTTTTGCAGTGCTTGGAGGAAATTAATCTCGACGGTGCAGAAACTCAGTTGCCGACTCAGTTGCCGACGACGGGGCAAACTAAAATTCGCGGAACTTCCGGGGGGGCTGGGGCGACGAAGCAGAGTTCCATGAACCGCCTCAGACCTCTCAATTCGACATTGAACAAGACCGGGAAAGAGGTTTTTGATTGGAAAAAGAAGTTGCTGGCGGGCACTGCGGTTTTGATGCTGGGTATTGGCGGGTCTCAAATTTACGGTTCGCTGCGTTACGGGGTGTTTCCGGCAAACCCGGTGTGGCTGCTTTCTAGTTTGCCTAGCAGTCAGTTTTTGCAAAAAAGTTTGGATAATGTCGGGAGTGTAAATGCGATCGCCCTGTCGCCTGACGGTCAAACTTTGGTGAGCGCAAGCTCTGGGACGATTAGAATTTGGAATGTGAAGACGGGAGGTCTGGTGCGGACTCTCAAGTCGGTGCATTCTCAAAAATCGGTCAAGACGGTGGCGGTGAGCCCGGACGGCTCGATTTTGGCCAGCGGGGGCGACGACAATAATGTGATTTTGTGGGATTTGAAGACGGGACGACGGGTGCGGACGATTCCCGCTCACAAAGCCGGCGTCAACGCTATCGCTTTTAGCCGGGACGGTAAAACTCTCGCTAGCGGCAGCGATGACAAAACTGTTCGCTTGTGGAATCCCAGAACCGGCAGCAGGTTGCGGACTTTGAGCGGCCACGCCGGAGGAGTAAACGCGATCGCTTTGAGCGGGGACGGTAAAACTCTCGCTAGCGGCAGCGATGACAAAACTGTGCGTTTGTGGAATCTCGACACCGGACAAGTCAGAAGAATTATCACAGGTCACGGGGGCGCGGTTAATGCTGTAGCTTTTAGTCCGAACGGGCGAATTGTGGCAAGTGCTAGCAGCGACAATACGATCCGTTTGTCGAACGTGCAAGACGGGAAACGCACCCACACTTTTAAAGGGCATTCGGGTCGGGTGAGAACGATCGCCTTTAGCGCGGACAGCCGCAGTTTGATCAGCGGGGGCGGAGATATTATAGTTTGGGATTTGAAGACGGGAAAAGAAAGAAGCACTCTTTCTGGTCACACTCAGTTTGTAAATTCTGTTGCTATTGCCAGAGATAGCAAGACTTTTGTCAGCGGCAGTCCCGATCGTACTATTAAGATTTGGCGAATGCCATAGTCCTACTATTTTAGATTTTAGATTTTAGATTTTAGATTGAAGAGTCGAGGCGATCGATAAATCCCATCCCGACTCCGAGGTGGAAGTCTGGGCATTGCCCGCCCTACAACTGTTACTTGCCGCAATTGGCAAAAGTAGAAAACAGGTTAAATTCTGTAACTCTCCACGCTTGCCATGTCTGCGCGCCAGCAAAAAGACTGTACCTAGTTATGCTTTTATCGCTGTCAACATAACTTTGCCAACTTAATGAAGCAACAGTTGGATACTGGGCTGGAAACTCCCCTGGTATAGGACTTACTTGCGAGCTCATGTTCCATCCTACTTGCTTGCTAAAATCTTGAATTTGACCTTCGCAAGTGCGACAGTTAGAACCGCCGACTTTCTGCCAAATCTCTAACTGTGGAGTCAATCCATATTTGCCATTGCTCGATTGCATCCACAGCCGATCGATCGCGCGGAGGTTCGGACAAGACAGATTGGCGGGGTTGTTGCGGATCAGAGAGACTGTTTCTTGATCTGCTTCGTACCATTTTTTGGCTTCTAATAACGATTGAAGTTTGCTAAATTCGCTGTTGCTTTCTTGTGAATTAGCGGTAAATGCTGGTTGCAAAACTGCCACAAATGTGCATATTAATGCGAGTGATTTTTGGCGAAGTTTAATCATGTTCCCTGAGTAAAAGTGGTTTAACAAGTAATCAGTTTACCATCTCTAGACCGAGACAAAATCTTCAGAGCCGATCAGGTTCGGAGCAACGCCTGTCAAAGAAGCTAAAACTTCACCGCTGCTGGCTACTCTAATTAATGTGCCGTCCGTTCCAGGGGAAATTGATAGCTGTCCGAAAGTCAGGCCGTTGATTAATTGAAAGTTATCTTGAGAGTTGGTGAAATCTGAGATGGTATCAATTCCCAATCCCGCACCTAAAACAAATACGTCGTTGCCCGCGCCACCGACAAGATTATCGTTTCCCAAACCGCCGTTGAGGGTGTCAAAACCTTTTCCCCCAGACAGGTTATCGCTGCCGTCGCCACCATTGATGATATCGTTGCCCCGCAAACCAGTCAGCACGTCATCGCCTGCCAAACCGTTGATGGTGTCGTTGCCAGGAGTGCCAGTCAGGTTGTCGTTGCCGGGAGTGCCGTTGATGACGTTTGGAGGGTTATTGATGCCGCCTGAAGTGTTGCCGGTGTCAGAAACGAAGATGTCGGTGGTGTTGTTGGTATCTCCCGGCACGAGGTTGGTGGCACTAGAATCAAACGCCACAAACCGCCCGTTGGTCGAGATCGAGGTAGAGAAGGAGATGTCGTTCCCCTGATTGCCTGCTGAGTCAACTGAGACGCGGGTGGTTGTGTTGGCGCGCGTGTCGCGCACGAAGATGTCGCGACTACCGTTAGTGTCACCAGGCACGAGGTTGGTGGCAGCAGAATTAAACGCTACAAACCGCCCGTCGTCGGAAATGGAGGCAATCGCGAAGGAATTGTTGTTCGCCTGATTACCTGCTGAGTTAACAGAGACGCGGGTGGTGGTATTGGTTGACAAGTCCCGCACAAAGATGTCGGTGTTATTGTTAGTGTCTCCCGGTACTAGGTTGGCTGCTATAGACGAAAACGCCACAAACCGCCCGTCTGCCGAGATGGAGGGGAACCCGGACAACCCGTTCCCCTGATTGCCTGCTGAGTCAACAGAGGCGCGGGTGATGGTATTGGTTAATAAGTCGCGCACGAAGATGTCGGTGCTACTGTTAGTGTCTCCCGGCACGAGGTTGGTGGCATCAGACGAAAACGCCACAAACCGCCCATCGGCTGAGATGGAGGTAGAGATGGAATTGTTGTTCCCCTGATTGCCTGCTGAATCTACAGAGACGCGGGTGGTGGTACTGGCGAGCGTGTCGCGCACGAAGATGTCGTCCCTAATGTTGGTATCCCCCGGCACGAGGTTGGATGCTGTCGATACAAACGCCACAAACCGCCCGTCTGCCGAGATGGAGGGCTTGCTCAAGGGGGGGTTGGAGATACCATTCCCCTGATTGCCTGCTGAGTCAACAGAGACGCGGGTGGTGGTGTTGGAGCGCGTGTCGCGCACGAAAATATCTCGGCTGCCATTAGTGTCTCCCGGTACTAGGTTGGCTGCATCAGATGCAAACACCACAAACCGCCCGTCGCCGGAGATGGAGGGGACGTAGGATTCGCCGTTCCCCGGATTGCCTGCTGCATCCACAGAGACGCGCGTGGTGGTGTTCGTTAATAAGTCGCGCACGAAGATGTCGAGGCTAGCGTTACTGTCTCCCGGCACGAGATTGGGGGCACGAGATGCAAACGCCACAAACCGCCCGTCGGCGGAGATGGAGGGATCGCCGGAGCCATTGTTCGCCTGATTTCCTGCTGAGTCTACAGAGACGCGAGTAATAGTCATAAGTCCTCACCCTAAAATTGCAAATTTGGTAAATAGACGAGCGATTGATGGATTGTTGGCGAAGTTCGATCGCGCTCTTTGAGTAAAAGTGAGAGCTTCGGCGAAAGAACACAGCAGGCAAGTGAGAATCTACAGATATTTAAACAGAGAGGAAATCTTGAGGACCGATGAGGTTGGGAGCAACGCCTGTCAAAGAAGCTAAAACTTCACCGCTGCTGGCTACTCTAATTAATGTGCCGTTAGTTCCAGCAGAAATTGATAGCTGTCCGAAAGTCAAGCCATTGATTAATTGAAAGGTATCTTGAGAGTTGGTGAAATCAGAGATGGTATCAATTCCCAATCCCGCACCTAAAACAAATACATCATTGCCCGCGCCACCGACAAGAATATCGTTTCCCAAGCCGCCGTTGAGGGTGTCAAAACCTTTGCCGCCAGACAGGTTGTCGCTGCCGCCGCCGCCCACAATGATATCGTTGCCTTGTCTGCCGGTGAGTGCGTCATCGCCTTCCAAACCGCTGATATTATCGCTGCCGTTCGTGCCTATCAGGTTGTCGTTGCCGGGAGTGCCGTTGATGTTGTTACTAGGAGTATTGATGACGCCTGGAGTGCTGCCGGTGTCAGAAACGAAGATGTCGCGACTAGCGTTAGTATCTCCCGGCACTAGGTCGGGGGCATCAGACGAAAATGCTACAAACCGCCCGTCGGCGGAGATGGAGGGGAGGGTGGAATAACCGTTCCCCTGATTGTCTGTCCCTGAAACAGAGAGGCGGATGGTGGTGTTGGTTGACAAGTCGCGCACGAAGATGTCGCGGCTAGCGTTAGTGTCCCCGGGCACGAGGTTGGATGCGTCAGATTCAAACGCTACAAACCGCCCGTCGGCGGAGATGGAGGCGTCGGAGGAGTAGTCGTTCCCCTGATTGCCTGCCCCTGAAACAGAGACGCGGGTGGTGGTATTGGTTGACAAGTCGCGCACGAAGATGTCGCGGCTAGCGTTAGTGTCCCCCGGCACGAGGTTGGACGCCAAAGATGAAAACGCGACAAACCGCCCGTCGGCTGAGATGGAGGGGTTGGAAGACTCGCCGAGCCCCTGATTGCCTGCTGAATCTACAGAGACGCGGGTGGTGGTATTGGCGAGCGTGTCGCGCACGAAGATGTCGCGGCTAGCGTTAGTATCCCCCGGCACGAGGTTGCGGACAAAAGATGAAAATGCCACAAACCGCCCGTCGGCTGAGATGGAGGCGTCGGAAGACTCGCCGAGCCCCTGATTGCCTGCTGAATCTACAGAGACGCGGGTGGTGGTGTTGGTTGACAAGTCGCGCACGAAGATGTCGTCGGTACTGTTAGTGTCCCCCGGCACGAGGTTGGAGGCATCAGATGAAAACGCGACAAACCGCCCGTCGGCTGAGATGGATGGAAAAAAGGAGCCAATGGAGGAGCCGTCGTTCCCCTGATTGCCTGCTGACTCTACAGAGACGCGGGTGGTGGTATTGGCGAGCGTGTCGCGCACGAAGATGTCGCTGCGATTGTTAGTGTCCCCCGGCACGAGGTTGGACGCCAAAGAGGAAAACGCGACAAACCGCCCGTCGGCTGAGATGGAGGCGACGCCGAAAAAATTGTTGTTCGCCTGATTGCCTGCTGAATCTACAGAGACGCGGGTGGTGGAATTGGCGAGCGTGTCGCGCACGAAGATGTCGTCGGTACTGTTAGTGTCCCCCGGCACGAGGTTGGACGCCAAAGAGGAAAACGCGACAAACCGCCCGTCGGCTGAGATGGAGGGACGGAAGGAGAAGCCGATCGCCTGATTGCCTGCTGAGTCAACTGAGACGCGAGTAATGGTCATAAACCCTGACATTTAAGAGTACAAGTTTGGAGATGCCGTGCGGTTGATTGACATCATTCAATAAGCAGCTCTCAAAGTCAATTCATAAAATTCATAACCTTGAGTTTATAAAAGTCATATTTATCAACAAATGTTACCCACAGTAGACAAAATAGCCAAACTCATATACACTCAGCGAGCGAATGATACTTGCTCCCGAATTAATGAAGTTTTCTCTATCAATACTTCGGACAGTTTTTCTATGGCTGAATTACTTATCCTCGCTTGACTTTGAGCCAGTGTGGATAATTAAATCAAAGTCATGTCCACCCCTGACTTGCATTTAATTCGACTTTTTCACAATCCTTAGCCTGTAAAGCTTGTAGTATCGTTCCAAAAACTGTCCGGAGTATTGCTCTATTGCAACATTTAATAACTAATTCCCCGCCCGTTTTTGGCAAATTCATCAACAGTTTGCTGCGAAAATTCGTGAACGGCGATCGCCTGCAACAGGTCAAAAGGCAATGTCAAATGATGTGCTCCAGCTAATAAAGTCTTCACCGCTTCTTCCGGCGATTTAATGCTAGCTGCCAAAATTTCAGTATTAGTTTTCTGCAAGACATTTGCCATATCTTGCACTAAGGCAAAACCGTCTCCCAACAATCTGGTGGCGCGATTCACATAGGCGATCGCATATTTTGCCCCAGCTTCCGCCGACACTGCAGCCTGTGCGGCGCTGTATATCGCCGTCACCGCGCAAGAAATTTCCGGTGACAAATGCGCTACTGCTTGAAAACCAGCCGACGTTGCCGGAACTTTCAACACTGTTTGCTGTCCAATTAATTCAAAAGCCGCTTTTCCTTCTGCTACCATGCCATCAAAATCAGATGCAGTTAGCTGATAATATACTTCCCCAGGAATAAGTTTTGCCAGTTGTTTGAGCGTCACATCTGGAGATAAATCGCTTTTGGCCAGGAGGGTTGGATTAGTAGTAATACCCGAAAGCCAGCCGAACTTGCTCGCCTCTTTGGCTTCTGCTACTATTGCAGTATCGAGATAAATTCCCATCAAATCTACACCTTTATTTTCTTAGTTTATTCTGAGTTTTCCGATGCTTACTTTCAACTTAAGGTCACTGAGCGTGAAATTGATTGTTAGGCCTTAACTGTAGCAGATCAATCAAAATATTGCTAGTAAGTAACAATAACAATTAAGTGATGGGTATCACGTCACTTGCTGATGGCGATCGTCAGGTAGGAAAACTTCGATAGCCAAATGCCGGAAACAAACAGTTTATATTTGTAGTATGAGTTATGTATGCAATAACTCAAGGAGGTGACTCATAAAATGATAGAAAAAGAAAATCAGCCGTCAAAAGTCAGCCTTGAGATATCTTCTTGTGACAAAGCGGAGTTGGAAACACTAGCAGCAGCCACTCAAGACTTGTCGGAAAATGATAATTCTCAAACAGAGTTTCAAGCATTTGAAAATAACGGTGAAGATGGTTTGAAGGCTCTAGGACGCTTGATGATGGTGAGTCTAACTTGGTCGCTGGCAGGACTTTCTAAACGCAAGTAAATTTTTTGGTTATTGGTTATTGGTTATTGGTTATTGGTTATTGGTTATTGGTAATAAAGATTGGTTATTCTGCCAGAGTGCCATGAATCTTTAAGTTTTAACATCCAATTCCTCATCCCTCGCCTGTGCTTTTTATAGTACAGGCTTTCCAATTTCCATTGAGGGTGAGATCGTTAGCTGCTATGCCTTGTGCTTCTGCGTATTCCTGCATTGCTTTCACCTCGCTGTAGTCTTTGCTGCTGTTGTCTCCCGTTATCAAAAGTTGGCTAACTCGCTCGGCTTTGTAGAGCTCGATCGCAGCTTGGACTCGATCGGCTAACATTGCCGTTGGAGTGCCGTCTTCCCAAACTCCCGCACCGAAAACAATGGCAATTGGTTCGGCGGGAACCTTGGCTAAATCGGTGCGCAGGTAGTTGCTTGTAACTAGCCTGACGTAGTAATTGAGGGCTGGGGTGTGAGCACTAAGGCTAATATTAACAGCCAGATGGCAAGGTGCCATTGAAATATAAATGATTTAGGCAACATAAATTTAAGTTAACTTCCTATATAATTACACAAACAGACCGCTTCGCGGGTCTAAAAATTGTCTTGTTACCTAATTTACATTATATTGACAAAAATATGATTCAACAACAGCCAAACTTTGAATTGCTGGAATCATTATTATGGGAACCCAAAAACGGCTATTTTTTGCTAGACAGACATCTTAAAAGATTAGAGATATCGGCAGATTATTTTAATTTCCTCCTATCGCTAACAGAAGCAAGCAAAGCTTTACAAGCATTAAGTATGACTTGCGGGCGAGTCAAACAAAAAATACGGTTAACAATATCTTGTGAGGGAGACATAACATTACAAGCTCAGACACTAGATAGCGGTATCTTAAAAGTCGGTGCATCTGTGGGAATTGCCCGCAAACCGATCGATTCTCAAAACCCATTTCTTTACCACAAGACAACTTACCGATTGCCTTATACAATGGCTTTGGAGTCGCAGCCCGAATATCAGGATGTCTTTCTGTGGAATCAAGATGGAGTTATCACCGAATCCACGATCGCCAATATCGTGATCGATACACCCGCAGGTCTCATCACACCTCCGGTCAAGTGCGGTTTATTACCGGGGACGTTTCGTTCTCAACTTTTAGAGGAGGGAAAAATCAGAGAACAATTAATTACCTTAGAGGATTTGCACAGTAGCCAAACTCTATTTCTCATTAACTCCGTTAGGGGCTGGATACGCCTCCAAAAAGCGGCAAACCGAGATGTTTGGAAAGTTGTAAGCAATGGCTAACATAACGCTTTCAATCGATTTTAGTAGGTGCTATCTGTGCAAGTTACTACTACAAATAGTGCCAAAATAGACTTGTTGCGTAAGTCCTGAAAGTGTTAACCATAGTGCAATTTATTATGAAACCAATACAACCTTGGCATTGGCGAAAGCTTCCGCTAAATCAGCGCAGCGGCTCTGAGATTTTTCAAATTTTATTTCTCGGTAAAACTGCCGACAGTGCAAGCTCAATATCTGGTTTCCCCCGCGATATGGCCGTTCTACTAGAAAGTCCAGTTACATCTTCTACTAACTTGGCACGATATTCTATTTGTGCAGGTTCTCCCCGGATAATTGACGGTCAATCTCAGCTATGGACACCGCCAGTAGGTGAAATATTACCTTTTTTGCGCGCTCTTTTGGACTCTCAACAGCAAAATTCAGCAGTGAATGTACCGCCGGAGATTCCTTTTAGTGGGGGTTGGTTGGGATGGCTAGGTTATGATTTAGCATGGGAAATCGAACACCTGCCCCAACTCAATACCGATCCGCTTCCTTTCCCGGTTAGCTGTTGGTACGAACCAGAATCTTTTGCGGTTTTAGACTGTCAAACGCAAATTCTCTGGTTGGCTGCGAGTCAACCTTCTCACCTCGATGTTATGCAGGATAAATTAGAGCAAACCGAGCGAGAAATAATCGAGCATAATTTACCGGAAAATTATCAACAAAATTCCGCTACTCCTATTTTCCAATTCTCTCAGAGTGAGTATAAAGAAATAGTGCGAAAAGCTCAGAAGTATATTCATGCGGGCGATATTTTTCAGGCTAATTTATCTTTGCGGTTTGAAGCCCGTACAGATTGCAGTAGTTGGTCAATTTACCGCGCTTTGCAACGGATCAATCCTTCGCCTTTTGCAAGTTATTGGCAAACTCCGTGGGGGGCGATAGTTAGTTGTTCGCCGGAAAGACTCGTTCAATTATTAGGAAAAAAAGTGGATACTAGACCGATCGCGGGAACGCGACCGCGAGGTTTAACCTACATTAAAGATGAGCAGTTAGCACAGGAATTAATAGAGAATATCAAAGAAAGAGCCGAACATATTATGTTAGTTGACTTAGAGCGCAACGATATCGGGAGGGTTTGTGAATGGGGTTCGGTAAAAGTTAACGAATTTCTGACCATTGAACGCTACAGTCACGTGATGCACCTCGTCAGTAATGTTATCGGTACATTAAGAGGAGATTGCGACGCGATCGACTTAATTCGAGGGGTATTTCCGGGGGGTACGATTACAGGTTGTCCGAAAGTGCGCTGTCTGGAAATCATCGAAGAATTGGAACCCGTGAAGCGCAATTTATTCTACGGTTCCTGCGGTTATTTGGACTGGCGCGGCAACCTGGATTTAAATATTTTGATTCGCACCCTTTTATATGCACCAAAAAGTGACGGTACGACGGGGGGAGTTGTTTGGGGACAAGTGGGTGCGGGGATTGTTGCTGATAGCGATCCAGAAAGGGAATGGCAGGAGTCGCTGCATAAAGCTCAAGCTCAAGTTAATGCTTTGAAATTAGCGGAAATATTTGATTAGATTCGTGTTAGATAAATCTAATTATTAAGAGTGTTGAAGATTTTGAGCGCCGATTTACTTTTGATGTAAGAGTGATTGAAATCGCTCGAAAACAAAAGATTTCTTGTAGTATTAATGTTAGGGAACTGTTGGTATAGTGTTGCCTGATAGTTTTTTTAGCGATCGCACTGTGAGTCATATCAATTCCGGCAGTCAGGCCGGAATGATATCAAATCCGCGCTTAATCGTCGGGCGTAAAGTCGAATCAAGCTGCCAACAAATAATTCGCGCAATTTTCATTTTTTTGACCCCTCCTTCTACAGTCAACAGGCAACAGTCAACCGTCAACTGTCAACAGTTCTATGTCTATTGATTGTCCGAACCTACTGCCTCATAAATAGAACTAAATCCGCGTTCTTCTAACTTTTGCAACAAACCTTGGAGAATCCGACGCACCATCCAAGGTCCTTCGTAAACCCAACCAGTGTAAACTTGAATTAAACTCGCACCGGCGGCTATTTTTTCCCAAGCATCTTCGGCGGTGAAAATGCCACCAACTCCAATTATGGGTAATTCGCCTTTTGTATATTTCCAGATAAATCGGATTACTTCTGTCGATCGCTCTCGCACTGGAAGCCCGCTAATTCCCCCGGCTTCTTCGGCGATTGGTTTGCCTGTTTCTCGCAATATTTGTGTTTTCAATCCGTCGCGGCGGATGGTGGTATTTGTGGCGATAATTCCTGCTAGTTGGTAGGTTTTTGCTAAGTCGAGGATAGATACGATCGCCTCCGACTCCAAATCCGGCGCAATCTTGACTAAAATTGGCTTGATTCCCTGATTTTCCTGTTGCAAAATTTCCAAAATTGTGCTGAGCCCAGCAGCATCTTGGAGCGATCGCAACCCAGGCGTATTCGGAGACGAAACGTTGACTACAAAATAGTCGCCCCAATCTTTGAGCAGCTTAAAACTCTCCAAATAGTCCGCTGCTGCCTGCTCTAACGGTGTTACCTTAGATTTACCGAGATTGATGCCCAAGGGGAACCGAGACTGAGGCATGGGGCGCGAGGCATCGAATTTTGACTGTTTCTGTGCTGCCTGAAACCGGGCTGCCATTGCCGCGGCTCCTTGATTGTTAAATCCCATGCGGTTGAGGGCTGCACAGTCGTCCGTCAAGCGAAACAAGCGAGGTTGGGGGTTTCCCGGCTGCGGTTGACAAGTGACAGTGCCGAGTTCGGCAAAGCCAAAGCCAAAATTTGCCCAAATCTCAGCAGCTACGCCGTTTTTATCAAATCCCGCGGCCAAGCCGACAGGATTTTTAAAGCTCAGTCCCCACAAATATTGTTCGAGGCGAGAATCTTGCACTCCCAAAGATTTCTGCAATCGGGAGAGCATTTGGCTGGTTGCGGGGTTTGACTGAGTTCGGGCTGCGAGTTCGAGGACTTGAAGAGTGCGGTTGTGCAGCCACTCGGCATCGGTTTTCAATACGGAAAACAACAGCGGCCGTACACCTGATTGATAAATATCCAATGACTTGTACTGGGGCAGTTTACAAATGAGAAATCAGAAGGGAAATAAAAGTATTCACGAGCCGACAGCAAAGACGAGGTTGTTACTTCAACTTCGATCGACTTTATGCAATGTTTGAGATTAAAGGATAAGTGAGACGATTATATTATAAGTTGATTGTTTTCCATTTTAATTTTTTAAATTTTTAAGTTGGTAATTTTAAATTGAACAAAAGTGCGGGGAAGCTTGGAAATGGGGCAGCAGCAAAGACCGAAGGATTTAGACGAACAAATCGCGGCCCTGGAGCGGGTTCTCCAGACTCTGCGAGAAGAGGAGAATGTTGAAGTGCTGCTTTCGACCACACTGGGTTACTTGCAAGCGGAATTTGACTGGCGGTTGATTTGGATCGGGTTGTACGATCGACAGGCCCACAGATTGTTCGGGAAAGGTGGCATGACTCCTAACGGCGACCTGTCTTTTCTCAAACAGCGGTTTGCCCTCAGTCCGGGGGATTTGCTGGAACAAGTGGTGATTCAACTCCGGCCGGTGGGAGTCCCGGATTTGCGATCGGAAAGTAGAGCCGGAGAATGGCGCAAAGCAGCTCAAACTTTCAATATTCAAGGCACGACTCTGTTTCCGCTCCGCTACAAAGACCGCTGCTACGGCGTGATTTTGCTCGGGACTGACCTGTGGGGAGCGTCGCCAAAATCGGGGGAAAAAACGCAGTTGGCGATCGTATTTGGAGCGCTGGCAACTGCTCTTTACCAAATAGAAAAAGACTGGCAGCGACAACAAGTCAAACACCCAGACGAGTCTCTTTTAGCGCTGATTTCGCAGTTGGGGGAACTGCGATCGCTCGACCAATACTTGCAAGCTGTTGTCGAACAAGCTCATGAATTTATCGAGCCGACGCGCACCAATATTTATTGGTTCGAGCGAGAGCGGCGCTATTTTTGGCGGCGAGTCAGCAACCGCCAAGTTGCTCAGGGTTTGGGCGGGCCCGAGCGACCGGCTTCGGGCATCACCGTCCAAGACTTGGGCGAATTTTATCAGGCTTTGGGCAGGGAAGAAATGGTTTGGATCGGTGAATCTCAAAGTTCTCTGAAAACTGAGCTGACGGGGCGGTTAATGCAGCAAATCCGCGCTCGCTCTCTGTTGGCTGCGCCGATTGTTTCGGAAGGGGAATTGTTGGGATTTTTGGCAGTCGAAGCCAGCGAACCCCGGATTTGGCAAGACAATGAAAAGCATTACCTGCGGGGAGTGGCGCAGTTAGTGGCTCTGACGGCTCCGGTGTCGGAGATGGAGGAGAAAATTCAGCAAATTGAGATCGATCGAGATTTAACTGCCGGAATAGCTCGCGCCATCTACAGCGATGCTGACTGGGAGGCGACTTTGAAAAATACCGCCGAGCAGTTGTGCGGGCGGCTCAAATGCGAATACTTTTTGCTGCTGCTGTACGGCGAAGAAGAAAATCGCTTTGAGATTGTCTGCCAAAATTTCCCCCGCAACCGCAGGCCAGTGCCGTCGCCGCTCAACGCCCTAGATGTGGCTGACGTGGGGCTGTTGCAAGAAAGCGCACCTGTGGCTATTGAAAATTGGGAAGAAGACGGGCGGTTGGGCCCTTGGCGGGAAGTGCTGGCGGAGGCGGGGGTGCGATCGCTTTTGGCATCGACCACTCGGAGGAAAAAGGAAGAGGGAGAAAACCCCAATCTAAAATCGAAAATCGCCAATCGAAAATCGATCGAGGGTTTACTGGTTGTCGGGCACAGTGCAACTCGCACTTGGAGGCGATCTGAGCAAGAATTAGTTGGGCTAGTGAGCCAACAGCTAGGATTGATCCTGCACTCGTGGCAGCAGAGTGCGGAAATCGACAAATATCAGCAATTTGAGCGCTCGCTCAAATCGGGTTTGGCGGTTTTGCAGCATTCTCCTGAGGAGCAATCTGGGCAACCGATATCTGCAGCTTCACCGACGTTGTTCCCAGAGTTGCCGCTGCAAAAGCTCGATCGTAACTTTGCTCAACACCTTTCCCAGACAATTTCCTGTCCTTTAGTAGCCGTAATTACTTGGAATCCCGGTGAGGAGGAAGGTTCAATTGCGACGGCCCTAGCTGCCAATCCCGTATTTGCCCTCAATCCCGAGGCGGTGATTCCTGTCCAAACAGATGCTTTGATCCAACAAACCCTGGCAGAAGGGGGCGTGCTGCAACAGAGCACGAGCCAACTGCCACAGGCGACGAAGCGGTGGCTCCGCAGTCCGGGAATTGGCGAGATTCTGACAGTGGCGCTGCGGACGGCCCCAGAACACGCTCCGGCGGGCATTGTGGTGGCTGCAGACGCTCCGGGCCGCCAGTGGTCGGAGTTGTCGGTGAGTTTACTCAGCTCGATGGCATCTCAGTTGGCTTGGTGGCGCAGGTATTTGGCGGTGCAATCGGCCCAGGAGTCGCAGCGATTGGATCTGGAGCTGCTCAATTGGTACAAACAGCGCCGTTTTGAAGAGTTTTACCGCACTGTGGCAGCGGGGGTGAAGGAGTTGGGGGAGTTGAGTCAGTCGATTTTCCAGTCGGCGAAGGAACAAAAGGATGCTCTGAAAACTTTGCGCTACCAACAGGTTTTGCGGCAAATTGGCAATGCTTTGGGGTCAACTCATTTGCTGCTGAAACAGGAGCAGTGGCGGTTGCAATTCGTACAAGATGCGGTGCCTGTGAGCGCTTTGCTGAGGCGATCGATCGATCGAACGGCCTCCCTGGTCAAACAGTCGCAAGTCTTGCTGGAAGTCCACAGAGAAACTGCTGTGTCGATGCCTGCTGGCCAGACTTTGAGCGTTCGCGGGGACAGTATCAAGCTGGATTTGATCCTGTGCGAATTGCTGGCGGCTGCTTGCAGGCGCTCTGGAGTTGGTGACAAGATTGAGATTCGTTTTGAGTTGTTGGGGCAAGGTTTGCTAGAATTGTCTGTGATCGATAGCGGCGCGTGCGATCGACAGTTAATTGCTGCCTTCAACGGCGGTTTCCAACCCGATATATTAGCCGTTTCTGCAAATAGGTCGATCGTGCAAAATCTCTTAATTTGTCAGCGAGCAGTACGCTTAATGGGGGGAAACTTTTCTTTAGAAATGTTAGAAAACAATTTAATTGTGGCTCGTTTAGTGCTGCCCCTAGCCAATTCTTAAAATTCTGTACGGGCGAGTTCACCCTATCTGCAATTCACATACTAGGTACTTATAAACCAGCCCCAACCCAACTTCTAGCGGTAAAGTGCTTTAGGTGCACCCTACATAAGCTGTTGCGGCTTTTAAATTGTCTGTAAAAAAAATCAAAGTTTTGTGGGGTGGGCGTCCCGCCCGCCCTGAATATAAAATTTAAATGCGCGACAGCTTAATTACGTTCTGCGTCCAGAAATGGATGATTGATATCAATTCCGTTTGATTGGGACTTGTATTAGATCGAGTTCTGTTAGATAGTAAGATTAAATGAACCGCGAAGACGCAAAGAGCGCGAAGGAAGAACTGCACCTTCTTCTTTCTCTTCCTTCCCGACAAGAGCGCCTTCGCGGTTTAATCATTCCGATGCAACCGGATGCGATATAACATCCAAGGTATTAAAAACCCTCTGCCTAAACCGATGAAGTAACAGTTTCCGCCTCCTCAGAATTCGGGAAAAACCTTTGAGTAATCCAAGCAGTTACAATATGAGAAAGCAATCCCATGGGCCCAGCAAAAAAACATAAAGCCAAAGAATGAACCGTCCAAACTCCTGTCCGCTGTCCTTCCCAATAAATCCAGCGCCCGACAAACAAGTCCATCACTAAAAAATGTATCCATCCCGTAGCCGCAGCCGTTTCCTCCCCCAGAAACTTAGCAATATCTGCTAGCTTGGGATTGGACAAAGCTGCCGCATTTTCCGCAGTTAGACTGCTACCAAACAAATATATGTACAAAACGGCTAGCACGGCAAACGGAATAAAAGAATTCATCACTTTTCGGGTAATTCCCCAGTTGGGTAATAAAATCATAATTGCCCAGAAAGGCACAACGAACAGATTACCGGCATTAAAAATTAGTTCTGGTGTCATAGTTGGCTCTTGGCTCCTGCGAATGCAATTCAATTAAGGATGTTAAGATTACTTTACACAATTTTTGCTGAAATTTCTCAAAACCCGAAAAAAATCTCATTTACAAATGAAATAGAATTGCTATACTTATCGAAAATCGCAAATCTAGGACTTACACAAAAAGTCGTTTGAGGCGCTACAGCGGTAAGGTGCGCATTGCGCACCCTACATAATTAGGTTTCGCGCGACTCTAAAATCGCAAATCTAAAATCGCAAATCTAAAATCCCATGACAACAACTTATAATAACTTTTTAGATTGGTGTTTGCACAAAGAAACTCTCTCTTCCAGCGCCAAACATACGGTAGAAATACTGTTGCAAATATCAGACACTTCCGAGTGCGATCGAGCCAACGAACTGCTTTCTAATACAAAAGAACTTAACCTCAAAAATCTTCAAATTACCGATATCAGCCCCCTCTCATCTTTCACTCAACTTACTAATCTCATCCTCGGCAGTAATCAAATATCTGACATCGCCGCCCTGCAATATTTAACTAACCTGAAAACTCTGATTATAGATGTCAATCAAATATCAAATATCAGTCCGCTTTCATCTCTAATAAATCTGACAAGACTCGTTCTCGATACCAATCAAATCTCAGACATCAGTCCCCTGGCAGATATAACTAATCTTACCGCACTTGTCTTGTTTGACAACAAAATTTCCGACATCACTCCGGTGAAAAATTTAACTAACTTAAATGCACTGATTCTCTACAACAATCAAATTTCCGATCTCGCTCCTCTGGCCAATTTAACTGAACTCCAGACACTCTACCTTTACAATAATAAAATATCGGATATCACCCCGCTGGCTTCCTTAAAAAATCTCAATACGCTGTTTCTCTTCGGAAATGAAATATCTGACCTGACTCCGCTGGGTTCTCTAACTAACTTAAATAAATTGGTCTTATTCCAAAATAAAATATCAGATATTAGTCCTTTGACATCGCTCACTAATTTAATTGAACTCAACCTCGGTAACAATCAAATATCAGATATCAGTCCGCTGAAATCTTTAACTAATTTGACTGAACTTTATCTGTTCAACAATCCAATTTCCGATAGCAGCGCGCTGCAAGCTTTAAATAAGTTATTTTTGCTTGACTTGTACAACAATCAAATCTCAGATATCAGTTCCCTGCAATGTTTGCAAAATTTAACTACCTTGGACTTGCGCGGAAATCCCATTGTTAATAAAATTTGCCCTGTCAATCCTGAATCTATATGTCGGTTTTAATTCGTAAGGTCGAGGCAAGATGGCGGTTTATATAGTATAATGTTGAACGTAAATATCAGGAGAAAATAATGAGCGGACACGATGCTTTGATGTTAGGATTGCTGCTGTTGCCCGGTTTGGCTTTGTCGATCGCAATTATGGGCGCTTTTGCCGCTGGTGGATAATCAGTTTTTAGCACTTATCAGCGCCCCAGAAAGCAGTTTACGGGTTACGAGAGGGCGGGTCGATCTATTTTTGGAGTTGCCGAACATATCTTTGGCAAAACCCGCCCGCTTCCTCTACCAATTTACAAAAATTGTGCTGTCACATCGGAATTTACCAAAGTATTCGCGCACAAAATACCTGAGGCTGCGACGGCGGGTACGCCAATTCCCGGCATGGTGCTGTCTCCCACCCGATACAAGCCTTTGATTGGTGTTTGCGGCCCGGGAAATGTGCCTTTTCCGGCGGCGATTGCAGGCCCGTAAGTTCCTTGATATCGGCGCAAAAATCGGGCGTGGGTTAGCGGTGTGCCGATCGACTCTAAGACTATCCGCGATCGCAAATCAGGTATAATTTTTTCTAAAGCTTGAAACAGAGATTGCGATCGCTCTCGTTTTCTTTCCTGATAACCATCGCCGTACTCCCAACCTTCGTAAGGTTCCAATGTATAAGCGTGAACGGCGTGATGTCCGGGCGGCGCGAGAGTTGCATCCCACACTGTAGGAATTGAAATCATGCAAGTATTTCCGGGTACTGTAATGTCAATCTTGCTGTCGTGAACGACGACGTGGTGGCCGGTCAAACCTTCGAGTGCTTCGGCTTTAATTCCTAAATGCAGGTGCATGAAACTGTCTACTGCGGGCATTGACAAGGAGGTTTTTCGGTAGCTTTCCGGCAAATCTTCAGGCCGCAGTAATTTTGTATAAGTATCCCAGACGGTGGCATTTGAAATGACAATTGGGGCGCGGATAACTTCGCCATTTTTCAAGCGAACGCCGGTGGTTTTGCCGGATTCAACTAATATTTGCTCGACGGGAGATCCCAGGCGCAATTTTCCTCCCCAGCGCTGCAAGCCTCTGACTAAAGCATCGACGATCGCACCGCTGCCACCTACAGGATATTCGATCGCACAGCGCGATCGTTCGCCAATCATAAAAGCTATTTCCGGGGCGACAGTTTCGTGCGCTTTCAAACCCGACAGCAAAAAGCACTCCAAATCGATCAAACGCCGCACCCAAGGGTCGCGCACGTCCCGATCCATCAAGGAACCAGCAGAACCCGCGATCGCACCTACCAACGGCAACAACTTCAGCAACGCAGGCGAGTACCGAGACAGCAAAACAGGTATCAATTGCCAGTCGGATCTCAGGGCTAAAGCCGGAATTCCACGCAAAGCTTCATACAAAACTAATAAATTTTGTTGAAATTGCTGCAATTCTACAGCACCTTGCGGTGCGAACTTAGCTACAGCATCTAAGTAACTTCTCGCATCAGAATAAACCGGCAAACTTCCCTCTGGAAAATGGTAATGCCCCAGGGGATCGTAGGAAATTGCTGCGATCGATTCCTCTAAAACATCAAAAACTTGCCGCAAAGGATTAAACGACTGCGGGTCAGTCAAACCGCAATAAAAAGAAGGCCCCGAATCAAAGTGAAATCCCCGGCGCGAAAAGCTGTGAGCTGCCCCGCCCGCTATGGTGTGGCTCTCGCATACGAGAACCCGCTTGCCGTAGCGAGCTAGCATCGAGCCGGCGACTAAGCCGCCAATACCGCTGCCAATTACGATCGTATCAAAGTCTTGCATTTATCAAATGTGGTATAATTGTATTATTTCTTGCTGACTGTTGACAGGGTATTTTTTGGAGAGGAAAACTATGAAACCTTTATCTATTTTAGATGAAGTTGTTCGCGAATTAGAACAAGATGTCCATCTCTCGCGCCTTAAAAAAATATTATTTTTTGCTTGTAAAGACTTTTGGGAAAACGATCCTGCCCAACTCGCCAGCGCAGATGTAAGGAGTTTAATCGAAGAACTCTGCGCCAAATATAGCAGGTTAGAAGATATTGAAGCTGTTTTAAATAATATAGTTTCTAAGGTTAATAAAAAAAACGAGTATGCTTTAGTATCCGACCTCATAGTCTGTCAGCTTAGCAGGCTGTATGAATTTGAAGACTTCACCAAATTAGAAACAAACATATCTAGTTTTGGCGGTCAGGAATCACCCGCATTTGAAGAGCACTTCAGTTCTGAACTATCCACCAGCAAAAAAAGGGAAAGAAACCCCGGTAATTTATTTGATGTCCGACAAAAAATTTTGCAGCAAACAAATCCGCTGAGGGCTAAAGTCCTAATTTTTTCTAGTCTTTATCACCAGTTTACTTTTAGCGATCGCGACTTGCTCCTGCTGAAAAGCCAAGAACTTGACAATCTGCTGCGAGAACTGTTTAATGTTTGTCCCACGCTGACCGAGCTCGAATCTCAGTTGTACACAACGGCGGGCAATCTCGACAACACAGATGAATGCGACCAAGCGGCTAGCGTGATTATCAAAGCGATGAATCCTTGTTACGCAAAATTACAACAGGAAGAACGCGAGCGCTCCGAAGATTCTGCTAGCGAAGATTACGATCAGACGCATTTAAACAACAGTCTTTATGAAGAGATCAAGCAGATTGACAGGCGCAGCGATTATTTTGAGCCTGGGGATATTACTCAAATCATTCAAGCTGCTCCAACTCACTATCATTATGACCCCCTAAACAGTTACTTAGTGCCGGACACGGCAGAAAATGTAAATTTTAAAGAACCTGAAACCAGCAGCAATAATTCCGCTGCCGATTTCAGACAGGAATTGGTAGAAACATTCCTAGTGGCAGAAACGCCGACAATTCTAGACAGTTTCGCTCCGGCAGCTCCGGTTACGCTAAATATTAGCGATTCCATCAAACGCAAGTTGGGATTGGAAGAAGAAATGAAAGGGTTAGTCACTCAAAGTGCTAACTTCGCAACGGCGCAAATAGAAAATATCTTCAGCGAGTTAGAATCTGCTTTGAACAAAAAACTTTATACAGAAAGTGCAGACGATCGTTTGAACTGGAAATATAAAAGTCTCAGAGATTATTTGGGAATAGTTCAGGGATTTACCGACAAATTAATCGAAATTTTGAGCGAAGTGGAGTTAAGAGAAAACGGGATATCTTCTTCAGAAACGCAGGATAATATTGTAGAAAATATTTCCGAAACAGAGCAGCAACTCTCTAGCCAGAAACCAAATCAGTATCAGCTTGTGGAAATGGCAAAACAAGGCAAACCAAAGGCGATCGCCCAATTGATCAATCAATTGCTACAGCCAAAAGGAATTGGTGCTACAGCGGGATTTAAAGACGGTTGGCTCCACGTCATTCTGGAGTCTACCCAAGTACCAAACCAACAGGGTACAGCTATATACATTCACAAAAAACTGTGTACTTTACAATCACAATATCTTACTCACGTGAAAATTCACGGGCGGCAGTTAGGAAACAAAACAGTCGCTTGGACTCAAGAATTTGTGAATCAAACTCATTAAATGCCCAGACTCAAGTCTGGGGCGACACAAATTAAGTCGGCAAGGCGAGGACTGTAAATCAAGAAGTCTAGAAATAGTATATTTTGCCCAAGTAACAACAAAAAACATGAATGCCAGCGAAATTTTAAGGCGATATACATCAGGAGAACTAGATTTTCAAGGTATAAATCTTAGAGGCGTCTACCTGAGGGGTGCCGATTTAATTGGGGTAAATTTAAGCAGTGCTGACCTCTGGGGTGCAAACTTAGCGATGTCGTACCTGAGTAGAATTAACCTTCAGCGCGCAAATTTAACTACTGCAAAGTTGTATGGTGCTAATTTGAATCAGGCCAACTTGAGCGGAGCAAATTTGTCCGATGCCGACTTCCATGGAGCTACTTTGCAAGGTGCAGACTTTCGCAAAGCTAACATCTCTTTGGCAGTTTTTATCGATGCAAATTTGACCGATGCAGATATGCGAGGAGTCAATTTGCAAGGTGCGGATTTGCGCGGTGCCTGCTTGCGCGGTGCAAATTTGCGCAAGGAGCAGCGGATTTTTGAGGGTGCAAACTTGCGGGGTGCAAATTTTCAAGGTGCCGATTTGCGGGGCGTCAACTTGCTAGGTGCAGATTTAACTAAAGCTAATCTCAGTCAAGCGAACTTGACTGAAGCATCTCTGCAGGAAGCAAATTTGACTCAGGCGAATTTGAGCGAAGCTATTTTAGATGGCACATTTTTGACTGAAGCAACTTTGATAGAAACGAATTTTTCCTGGGCTGTAATGACAAGTGCTAGGTTGGAAAGAGCTGTCTTAATTGATGCTGAATTGGCGGGCGCTAACTTGCAAGGTGCATTTCTTCCTGATGTTAAGTTGAGCAATGCTAATTTAGTTATGGCTGACTTGAGTCGAGCTAATTTGGTGAGGGCTGATTTGAGTCGAGCTAACTTTAATCAGGCAAATTTGAGTGAAGCCGATCTGACTGATGCTTACCTGGCTAGAACAGAGTTGCGGGATGCAATTTTGCACCGCACAACTTTGATTAGGGCAGATTTGAGCAGTGCTAATTTAGCGGGAGCTCAGTTGCGCGGTACAATCATGCCAAATGGAGAAATGCACGGCTAACTGGGAATTGGTAATTGGTAATGCGAGATTGTCTCCGAGCCGTTAGTCGTCTTCTTTGAGCATGAATCTCATTGACTTTTCAAAGCTTTTTACCTATGCCTGTTTCTCACAACTCATTTAGGATTACTATAGATGAAGAGGGTGTTAATGAGAGCGAGGAATTGCTGCAAATAAGCCAGACACAACCTGATGAAGGGGCATTACAAATTCTCGATCATTTAGGTCGGAAAGCGAGTCTAGAAATAATAGGCAGCAACTATTCAGATCTGTTTAGATATCTGCCAAGTCTCAATTGCCTGCTGTAGAAACACAGCAATGCTTTGTCTTTTCACCGAATATTTCACCTTTACTCAAAGAACACGATCGCGACTTACGCACTCCGACAGAGAAACCGGGTTTTTTACCGAATATGCGGGTCACAACCCAGTATTTTCGTAAAAAAGCCGGTTTCGGAACCCCCCATGCCAAAGCCATAGCAAAAAATGGTTTGACGCGCAATATACTGTTGTTAGTTTTTAGTTATTAACTATGGCAAATTATAAAACAGTTTTTTTGTTCAATAGTGTAACTTTAGTGCTAGTTGGGCTAGTGACGGCGTGTCTGAGTTTATTCGGTTCTTCGGTAAAAGGGTTATTTTTGCCGCCTTGCTCTGCCACGTATCCGGGTGCAGGTTTCTTTTTTTTTGCGTTTCAAATGTTATTTTATTTATCGGTAATGGTGTGCGCTTTTACCTTTGGATTGCTGAGAATTATTCAACCCCATCGCCCAGAAAATCGATTTATTTTATATTCGGCACTGTTTGCAGGTTGCTTTCTGTTCAATGAAGTTTTTCGCACCCACGTTCATCTGGGGCGTGCGGGTTTTCCGAAAGTAACGATCGTCATATTTTACGCCTGGGTGGCTGCGGCTTACGGATTGACTTTTCGGAAGCAAATTCGCTCGACTCCTTACCATTTACTGCTGAGTGGCGTTGGTTTGTTATTTGTTGCTTTTTTTGCAGAAGCGCTGCCTCTGAAAAATGAAATTGTCTCCAGCTTGTCAGAGGGAATTCCGAAGCTGTTGAGCGGGATTAATATTGCACTTTATTTTTGGTTTTTGTGCCAGGGTTTGATAGTGCGATCGCTCAACTTTTCTAACACGAAATTAAATCCAGAATGAAGTAAGATGAAGATTTGCTGTTGGGTGGGGGCGGATTTTTGAGATTGTCGGTTTTGGGCAAATATTGTTGGTAAAACCCGCCGCTACATGATTGTATAATCGGTTAAAACAGAGATATTGCACCATTGTGAATTAGCCTTTTATGAACAGGCAAGATGCCTGTTCCACAAGAAAATTTATATTTTGTGGAACAGGCATCTTGCCTGTTGCTGAAAATGGTGCCTGTTCCACAAGAAAATTTATATTTTGTGGAACAGGCATCTTGCCTGTTGCTGAAAATGGTGCAAAATATCAGTTAAAACAAAAAGTAGCGCTGCGCCATTGGCAAAACTGTTGCCGGTTCGCAAGTTAACAATTCCCCATCCGCCCTAACTTCATAAGTTTCTGGATTGACTTCCATTTGTGGCAAATAATCGTTGAGTTTCATATCTCTTTTACTAATCTGCCGTGTCCCGGAAACTGCTACAGTTGGCTTTTGTAAACCTAGCTGTGCGGCAATATCTCGATCGCGCGCAGCTTGCGAAACGAACGTCAGACAGGTCGCCCCAATCGCACCGCCAAAACTCCCAAACATAGGCCTCATATGCACCGGTTGCGGTGTAGGAATGCTGGCGTTAGCATCTCCCATCTGCCCGTAGGCGATCGCCCCTCCTTTAATTACCAGTTCCGGTTTCACCCCAAAAAAAGCCGGCCGCCACAAACACAAATCCGCCAATTTCCCCTCTTCCACCGAACCGACATACTGACTAATTCCGTGAGTAATTGCCGGATTAATTGTATATTTCGCAATGTACCGCTTTACCCTAAAATTATCGTTAACTTCCTCTGTTTCCCCCCCTTGGTAAGGGGGGGTTAGGGGGGGTAAATTACCCCTTTGAACCTTCATTTTATGAGCCGTTTGCCAAGTCCGAATAATCACCTCTCCCACTCTTCCCATCGCCTGAGAGTCAGAAGAAATCATGCTAAACGCACCTAAATCGTGCAAAATATCCTCAGCAGCAATAGTTTCCCTTCTAATTCTCGATTCAGCAAAAGCCACATCTTCAGGAATACCTCGATCCAAATGGTGGCATACCATCAACATATCTAAATGTTCTTCTAAAGTATTGACTGTGTAAGGCCTAGTCGGGTTAGTTGACGAGGGCAAAACATTAGCTTGCCCGCAGACTTTAATAATATCCGGCGCGTGTCCGCCGCCTGCACCTTCGGTGTGGTAAGTGTGGATCGCCCGATTTTTAAAAGCGGCAATTGTAGCTTCCACAAATCCCGCTTCGTTGAGAGTGTCGGTGTGAATTGCAACTTGTACGTCGTACTCGTCAGCGACACTCAAACAAGTGTCGATCGTTGCTGGTGTAGTTCCCCAATCTTCGTGGAGTTTCAAACCCATTGCACCGGCCAATATTTGTTCAATTAATGCTTGGGGTTGACTGCTATTTCCTTTACCTAAAAATCCTAGATTTACGGGGAAAGCGTCGGCTGCTTGCAGCATTCGGTACATATGCCAAGGCCCCGGAGTGCAAGTGGTGGCGTTTGTACCCGTTGCGGGGCCTGTACCGCCGCCGATCATTGTAGTGATGCCGGAGGCGATCGCTACTTCAATTTGTTGCGGACAAATAAAGTGAATGTGAGTATCAATTCCCCCGGCAGTGAGAATCATTCCTTCGCCGGCAATTACTTCTGTACCGGGCCCGATAACAATATCTACTCTGTCTTGAATGTAAGGATTTCCGGCTTGGCCAATTTTTAAAATCTTGCCTTCTTTAATCCCAACATCTGCTTTGACAATTCCCCACCAATCTAATATTAAAGCATTAGTAATTACCGTGTCAACTGCGCCGTCAGCATTAGAAATAGGCGACTGTCCCATGCCGTCGCGAATGACTTTGCCACCACCAAATTTAACTTCATCCCCGTAGGTTGTGAAGTCTTTTTCAACTTCTATGAATAATTCTGTATCGGCTAAACGCACGCGATCGCCCGTTGTCGGCCCGAAGGTTTCCGCGTAGGCGCGGCGATCCATTCTATAACTCATATTAATGCACTCCTTACTTCATTTTTATTGATAATAGTCGAGTTTTATCTCATCCATCTAACTCACCATTCACTTTTCCATTAAAGCCGTAGACTTCACGACTACCTACAAAAGGTACTAATTGCACTTCCCTTTCATCTCCGGGTTCAAATCTAACTGCTGTTCCCGCCGGAATATCCAATCGCATTCCTTTTGCTTGTTCTCGATTAAATTCTAAGGCTTCGTTAGCTTCGTAAAAATGGTAGTGGGAACCAACTTGGATCGGGCGATCGCCCTTATTTCCTACCAGCAACCGTACTGTTTTACGCCCTGCATTTAGTTCTATTTCACCTGCTAAAACCATCATTTCCCCTGGAATCATTTTTTCCTCCTGTGAGTCTCTGTGGTTGATTTTTTAACGGATCGGATCGTGTACTGTAACGAGTTTAGTTCCATCGGGAAAAGTCGCCTCAACCTGGACTTCATGCACCATTTCTGGTATCCCTTCCATCACATCTTCCCGCGTCAGGAGAGTTGTTCCATAACTCATTAAATCGGCGACCGTGAGACCATCTCTGGCTCCTTCTAAAATGGCTGCGGAAATGTAAGCTAGTGCTTCTGGATAGTTTAACTTTAAACCTCTTTGTTTCCGGCGCTCTGCTACGAGGGCTGCGGTGAAAATCAGCAGTTTGTCTTTTTCTTGGGGGGTGAGTTGCATTTTTATTCTTGTAAGTGCGATCGAATTATTTGTGAGAGTTTAATTATCAGTAGCGCTAGCTTTTCAATGCTAGTTTTTTATACTATCATAGATTTGAAACTCAAAGATCATCCTATTTTATCCAAACTCTAGGCAAACAGCAAGGGCGTTGTGAAAAAGATAAGCGCAGCAAGTGCCAAATGCTGACAAACCAGTCTCTAGCTGCGGTGGTGGATGTACCGCGATATCGGCACAGCAAACCGTTAGGAATACGAGTCACGCCGACGGTGGAATTACCAGGATAAATTGTTGCCTCAGATGGCAAATTTCGCACTTTTTCCACGAGTTCGGTTGTAACGGGTTCGCCTACCCAAGCGAGGGTAGCGACTACGGGTTTTCCTGCTAAACCGTGAGGGCTTTCGAGCATTTTTTCTCCACCTTTGAGCAATTGTCTGTCAATCCATAAAGGGCTGTTTTGTTGCCAGACTTCGGTGTGCGATCGCCATTCTCCAGACAAGAACTTTTCGCCCCTAGCACTGCGTCCAAATCTGGTAATTTCCCACAGTAAAATCCTTGCTGTTGGTGCTAATTCTACCCGCAAATTTTGCCGATATATTGCGCCGTCAAAAACTATTGTTTCCTGTGGCAGCCATTCTAAATTAGCACCAGTATCTAGCTGAATGTCAATATTTTGTTGTGATTCTAGTCCGCTGCTGCGATAGATTTTACCAGCGGCGGCCGTGGTAATCAAGGCTTGGGCGTTGGGTTGGAGGTTAAAATGGCTGGAAAGTCGATCGCCCCCGACAACTCCCCCAGCCGTGTGCAAAATGACGCTGTGGCAAATCTCTTTCCCTTCAGGATAAAACGGACGCTGCACCTTGAGGGGCGCTTGCATTTGATTGTGAATGATTTGAGTTGCACCGCTGCGGTTAGCGTAGACTAAATTGAGGTGGCCGTGCCATCCTGTTTGAATGTTATTTGTAGGTATTTTAGTCGAGTTTTGAATCACAGATTTTTAGGATTTAATAATAAAGATTATTAACAATAGACTATTACTACCCGCTACCCAACATTCCGCCAGGGAATTAATTCCCTGGCTCACAGCTCAAGTCCTCTCAAAGAGGACTAAATAAATAGTATCAAATTTTTTTGAAAAAAATAACATATTCTTTTCAGTCCTCTTCAGAGGACTTTAGCTATTAGACAGGGAATTCATTCCCTGGCGGCCTATGAGCAAAGATAACAATAATACAAGATAGCAGATTATACTAATTAATATGCGTTTTTTTAAATTATCCTCCCATGCCAGCAACCCCTGAAAGCCTCCAAAAATTCGTTACCTACTGCCAACAACACATTACAGGCGATGAAAAAGGACAAGCACAGGTATTTTTAGACCGCTTCTTTCGAGCTTTCGGCCACGATGGGGCATTAGAAGCAGGCGCAACCTATGAGGAACGCATAGAAAAAAGCAGCAAAAAAGGTCAAATGGGATTTGCTGATTTGGTGTGGAAAAAGCACGTTTTGATTGAAATGAAAAAGCGCGGTGAAGACTTGACTAAAAGAGAACACCGCACCCAAACAGAACGCTATTATATTCGCCTCAAAAAAGACGATCGCCCCCGCTACGTGATGATGTGCAACTTTGACGAGTTTCACATTTACGATTTCGACCTTCAGCCGGATCAGCCTGTAGACATTATATCCCTAAAGCAATTGCCCGCGCGATCGCCCGCTTTTGCCTTCATGGAATCTACCAGCCGTCGCCCCATATTCAAAAACAACCAAGTCGAGATTACCGAAAAAGCTGCTAGCAGAATGGGGATGCTGCTGGAAATGTTAATTGAACGTAGCCAAGAGCGCAAATTTGCTAAATTTAATCAGTTTCAGGCCCAGCGATTTGTGTTGCAGTGCGTGTTAGCAATGTTTGCCGAAGATAGGGGACTTTTGCCGCCTGCACTCTTTACTCGCTGCGTCAAAGATTGTCTGGAAGGAGCAAGTTCTTATGATGTCTTGGGCGGCTTATTTCAAGCAATGAATCAGCAGGGAGTCACCCCCGCAGGACGTTATGAAGGAGTCGAGTATTTCAACGGGGGATTATTTTCTGAAATACACCCCATTGAACTGCAACAGGGAGAGTTGAAAATATTAGAAGTTTGTGCCGAACAAAATTGGAGTCAGGTACGCCCTTCTATTTTTGGCAATATCTTTGAATCGGCTTTGAAAACAGATAAAAAACAGCGCCGCGCCTACGGGATTCACTTTACTACAGAGGGAGACATTCGCCGCATTGTTTTGCCCACAATTAGCTATTACTGGGAAGAGCGAATTAACTCTGCAAATACGGTAGCAAAACTGCAAAATCTGCACCAAGAATTAGGTAGCTATCGCGTCCTAGATCCGGCTTGCGGTTCAGGTAATTTTCTGTATGTAGCTTATCAGGAACTGAAGCAAGTTGAAAAGTTACTTTTAGATAAGCTAAACGAGTGCGACGGTACAAGAGGTTATATGAATTTAGTCACGCCGCAGCAATTTTACGGCATGGATATTAACTCGTTTGCGGTGGAGCTGGCGCGGGTGACACTGATGATTGGCCGTAAGGTGGCGATCGATAATTTGGGATTGAAAGAACCTTCTCTGCCTTTAGATACTTTGGATAAAAATATTGTCTGTGCTGATGCTTTATTTACTGATTGGGTGAAGGCTGACGCGATTATCGGGAATCCTCCGTTTTTAGGGGGAAAGCACATGAGGGTTGCGTTGGGAGATGAATATATTGACCGCGTGTTTAAACGCTTTCCCGATGTGAAAGATTCGGTTGATTTTTGTGCTTATTGGTTTCGCATTGCTCACAATAATTTAGAACTAAATGGGCGGGCTGGTTTAGTTGCTACTAATTCAATCAGTCAAGGTAAAAGTCGTACTGCTGCTTTAGATTATGTCGCGCAAAATGGGGGCCACATTTATGCCGCCGTTTCTACTCAGCCTTGGTCTGGGGAAGCTAAGGTTCATGTCAGCTTGATTAACTGGAGCAAGGAAAAGCCGAAAGTTTACTATTTAGATAATCTCGCGGTTTCAAGTATTAACTCTTCGCTGCAAGCTACGATTGATGTTTCTCAAGCGGCTAGGTTGTCAGCGAATTTAAATAAATGCTTTCAAGGTGTAATTCCGGTGGGAATGGGATTTATAGTTACTAAACGACAGGTTAATGATTGGATTAAAGCAGATGCGAAAAATCAAGAGGTTCTTAAACTTTTTTCAATGGGGGCTAATCTAGCACAAAATCCTAACGGTATGCCGGAACGCTGGATTATTGACTTCAATGATATGAGCATTGAAGAAGCGAGTGAATATGTGCTGCCTTTTGAGTATGTGAAAGCTAATAGACCTCTTGCAAAAGTCATTCTGAAAGGTTAAGTTCATAGTTATAGATGCCTGCAATCAGGTTGAAGCGTAAACC
>NZ_JAUBTQ010000048.1:0-58490 GCF_036702515.1 Microcoleus sp. BROC3
AAATTGTCTCTATCAATCTACAAGTGGGTCCAATAATCTGTATTTTTAAATACAAAATTAGATGCGCTTACCCTGGTTGGGCATTGCCCCTGGGTTGAGTTTACCTCTCCTCATTGCAGCTTTTTTCGGGTGCTATATCAATTTACCACTCTTCATATTGACACCGCATCGCCAGTCAAAACAGCGAGTTAGCGTTGAAATCTTTCCGCTTTGGTTGTTAAAGTGCTTGTGCTTACCTTCATACAAAACCCAATGCGAGTTTTATGGTTATATTGGTTTAAATGTATCAGGAGGGCTCATTCCCATTATTTTGGCGCTTTACCAATTTTATCGCGTTCAACAAGAAGTAATTTTGATAGTAACAGCGGTCGTTGCGTTGTTTAGTTACTTCCTAGTGACCGTCATTCCAGGAATAGCAATTGTTACTAGAATGTCGAGGTTTTGGCTAATCACGATTGTTGCGGTTTTGTCAGCAATGGCATTGGTTGTTGACGGAGTGAACCGCTATGATGTGTCAGTTGCTTTTGCGGGAGGAGTATTGGGAACGACGATCGGAGCTGATTTACTACACCAAACAAGATGTTCGCCCCGAAATTGCTGCAACTCCCCTTAGTATCGGAGGTGCTTTCCTTGGATGATGGGATCGCGCAATGCGGTTTGTGGGCTTTAATAATAGCTGAATGGCTTCCTGCGACAATGGCTTGGCTATCTGCTTGTTTTCGGTAGATTCTTCTAACATAATCGATCGTAATATAGTAATTCTTTAAGACCTAACCTTGTTTGGCTCAACTTCCAACGCTTTAAGATTTTGCGCTCATAGCTGTTTCTAGCCTAGCGCTTTGGGCAAACTGCGTCATCACCCCCACCCTGTTTTCGGTACGGTTGGCAACACCGGCGAGCCTTCCCTCCACGCTCGCGCCGTGCAGATTTTGCTCGGCAAGGTCATCATGGCGTTGCTACAGCATTTTCGGTTTCCAGGAATAGCTATGTACGGTTTTCTTCACTGCCCATTACTCTGATTGTTTCACGTTCATTCTGGCAAATACGACCAACAGAGTAGGGTTCTCCTGACTGTTTCTCCCACTTAGAAAGCGGCATCATAATAACTGTAAGCAACGAGCTTCAACCCAAACTTTTCTTATAAAGCTTTACCATCTTTGAGGTGACAGATTATGTTGATGCGCTACTGGCAACCCTTCACGTCCATTGAAACCATCCGTCAGCAACTCGATAAAGCTTTTGACGGACGGGCAACAGCGAGAGATAACTCAGAAGCCGCTTGGATGCCCGCTCTAGAATTGGCTGATGCTGGAGACAACTTCGTATTAAAAGCGCAACTGCCTGGAATTGACCCCAAAGACATTGACGTTCAAGTCACCCGCGAAGCAATTTCTATTTCTGGCGAACGCCGCTACGAAAACACCGAAGAAAAACCTGGCTACGTCCGCTCTGAATTCCGCTACGGCAAATTCCACCGGACGCTTCCCTTGCCCGCACAGATTCAAAACGACTCCGTGCAAGCTGAATACAAAGATGGCATTCTAACGCTAACTCTGCCCAAAGTGACTGAAGCTCGCAATAAAGTCGTCAAGATTAACTTAGCCGAAATTGCTGGAGCTTCCACGAATCCCGCTTTGGAACAGGCTAATTAATAACGATCGGCTGTGCTTAATCAAGTAAGGCACATTTTCCTAAATTGAGCCTGATTGGATTTACTTAACAACAACGGAACTGGAAAAGCTGATACCGGGAGTAACCATTACTCTCGGTATTCTTTATGTAGAAAAGCCAAGCGAAAATTTACCTACAGATGCCATGAACTGACGCTGATTCCAGTTAGTCTGTCAAAATATTTCACGCTTGTCGGCACAAATTTCATTGAGTCTGCGAACCGGAGGAGGATTGGCGATCGCTCCAATGCTGGCACTCTCGTTGCAAACTTGAGATGGGTGTTGCGTTTTGATTCAAATAACCCAGTCTCTACCGGGCGTTTCTTAATTCCTCTTTACCTCATATCATCGGAAAGCCGTTATCTCAGCTACGGTATCGGTGGATGCGTGTGGGTCTGCCTCCAAGTGCTGGTGTGAGTTAAGTGCCTAACCTAGGATAGTGTAGTATATACTGTATTATGCCCAGGCAAAACTCCCGAAGATTTTTATATGAATTTTGTTAATTCGGTTCCAAGCAATCATCTTCCTGAACCCACCCTTTATTTAGGTCAGCACCCCAATCAGCCGATAAAACTGTACCGAGGCTTCGCTGAGCTGGTTAAAGATGAACAGGTCATTGAAGGTCAAGCAACCGTAAGTTTTGGATGGTTCCCATCTCCGTGCGTTAAGTTTGAGTTCACTCATTTATTTCACCGAGGCGCGAATTGATATTGATTGGGATGACGTTACCCTGAAACTGACAGAGATTGGCATCAGCGTGAAAGTTCGCATTTCACAGACGACAACAAATTGTGGAAACAATAAGTCTGTAATATCAGGCTATCCTTGCGAAGCAATTGTTAAAGGGAAGAGTGAGGAATTAGCCTCCTTAGTGTTTCACTTGCCTAACTTTCCGTTTTTCGACATTTCCAACACATGGAGAATGAGTGAAGAAGAGGAAGAAGAACTAGAAGGTTGGTTGGAATGGGTATTTGACGGACAGTTTGTCTTTCAGACTGGAGATTGGCGGATAGTATTAGCAACTCTTCCCGAAAATTGGGATACCCACGAGTTACTTCAGTCTCAAGGCGGCTATAGCCTAACCCATATCTGCAAACTGGAGCGGTTAGAACGAAACCCCTTCTCAATGGACGATGCCCGCGACCTGTTAGAAGCATTTTCTTATTACCTTTCATTTGCCAGAGGACTGTGGTTGGCTCCCATGCTAATTGCTGGTTTTGATGCCGAAGGGACGCAGGTTTTTGAAGAGTGGTCAGCTTGCCGTGCCGACTCTTGGCAAAACACTTATACGTGGTTTTCTACGGATTCAACCGACCTAGTTGAAACCTTTCCCGGTTTTATGCGCCGATGGCAGGATAAAAACTGGCGGGAGTTGGTGCAAGAGTCTATTCATTGGTATGTGGAGAGTAGAAAGCAAGCAGGAGGAGTAAATGGTGCGATTGTTTTACAGCAAGCAGCATTAGAACGACTGGCATGGGTCTTGCTCGTAGAAGATAAACGCAGCCGAGCGTCAAAATGGATTTCAAAAACTCCCAGCCGGGGATCAAGTGAGACTCTTGCTGTCATCTTTGGGGATAGACCTAAAACTACCCACTGACTTAATTAATTTGACTCAGTTAGCGAATCAGCAAAATTTGGTTGATGGTCCACAGGCGATCACTGAAATACGGAACGCCATTGTTCATCCTAATCCGAAAAACCGTCATAAAGGAGGCGGATGTTCAGAAAAATTAGAACGGAAGCCTGGAGCGTCGGTCTAGAATACCTAGAGTTAGCTCTGCTCAAGTTATTTGATTACCCGTATATTTAGCTTTTTCACGCTTGATGCTAACTGACTTAAGATAATAAGTGCAAGTGGCAAATAATTGACGTAGAGGGTAAGAGCTTCTAGAGTAACCAAAGTTTAAGAAGAAGGAGAAAGAGTATGAGCAAACAGAAAAACAAACCTGGGGATGAAAAATGGGAAACTATCAGACAGATTGGGGGTGGCAGGCAAGGGGATACTTTTCTTGTCCAACCTAAAGATTCTACAATTTTGTCTCAGAGTTTTGTATTAAAAAAACTCAAAAATCAGAAAGCTCCTGAAAGACGCAAGAGAATGCACAGAGAGGTTGCTGCGTTGAGTACCCTCAATTGCCCCGGCATCCCGCGATTTATTGAATCAAACTCCGACCAATTTGCTGCCGACGTTCCGCTTTACATGATTGGGGAATTCATTGAATGCAAAACACTTTCACAATTCCTAGAAGACCCCGCTAATCCTATGGGTATTGGGAATGCTATCAATCTTGTTCTGAAACTTTTAAAAACCCTACAATACTGTCACAAGCTTGGGATTGTACACCGAGATATCAAACCGGACAATATTATCATCCGCCGCGATAACATCGCCGATCCAGTTGTCATAGACTTTGGTATTTCATTTAATGAATCTGATGCTGACGGAACTATTTTGACAGAGCCTTGGCAGCAGCTTGGAAACAGATTTTTAGCACTTCCAGAGCTTCAGGTAAATAGCAGCATGCAGCGTGACCCCAGAGCCGATATTACGCAATGCTGCGGGATTTTGTTTTTTGCGATCGCTGGCTCGCCTCCTGTTACTTTGCTCGACTGCGAAGGAAGAATGCCCCATCAAAGACCCGAAAGTCAAAAAGCTTTGGCGAAACACCCTGACGATTTACTGGCTAAAGTGAATGGAATTTTTGACCGAGCTTTTGGAACTCACATCGAGTACCGCTGGCAATCTATACCCGAGCTACACCAAGCCTTGACAGATTGCGTTTCTGCAACTGACAACGCTCGCAATGCCGAACAATATATTGCTCAAATCCAAAATAAAGTATCAACTTCATCTGATTATGCCCGACGCCAATCTTTTAAAGAACTTGCTCAACAGCTCGTTAAGGAGCTTTATAACGTAAGTCGAACTGTTGCAGGCGAACTTGGCGAAGGCTTTGGTACAATTCACGATGCAGATGCAATATACTTAAAACGTCGCGGTATTGCTCGGGTTACAATAGACTGGGCAAAGCTAAGGTTCTCGCAAAGTCACGCCATTACCAACGAATTTTTACCAAATAATTTTTTTCCTAAGTTTACAGGATCTGCAACAGGAAACGAACTCGTTTTGTTGGCAGAGGTAAATGGAGAGCAAATTGAACTATTAAGGACTCCTTTAAACGGCGAGCCTGACTTTACTGCTTTTAGCGAACGTCTCCGGCTTTTCTATCTTGAAGGAGTGAGGAAATTAATAGGAGCTTGAACGACCCAACACTGCGGCGGAGAGCGCTCGTTCCCTACAATACAATAGTGCTAAACTCACGTATCTAGCAACTCCTGTAAAATCTGTTCTACTGTTACCTTCAGCGGAGGTAAATTATTCTGTACGATCGCCCAAACTAGGTTTAGCGACACTCGGAAATATTCATGCACTACAAGATTTCTAAACGCTACAATTTGCGCCCACGGCACTTGGGAATATCGGCCAGTTAACTCGGACGATAACGCATTTGTTGCTTCTCCAATAATTTGCAGGTGATGAACAATCCAAATTTGAATCAATTCTTGGTTATCAAATTCCTGCCTGCCAAGGCTTGCATATCGTTCAATTGCCGCTATTGCATCTAATATATCTTGCAGCCGTTGGGCTTCTCGCCTCATAACGGTACAGCTTCCTGCAAAACGCGCTCGCGAATGCGTTCTTTCAACATATCCACTGTGGCGATATCGACCTTGCGATTGAGTAGTTGTTCTAGATCGAGCAATAGTCCACCTGGAAACCAAGGCGTAATTTTCTCTAAATCGTAATCCACTAACAAATCAATATCGCTTTCTGGTGTCGCTTCGCCCCGTGCTACCGAACCGAATACGCGCACATTGTAGGCTCCGTGCTTTTGGGCAATGGCGAGAATTTGCGATCGCTGATAATACAGCAATTCTTGAATGCCTAATCCTGTTTTTTTCATCAAGCTCTCCTCAACTGGGGTCATTGCTAGTTAATCAGCGAAAGTAGCCTAAATCTGTAAGCATTCAAAGCCAAGCTATCAGACATTGTAGAGTATTGTAGTATGCTCGATCAAGCTTTCAGAGTTAACAGGAGTTCATGTGGGAATGCAAATTGAATCCTACGATCCTCACCACCTTGATGCTGTTATTCGTCTTTCGCTTCGGGCATGGAGTCCGGTCTTTGATTCGATTCAGAAGGCGATGAACGCTGATATTTACCAGGCATTCTATCCCAATCATTGGCGTGTGAGCCAGCAAAAAGCTGTGGAGGATGTCTGTGCTGCGGAAGACACGAATGTATGGGTTGTGATCGATGCCGGTTCTACTGTGGGCTTTGTAGCCGTGAAACTGCACGTTTGGGACAGCATGGGTGAAATCTACATGGTTGCCGTCGATCGAGACTTTCAAGGTAGTGGCATTGGTAGCGCTCTGATAAAATTCGCTCTGGCTGGGATGAAAGATGCTGGGATGTCTGTGGCTATGGTTGAGACTGGAGGCGATCCCGGTCATGAAAGAGCGCGTCACACCTATGAAAAGGTGGGGTTCGAGCTATTCCCAGTCGCCAGATACTTCAAGAAGCTCGCTTGTGCAGATGGTAAGTCTCAAGGTTTACTTGGTTCTATAGCTAATCAATCGCGCTCGCCCCATCGAGCCATGTTTGGTTTCACGTTACCTTGATTCACCAGCAAGGACTTGACAGACTTAACCCAACCTACAGCGAGAGGATCTCGCACTGGTTCCTGCTCTGCGAAGGCTCCGCCTCAAGCGAACGACTCTCGCTGCATCGGAACGGTAGGTTGCGACATTAAGTTAATGCTGGATAAGACCGATGTAGGGGGTGGTATCGTGTTATCTAGCAAATCGAACGGATATCCTGGAAGGTAAGGGTATTATCCAGGACATCTGACGGATAATCCTGGAAAGTAAAGGTGTTATCCAGCACATCAGCGGTTGAATAAATAGTTATATTTTTTGGGCATCAAAAGTACCAACAACAACAATTGGAGAAAATAGATGTGGGATGAAAGATACAGTGCCCAAGAGTACGCATATGGCACAAACCCGAACAAGTTTTTGGAAGCAAACGTCAGCAGTATTCCAAAAGGTAAAGTTCTGAGCTTGGCCGAAGGAGAAGGGCGGAATGCCGTTTTCCTTGCGAAGCAGGGTTATTCTGTCACCGCTGTAGATGCCTCTTTAGTTGGTTTGAATAAGGCCAGAAAGTTGGCCGAAGAGAATGGGGTGATTGTTAAGTTTATTCATACTGATTTAGCAGAGTATGATTTAGGCGAAAATAAATGGGACGGAATTGTATCTATATTTTGTCCATTGCCCTCTTCAATAAGAAAACAACTTCATAAAAAAGTTGAAGCAGCGTTAAAGCGAAACGGTGTTTTTCTGCTTGAGGCTTATACACCCGCTCAGTTGAAGTATGGTACTGGTGGCGGAAATTCAGTAGATGTGATGCAATCTAAAGAATCTTTAAGCCTTGAGTTGGCTGGCTTAAAGTTTAAGCATCTAATTGAGCTTGAGCGTGATGTAGTAGAAGGTATTTATCACACTGGCATTGGTGCCGTAGTTCAGGCGATCGCATTCCATCCTTCAACTTAATCCTAGAGAGAGAGGAAAGTTTGAGAGTTGCCTACTAAAACACGCTCAACTCGTCTGCCAATTTGAAGCATTTGAATTTCCCGCAATCTTGGTTTTCCCCGCCTAGTCTTAGCACTTTTAAGCCCAGGGTCAGGATATGCCTTTATTCTGATGAAGCTGCAACTGTTACAAGTCATAGGCTGGGAAATAGATTTTTCTTGACCGACTTCCTTCCCCTCCATGCTCAACCTAAAATTCGCTCAAGTTTGGTAACGAAACCCGGTAACGATATTTAAGGCAACCTACACTGTGGAGCAACGAGTTTGTTTACTGACTTGCTGAGGTTCAAGTGGCGTTGCTGAATTGATGTATGATGTAGCGATCGAGATCCAAAAACATTATTCAAAACAGGATGGAATATTTAGCTACATTTAATAGTTAGCAGGATATGGGGTGGGAACATCCCAGAACTTGAGATAGTGAATTAGTAATCTAACTGAATGTGCTAGCATTTCTTTTGACTTAGAATAGCAAAGTGTCTTACGATGAAGTCGAGCTAAATAGTGTCTAAGCCTTGTATTTTCTCCCTCTACTCTAGTCATATAAGTTTTACAGATAACCTGGTCTCCATCTGGAATAAATATCGGATAGACTGGCCATCCATCCGTGACATAAAAGTAGCATTTCCAGCTACCGACTAGTTCCCATAATGGCTGAAAAGTTTTTGCACTATGGTCGCCCATTACCCATCCTAAGATTCCTGGCTGAAAGTGATTGACCGCCGTCGGTCGCCAGATTTTGTTTTTTTTGAGCCGACAAATGTTTCCAACTCATCCAGTTCCCCCACCTCTGGAATTATTTCTGAATCGTAGGCATTTGGGAGCAATTCTCCTACCTGCTTAACCCAATTAATAATACTAGTATGATGGACTCCTTTCACTCTCTCAATTGCCCTAAAACCCATGCCATTGACATACATTTTTAGACACTCTCTTTTAACTTCCTGTGCGTACCCTTGATGGGATTGATAAAAATCTATGAATTGCCTACCACAATCAACACATATATGATTCTGTTTACCTGCTTTATGCCCATTCTTATTAATACGAGTAGACTTGCATTCAGGACATTCGATGGACTCTAATTTGCTGTTCATTGTTTTTCGTCAACTTTGCTCTCGATCGCTATATCATACATCAATTCAGCAACGCCCATATTGATCGGCTACGCGCGAGCTTCAACCGATAACCAAAAATTGAACCTGCAAATGGACGCTTTGCAGCAAGCGGGTTGTACAAAGATTTACTCAGATAGGCGCGAGTGGAGTTAAAGCTGCCAGACCTTGACTGATCCCAGCACTGGAAGTAGTATCGGCTAACGATGTTGGGATTTGAGTAGCAATCGTGCAGAAACTTACGCGCTTGGCTGAAATTTTTGCCAGCAACCCTTAGCAGCGGTTTCGCGCTGCTAAGTGGAGCTTCTATTGATAGTTGCACTTAATCCTGACTCAGTTGTATTTAATTCTCGCTCGTAAGTGTCTTGATTGCTGGCTGGAGTGTTTAGTATTGCGGGTCGCTACAAATAGCCTCTGTTCTTCTATTCTTCACTGTGCGGTAGTACCAACGACGAAACCGCAGTGAGGGTTCATCAGTAGGCACGTTACATCCTTCATTTGTATCGGAAACTTCACCGATTTGTGACTCAATCATCGTGCGATCGTCGAGAGATGCTGCAAAGAACTCATCAAAGTCAAAGTTACTCAGATCGATTCCAGAGTTGGGCAGAACAACCTGCATAAATCGCATTTGCTGGGTGTTGATCGGAATGGCAAACAGGTGGGGGCGCAGGGGCATTCCACCTAGATCTAACTTGAGAACAACGTTATTGGGCTGATGCCAATCAATTTCAATTCCGTAAGGTAAGGTGTTGAGTTGATTCGTGACTGTCATTCCATCTGCTGTTGCAGTAACGCTGATTTTGGCGATCGCATTTTCGTTTACTGGGTCATGGAATTGGCGACCAAATGTATCCCGATGGACGAAAGGAATATGTAGATAGTCCAGCGAAATATCGATCGCTCTTGTCCAATGCGCGTTCCAAATCTCATGGTGAATCACGTAGCGTTCATTTGGTTCTAATAAGCTCGACGGCAACTGCGGTTCTGGCACGTTTTCGGTTCCCGTAAAAACCCACAACATCCCTGCCATCACCCTTGTCGGCAGTCTCACGGCTGACAGTTTTGAGCGTTGAGCTGGGTTAAGTGAGTTGAAAGGAACATGAATACAAGCACCATCTGAGGCAAAACGCCAACCATGATAGGGACATTCAAGGCAACCGTCTTCAGTGACTTGCCCGCGTGACAGAGGCGCACCGCGATGAGGACAACGATCGAGGAATGCCACGAACTGCTCGGGTGAATTGCGAAATAGAACTAGCGATTCGCCAGCTAACTCAACCGCAATGGGAGCTAATCCTATTTCAGCAACGGGTAATACTGGAGTCCAGAAGTTAGGAAACATCTCAAACATAGCGGAATCGGCTCCTCAACAAACTTTTGGGCGTTACTCAGCATAAAACCCTACTCCTGACAGCATCCTGTCAGTGGAAACCAGATAACTTTATTCTTTCAAGTTGAAACTTCGTATATGCGTCAAGACTGATTTCTTGCCCTGGAGATTCAACGTCTGAAGCAAAATCAAGATGTTGGATACGATCAACCCGGAAATCTCTGTAAGCGTTTCTGAGAATGCACCATGTTCCAACTGTCCATTTCTCACCCCAGTAAAATAGTCCCAACGGGAAAACAACTCTTTGAGACAGTTGCTCATTCAAGCTTAAATACACAATTGTGAGGGCTTGTTGTTGTTGAATGCCCCGGTAAAGGTCGTTCCAATGTCTTAAGCTTTGGTCATTCAGAATCTCACCTAGTGCCCGAACAGGTGTGCGAGTCGGATCAAAGCTGCGTGGTGGCAACACTGCTCCAATTTTACTCAACAGCGTTTTTGCCGCTGCTGCTAAGTCGGTCCCGGTCGATTGCGACAGCATCTCGACACCCAACATCAAAGCGACAATCTCATCAGGAGTTAAAGTTAGGGGCGGTAACTCGAAGTCTTCATCCAAGGCGTAACCGACACCAGGTTCGCCATAAACTGGAATGCCACTCACTGAAAGATCATCGATATATCGGTAAATTGTACGCACGGAAACACCAATCCGTTCGGCTAGTTGCCCTGCTGTAATAGGTTGGTAAGATCTAATAAGATTCACTAATTGGAAAAGACGGTCCGCTTTCCTCATCCTGTACAAAGCATCCTTTCACCTCTTAAAAGGTTGGCCCCACCACTACCAGCATTCCTTGTTAAACGACGATCGCCATTTCAGTATCACCTTCCGCTCTAGGTTCTACCGCGCTTTCCTATCCGGTGGTGTGTCCTACCAAAAAGCCGTTGTCACCTATACGGGTATAAATCTTAGCGACGGTCCAGTTCAATATAGCTCAAGATGTACTGCTGGTAGTCGTGCGTTATCCAATGCTGCTTAGGTCTAGCGACCTGCTAAACACTCCAGCTCCCTCATTACTGCCTTCAGCTTATCCAAGCGCACATAGTGAAAACGAGATCGCGCTGTGGTTGTCAACCAGGTATTACATGGTTAACATTGCGTCTTGACCGTGGAATACTTGGATAGTCAGAAAGTAAACAGCCCATCCCTTCATCCGTGTATTACACGATTAGCAAAACTTCTTCCCATGTATTACCTGGTAGGCACAATTCGCCACAAACTCGCTTCAGTAGCAATAAAGCGCTCAAAAATAGAAGGATTGCACGACTTTCACCAGATGACAGGGGATTCAGCTTCTAGGGTAGGATACAGCTATATCCCAGCCTAGCGGTACGGTTGATCCCAGTCGTAATCTTTGATTGGGTGCAGGGATGTACAGCCCGATATAAGCTCCAACCACAACTTTAGTCAAGTCCCCAAACATCGGTCGGGTACTGAGGTCGATGCCAGCCAGCAGCAGGGAACCGAGAACCAATACCAAAACGACAGCTCCCAAAATGCGGGCTTGCGAGAAAGGGTTTTTCATACTCGTCACAAGTTAAATTACCAAACACCCAAAGTCTTCCTGCTCGGGGTGTTCTTTTTATAACAAGTTTGTTTATTGACAGCTTTCTCTCGTTTATACAAACTTTACAAAGGGTGCATCTCAGTTTGGCGAATATGTCGCAAAAGGGTTAAAATGGAAAAGCTAGTAAAATTGCCAAAAAATATGAGGTAAAGAAAATGACACCCTCAGACCAAGAACAGCTAAAAGCCTACTTAAAAGCGGCAGCATCCATTCTTTACAGAAATACAGATCCAACCGAATTAGAAAGTTTTGACAGCATAGAAAAATCTCTCCATCAGAAAATGCTAGAACAAGTGGGACCAGAACTAGGTAGCTTTTTTTTTCAGCAGTATCAGGGATTCAAACAGGAAAATCCAGAAAAATAAAATCAATAGTTGGTTCGCTCGAAATTACAGACAATCAAGCGAAATATTTTGGATTGAAAGCGTATAGTCAATTCAGTCCAATGATGGAAAAATGCTGTCTTTTAATCAGTGCCAACGAATCTTATCAAATGGCTGAAAAAGATTTAGAGATTTTCACGGGGGTCAAAGTCTCTCATAGTACATTACAAAGATTAGTCAAACGACAAGAATTTGAATTACCTACATCTAAACAAGGAGTTCAAGAAATTACATTAGATGGCGGGAAAGTCAGGCTACGCAACGACATTAAAGGCGAGGGGTGTTACTGGAAAGACTATAAAGCCATTTGTTTAGATAATGTTTATTCGGGAGCATCTTTTCAAAATAATCAAGATTTAATTGATTGGACTAATAGCCAAAAATTACTACATCCTATGTATTGCCGCTTGAGATGGTCATGCGGTAATTTGGAAAATATTTCAAGAAATAGGAGATACTGAACAAAGACAAGAAATCTTATATTGGTATCATCTGAAAGAAAATCTTTACAAGGTAGGAGGTTCGCTAAAACGTTTAAAACTAGCCGAAAATATGTTGTGGCAAGGTAAAATAGATGAAGTTATCAATCTATTTAAAGAGATGACAAAAAAAGGATTTAAAATATTTTGTAACTATTTAGAGACCCATCGGTGCCGAATAGTCAACTACCAATACTATAAAGAAGAGTCTATAAGTTCGATAGGTTCGGGAACAGTTGAATCAATTATTAAACGAATTGGGTTCAGGGTGAAAATATCAGGAGCGCAATGGAAAATTGAGAGCGTTCCCTCTATCCTTTCTCTTCGCTGTGCTTATCTCAACGGTCAACTTTCAATTTGATGTATTTGCCTTCATTGAGATGCACCCCTTCCCCTTCCCCCTCCCCCTCGAAAGATGATGATATTGATGAAAACTTCATTGCTAACTTTGACCCCAATGTACCCCTAACACTTGAAACTCAATATCAACTCGCTCAAGATGAGGAAAGACCACTGCCCCCGCCTGTTTCCGAAAGAGGCGTTCCTAGAGCAGTGACAATGCTGCTGTTGACTGGTGGAATACTATTGCTAGGACTGCTGATTTGGCAATTTATCAAGCCTAAATCACCTCGCGAACCTATCGCACAATCAACACCAAAAGAAAGCTCTTCTGGCACCATTAAAGATGAAAAACCGGAGTTGCTGGCTAAATTGGGGTATAGCCGAGATACCTGCAAAATAGGACACGACGTAAAGTTTTGTAACAATATCACCTTTTCAATATCCCGTTCGGGCTTTGGTTCGGCTTCAACGGTGAGTTCAGCCAAACTGCACAGCAAAGCTAAACGCCAGGCGTGAAGATGCCAACACTCAGTCGGCGAAGGCAGAGTAGTAGTAATACTCTGCCTTCGTACAAGCCAAAAAAACGTCCATCTTTTACTGCTAAGTATTTCAGGCTTTGCTACTTCAAGTCATTTTGTCTTATATTTACAAAACTTTACGTCGTGTCCTATTTTGCAGGTATCTCGGCTGTACCCCGTATCGTTTCGCCAAGAATCGTCTTCACTGGACAGTTCCTGCGTTAAGTACGCCCGTTCAATGCGATCGGTGGAGCGATCTCATGCCGATTGTCACTGGCAATTATGGTTAGTCCGTCACTGAGTGGTACAGCGACCTCTGCCTTGGCAAAAATCTCAGGTTAAGCTCACTCCGGGACGGGTAGCTCAATCTTTTGGGAGCATTTTATTCCTGTTAGGTACACCAGCTCAACCTCCTAAACTTCGAGGTAAATCTCCTGGTTGGATTAAAGGAAAACAACGGCGACGTAGAATTCGATATCCCACCGTCGAAAAAGGGTTTTCTCGCCCGAGAAAACCCGCCACAAAGTCCCCTTAATCTCAAGTTGTTTATGTTTCATTTTTTAGTGCATTCAATCTACCGTAATGCCTCTCTTTATTCTGTCTTAGTCTAAACTCCAGTTCCAAATTCAATGGTATTTTTGTTCTCCTGATTCATTCTCTAGTTGCGCCACGCAACTAGCTGATGATTTGGTTTAATACTCCAGCCAAATAAACAAGTTCTTTTGTCTGGCAGGGCAATTTTTAAGTATTTATACTGTATCGCTCGGTTCGCGCTAGACCATCTCACGGAATTTACAGCCCGCCCGCACCCCATGTGAAAGTTGGGGTGCGGAATGTGGGAGCAAGGGACGCCACTCATCAACCAACCGAGGGCAAAGTTTGGAACTTTTGGAGAGGCTATTGAAGCATTTGTGACAGTTGCGTAAGTCCTGCCTGATTTACCACGGTTTGAGCCTTAACTTAACCGTATTGCTTTATAACCCACCTTCTGCAACCCCCAAGGGTGCGGAATGTAGTTTAAAAATTGCTTTGTTTGCAGTTTGAATGTTTATGTCTGCTATTCGCTACACCTATGCCTGAGAAATCAAAAGATCGTAAGTACAAAAAGCCGGTTTTTCCCGCTCAATAATGTCCCTAACTAATTGTTCATCAATCTGCTTACCGGGTTCCGGACGCAAGCGCACACTAAAATGAAATGGACGCCCACTCCCCAACATTGAATCTCTACCAATTAGCGTTTCTCCCATTACAAAACCGCGCGTATAATTTTCTTCGATACTGATGTGTTTTTCTGCTTCTCCTAAAAAATCATCTAATGGTAACTCTGTATAAAGATGCAGATAAAAACGCAAAGCTCGGCGTGTCCCATGCCAGCGATAAAGTTCTACGGCATTACGAATTAGACGACGCTGTTGTTTAATATCCCAACGGCGATCGATGGGCCATGCAACCCAATTTGCCAGAAAAGGAAGTAACGATTCCGGTGCGGTCAAAGGATCTAAATAAGCCCATAAAACGTCAATTGTTTGGACCGCAGGGTCAAATGCCTGCTCGAAAATAGTTAAAAATCGTCCAATAAAATCTACTTCGCGGTAAATGGTGGGGACAAAATTTACGTAAGAACTTGAGGGACGCACGCAGAGGTTAAACACTCGATAGGCAACGAGTTGCCGTTCGGTTTGGGTTTCAGCGTAGACAAAAACTTGGGTTTCGTAATTAATTTTTAAGCGATCGCGCCCTCCCTCTAAAGCATACTGATTTTCAAAATAATCCTCTGGAATTCGGAAACAGAGGGCTTTATCCACTTTTTGATTAGCAGCAATTTCTTCTGCTTCTTCCTGCTGCCAAAGGCACCAATTCAAAGGAAAATCTCCTTCAACTTCCAATCGCCATCGTAGCGAATGAGTGCCTAAGTTTTCTAACTGTACCAACATTTCCCCCGGTTCCCCAGGATAGAGGAGGAGGTTGTTGGCGATCGCCACTTCTGCATTATTGTCGCCAAAACCTGCTAAAGCCGACGAGTCTGCTACTTCTGGAGGTTGCATGGATGCGAGTTTAATCGCTAAAGTTGGACGGTAATTAGATTGAGACATTACTTAAAACTTATTAACAACTCACAAATTTACAACTCACAACTTATTAACAATTCAAAACTCAACCCCTTCCCCGTTAATCAAAAAACTCTATACTATGACCAGATACTAATCGACTATTTTCTTTATCTGCCCAAGAACAGATCAAACCTAAAGAACCTGGATTAATCATTTCTTGGGGCGCAGGTTCGCGGAACCATCCTGAAACATATTTTCGTAATTCAAACAACTCTACCATTCCTAAATAACGTATCCCTGGAATTTTTTGACATAAAGCAAAGATATCGGAACGAGATACGGGGCGACCTAAATCCCAACCTTTCCCCTCAATCCCACCAGTCAGAGGATTAAGAAAGCGGTATAAAGCTATCAGCAACTGAGTGCGGATCTGCTCTAGAACGCGAGGATTATTATATTTAGGTTCGATAATAACTTCAGTTGTAACGCTAACCCCGACGTATTCTGGTTCTTGTAACTTCACTTGCACTCCCAAAGGTTTGCGGTCTTGCATATATTCTAAAATTTCTGTCTCTAACATAGAGTTGAGGACAAAATATTGTTCTGGGTCCATCCCTAACCGAAAATCAATCATTTCTGTCTCAACTTTCGGCACAATTAATAGCGTAACTCTGCCAGGCGTCGTATTCATTGCATTCGTAAGACAATGAGCGCGAGCGACAGCTCGGGTTGCTGTTTTAGCGACATTTTCAAAATCTTCTGGTGTGACTGCCGATTCTCTTGTTCGCAATATTTGCGGCACTCGAATCACAGCTTCATCTAACGATTCGGGGTCAATTCCTCCTGTTGCGGGTTGATAATTTATAACGCTCTTAACGTAAGGAATTGCTTGTTTAATTACCAATAATTTTTCCGCTTGCACGTTGCCCCTACTTCCCCCTCCTGTGCGGTAAACTCTCATATAAATTTCCGCACCTGGGGGAGGAACTTTGCCGTATTGTCGTTCTAATGACTCGTTAGGAGCGCCATTGGCGTAGTCTGGCTGTAGATTAGATAAGTTTCGGGCTTCTGTGGAATTTCGGCGTACAACTGTGCCTCCTGGTTGAATTTGCGATCGCTCTCTAGTTCTCTGCTTTAATTGTGCTGGTTCTCGAATCAACGGACCAAATTGAACCATACCTGTTTGGGCATCAATAGTATAGTGGAGGTCGTCAGGGCCAGAGGCGCCAAAATCAGTAACTTCTTCCCATGTTTCGGCTGGGCTATTAATCGGTTTAACTTCAATACATTCGCCTAGTTTGCGCCTTAAAATTGGTTGAGATTGTAATTGAAATAGTTGCCCTGCTTTGCCATCACTGACTCCCAAAAGTTCGTTTTCAATCCGAATGCATTCGCTGGCATTTACCGCACCGCCAATCGCTCGAACTTTTATACCAAAAATGCTAGGCGAACTGCTATAACTTGGTTGTAATTCTCTCGGATAAGTGTAAACGCAACGTATCCAGTGTCCTCGGTATTCCGTTCCGAAATCGGTGCTAGGCAATAGTTGGGGTAAATGTAATATTACATCTGCTCCATCAATTGAAGGATTCGTGCCTTGCTCTCCTAAGTCGCTAAAACTGAAGCCTTTGGTTTTATCGTCTTCTGGTTTTCGCAATATTGTTGACTGCCAATTTTGACCATTCCAAGCTTCCCATCTTAATGGTGGGTTCTCTGGATCGATCCCGGTGCTTCTAGCGACTTGTCCTCTAAAAGTGACAGCAATTACATTTCCGGTAATCGAATTTTCTATGTCTTCTTGTAAGACCAAATAAAAACAGTTACTGGGAAGCGATTGCTCGAACAGCAAGGTTTCTTCTAGATTCCACCATTGGTTGTTGCTGGAGGAGCGCTCGCGGGTCGCCCTCTGTCGCAAATTGTTCGGTCGCTCTTCTTCTGTTAATCCTGTTAGAAAATGTTTAATTTGAGGAGTGCCGATCGCAAATTCTTCATCTGTACTAAAAATAATCGCTTCTTGAGTCTCTGTTCGCACCGTAGCAACTTCGGTGGCATAGGGAATTCTAATCGGTTCTGGTTGTGCTTGAGTTAGATAAAATGTTAATTCGCACTCAGCGGGTGCAGGAGGTTGCAGGCGAATTCCCAACAATTCTAAAAACGCCACGTAATTGCGGCGGGGAACTTGATTAAACCGCATTAACATTTGGTCCGTTAACCAAGCAAACAGTTCAATTAAAGTTATTCCTGGATCGCCTGGGTTATGATTTGTCCATTCCGGACAATAGCGGGGAATGCGGAGTATACATTCTTCTACTAAGTCCTCAAAACTTCGGTCATCCAGATCGGATTTCGGTAATTTGGGTAAAAAATCAAAGTCCATAATTTATATCAATTTTGTTGTTGTTATATTATTCACTATAAAACTTATCCCGTCCCCACGTCAGTTATTTTTCTTCGAGAGCTAAGTAAAATGGATAAACTAAACTTCGCGTATCGAGACTATTTTTAGGTTGATAAACGATCTCAATATCTACTCTACCCCTAATTGGGTCGGGGTCGGCACGTACTTCTTTTAAAATGATGCGTGGTTCCCACATTTCCAAAGCTTGTTCTACATACAGGCGAATTAGCATCAGAGTTTGAACGTTCATGGGTTCAAATACTAATTCTGACAGGCGCGAACCAAAGTTGGGTCGATAAACCCGTTCCCCCAAATCTGTTCGCAGGATAATCACGATCGATTCTTCGATGTTGGGCGTACCCGTACTGAGTTGGATGCCTCCCTGGACGTTGACTTGCAGGGGAAATCCCAATCCCGCCCCAATGTAGTCTTTCTGCGGCGGATAATAATAATTGTCTTCAGGCATAGGATTTATTTTCAGCAATCTCCTATTTTAATACAAATTTGGGTTAGTGCGATCGCCTGTCTTGGCGCGCAGGGTAGCTAGTTGAGCGAGGGATATGCCTCCGGACCGCTGGCGCGATATGGCTCTGGCAGGCTAGCGTGATCGCACGATCGGCTATGATTCTATTTGGGCGATCGCCTCTGTCGCTTCCACTTCCCCATAAATAACTGACATAATCCCTGGGAAATATTCATCCATCATGGTAACATTGGCATAAACCAACCTTTTGATTAAAGCAAAACTGACCCGATCGCCTTCCACATCAATGCTCGTTTTATAGCGAATTTCCCCATCGGTGAAATCTAGTTCAAAATTGCCGAGAATCATCCCAGAATTCGCTCTAGTTAAAAACTCAGCTACCGCCATCAGTTTATTTTCGGGGACATTCACCGGGCACATTGAGTAAAATACCATTTGCTGTTGTTGTTCTCTCGCTCTGGCGAAGCAAGCCCATTTACCATTTTTTCCTTCAAAAGCTGTTTGTAAAACAGGCTGTCCTTCCACTGGGTAAAAAGGCCATTCATCTTGTTGGAAAAAGTTAACCATTTCCGTAAAGATTTGTCCGTCGGTAGTGGTAGATTGAGCGATAGCATCCACAGCAAGATCGGCCATTTCTTCAAAGAAATTGACGATTCCCTCAAGAATTTCAGAAGTGCCTTTCTGAGTCATCGCCGAGAGATTTGCTTCCGTCCACTCTTTGAAGAAATTGGCTATAGCATCCCCAACTTCTTCGCTATTAATTCCACCACTTGCGACAGCAGAGGGATTAATATAATTCCAGAAGGTGGTGTAACCAGTTTCGCCTGATTCCTGTTGCTGCTTGACGGATAACCCCAACCAATTTTCCGTCGAAAGTAGGGGGTCATCGGGTTTTTCTGTGCTTATATTGAGGAGATAGTTTGCAGCTTCGTTAGGATTTGCGACGTGTTCTACCAGGTGGGGTAGTAAGTCGGGTTTTAAACTAATTTCGATTTTGATATCGGGCGAGGGTAGGAATTCGCTTTGAAAAGCGCCGCGCAATTCTGGCTTAAGATTGAATAAGGATTGAGTGTTGATGCGTTGGTAGAGTTCTGGGTTGACGGAAAAGGTGAGGCGACATTCGATGAGTTGGTCTTCTTGTTTTGTTAGAGATAGATTTGTGGCGCGAACGGTTAGGGGGGATGGGGGGCGATCTGCACTATGCAGCAGCGCTTCGCTATCGCGTAGTGTTAACTTGCTGTCGAGTTGATGATTTTCAGTCTTTGTATTCATGCAGAGTTATCCCTCGACTGATAGCATTTTGTTTTGTGGTGGAGGTGCGTACACATACCCTAACTACAAAGCCTATTAGTCCTTCATTGCGTTAAATCTGACTGAACATCTTCGCAGTTGGTTATATTTCCAAACCATCCTTCATCAATATGACACTCTATGTCATCTTTATCTAGTCTTCTAATTCTAAAAGGATAATAATTCATTTGGACTTCATCCCGTATAGTTTTTGATTCAAGATAAATAGTTGAGCCTATACTTCCAGCACACCATTCTACATCGAAAGCCTTAAAAAATCGCTTAATTATGTTCCATTGCCATGCTTCCCCTAAGTAATCAAACTTATCTTCTCCCAAAGGAAAGAAAAGGAGTACCTTAGCATTTTTATGTTCATTGAGTCTGGGCCAATAAATCTGAAAGGTTCCCCATGTGCATTTTAGATAAGCAACACGCGCCCAACACAACGACAATTTCAAAAAATTTTGCAGGGAAACAACTTCATCCATTGGTAGGTTTAGTAATTCTTCAAAAATATTTAATACATCTAGCTCCAAATCTATCAATCCGCGATTGATGCGTATACAATTTAATGTTGATGCTGCATACATATGCAAAGAGATACCATCTGGTAGTAGATCGAGACTAACATCCAAATCCTTTGCTTCTTCCACAAAGCGATAAGTGTGAGACACAGCCTCCGTTACTGTCATGAGAGAGCCAAAACCAGCGACGGACAGGAAGTCATACTGAGCACCTACACTGTCATCAAAGCTAGGTGGATCCATTTCCCAAGGCAACCTAACTATAGGTTCTGATAAGGTGGCTTCTGGTTCTCCAAACCAACCAGGCCACACTAAGGAGCGTCCTCCCTCACCTAATGGACGTTCCGACCACGGTGGTATTTTATCAACATACTGACAAAATTCCTGAAGCAGTTCCCAGCGAGGTCGATCTATCAGCAACGTTCCTTTAAATCCCCCCAAGCCTAAAGTTTCAGTAGATGATAAATCAATATCTTCTCCTACGCCTGAAGAACCTCCTACTGCTAGTCTCGCCTTTACCTTTAAAAAAAGTTGTTGCGCTAAATCCAACTGCCAGTCTTCTCCCTTAAATTTGGCTCCAGGTTCAGGTTCATATGGAGGCTTAAGGTAGATATTAAAATTGAATTTCAGTTCGCGTTCCAGCTCTTTCCAGACAAGACCAATAAAATTTATTTTTGCAGCAGGGTCTGTAATTTCCCACTCCATATAACCCTTCTGAAGAGTAAATGATTCTCTTCTGAGAGCAGTTTTCTCTGCTAGCAATCTATCGATACAAGCAGCTATATCCTCAAACTGAAATTCTATAGGCTTTGCTACTATAAAAACAAACTCTATTCCAAGATGTAGAACAGCCATATTTTATAAATCCCAAACTTTAGAGGCTTCATTCTGAGCTACAACACCCGCTAAGTTCATAGGTATATACGCCGATGAAATCAAGACGACATTAGTAACAAACTTGGCAATGACAAAAACTGGGTTAGCATCGGCAGAAATATGAATAGGAGTCCCCGGGCCAGAATCATCAGAATGAACAAAAGCCCGCCCTGATATCATACTATTTTTAGCATCATTAGCATAGGTTCCCTTCCATTTATCCCGGAAGTGTGGGACAACCGCTGGATTGTTATCAAGATAAGTTGTGAAAAAGTATCTAGCTGATGTTTGATTGTTGATAGAATTACCTGACCCGAATATGGCAGTTTGATCGGCAGCAGTTAAAGTTGCAGTACCACTAGTAACAAATGCCTGAAGCTCACTGAGAGTAACCGAGTGCCCCAGGCGCTGCATCCACCGCCAAGGCTCATCTCTGTCTGGGTTACCACCTCTATTGCAAAGATGTTTTTCAACATGTTCCTCTAGCATAGAGGGATTAAAGTTGATGGGGCTAGATATGCCTCCGCCTGGTGGATATTTTTTATATACGTGCGCCCAACCAGCCATCTTGCTAGCTTGCAACCTTTGTGGCTGAGAGGCATGCCACATACCAACGATATGAACGGCTGCACCTAATTCAGCTACAGGTACAAGTTTGATAAGCTTACGAAGCTCCTCAAAACCGTTGTTGCTGATATAAGTGGTTACATCAGCTCTCAAAGGACAGCTTGCCCATGCTGAAATCAGATTTGTGCTATTAGGGTCACTGGAATTATCATTTCTTCTGTCGAGTTTTATAACTTGCTCGCCAGCAGGGAGTATGTTATTGAGATTTATTAGATTAGCTAGCTTATTAGGTATGTCATCCTTAATATATATAATCAGCTCCTGCATTTTGGTGGCATCATTGTTGATTAAGCCATTAAGCTGTGTATGATGCGAACAAAGCAAATCAGCTAAGTCATTTTCCTGACTAGGTTGAACAAATAAGCGAGGCAAAGTAGGCACATTAAAAGTGTTTTTTACACGTTCAAGGGGGGTGCCTCCACCACCACCTACAGTGCCTGACCCCACTGTAGCGTTTGGCGCAATTACTACTTTGAAATCAATGTCTCCATCTTTTTCATCTTTCGCGGCATCATTGAAGTGGACACTAAGCTTAATTCCAGGCTTCAGCTTGGCAGTATAAGTTTGCTCAATTTGCTTAGCCTGCGCTTCCTTCTCTTGTCTGAGGGTCTTGTAATCCTTTGGTTCCCCAGGAATCTTTTCTAATTCAGCAATGGCCTGTTTTGCGAGTTGAGGATGCTCGTTTTTGGACGCGCCTTTGCCTTCCTGGCTCTTATTATCTTTATTCCCTTTCTTACCCTTCCCAAACCCCAGCTTATTGCCAATCTTTTTGGCAAACTTAACAGCCTGAGAAATCACCCAATCGATCGCCTTATCAATCGGCCCTCTTACCCTCTTAATAATGTTTTGAATCTTGTCGGTAATACCGCCCAAGCCCAACAAACTCGCCATAAAGCCGATGATCACGGGTAGCGCCTTAGACATGGCATTCTCTATAGCCTTCGCCGCCCCACCAACTGCACCGTTAGCAATAGCCGTCACCGACTCAATCACCGCATTCACTAACTCGACAATCTGACTTCCCCGTTGAATAAAGAACGTGATGATGTCAATAATCGCCTTGCACGCCCTGACGAACGCACTAGCGGGATTCAACAAGCTGAGAATCCACATTATCCCCTGTTTAATCACCGTTTCGACGACGAAACTCTTGATGGTGTCAATCACCATCGACTTCAGGTCGCCAATCTTATCCTGTATAAACTGCCACAGACCCCCCACTCCTTCATTCTTCAAGATTACAAACATCTCGAAGTTAGATTCTAAAGCGCTGACGGACTCTTCTCCGTTCTTGCCGATCGCCTTCACGGCTCGCGGTCTGATAGTCTGATAAGTGGTTCCCAGTACCTGCGTCACCAGGCTAAAGATGCCCTTTATGTCAAAACTCTCCGGCATCTGAAGCCCCGTTGAAGCCAAAGTGCCCGTCAGCCAGCCCACCATCCCCTTCTGGAGATGCTCCCCGATATTCGACTGAAAGTTCTGGAAGCCTTGCCTCAGACCCCCCACGAGATTGCCCAGGAAACCAATTGGATCGAGGATAATCTTCTCGATTGCACCCGCCGCCCGCGACAGGACGCCCATCAGCAGGTTCTTCATTTCGAGGATGGTTTTGATTACCCCACCCATCGCGTCCATCGCCTTGTTCAGTAGGCCGCGATTTTCGGCCTTCATTTCATTAATCCGGCTATCCAGCGCTTGCAGATTCTCGTTGTACTTCTGCGCCAGCGAGTCAATCAACTCATTTTGCTTGTTATCGACGCTTTGCTCTAACTCATCAAACTTACCCCCAATTTCCTGCGCCGCTTCTTGCCCGACTTGCCGCAGAGATGGGTCTAAAGAAGCAACGTATTTCTGGATTTCCTGCCTACCCTTGGCAATCTCGGCTTTCGCTGCATTCAGCTTGGTGGCTACTTTGTTGGCAATTGTGTCGATGGTTTGGCCCATGCTGGCGACGAACATACCCTTGCCTTCCTCGTAGAAGGCGTTTACCTCGCTAGGCATACCGAACACTTTGTCCGTCACCCATCTTGCCGCGCCCAGACCACTGTAGCGCTCGTCTTTGTAGCGCTTCATCCGCTGGTCAACATAATTCTCAAACTGCGCCTTGGCAGCAGCAGTACCGGAGTCGAACTGTTGGTTAACTTCTCCATCCAGTTGACTGAGTGCCGTTTCGACCCTCTGTTTAGTATTGCTGTAAATTCCTTGAATGTGGTTAGCGACTTGGGAGCGTTTTTGCTCGTCTTGTCCCTTGGTATCTGTCTGGAGTCCGACTACCTGGGTTAACAGTTGCTCTTTCTCGCCGTGCATTCCCTGCAATTGAGTTTGCGCCGTCGTCTGCGCTTGAGCTTGCGCCTGGGTAACTATCCCTTGCTCTTGCTGGCGGTAGGCGTTTGGTGCTTTATTGGCGTGAGTTTGGGCTGTTTTCTTGGATTCTAATGCTGTCTGGAATTGCGGTTCGTTTGACTTCGCCAGTTGTCGATCGCTAACCTCGGCATCCGTCATCTGCTTATCGATAGATTTACTACCCTCTTGCAAAGACACCTCAGACTCAGACTTGGGCTTAGGCGCAGCTTTATCGGCACCAATATCAGACGGTGCTTTACCAGCTTGTTTCGGCGGTAGCGGAGTGACGGATTTGGGCGTAATACCGCTAGTATCCGGTTGTTCCTTGGTTTTCTCTTCGATGGGGTTAGCTGCTTGCTTCTTCTCCTCTCCAACTTGGGAAGACAAGTCGCCCTTCACCGAATCGAGTTTATTTTGGTCTTTGAAATTGTCGGCTTCTTCAAGGGTTTGGGGGGTAGCAGCAGAGATTTTTTCCATCAGCGCTGCTTTGAAAGCACCAGCATTAAATTGTCCTGGCTGTTGCTGGTTCATTTCCTGAACCTGCTTGTTCTGGGCTTTGCTTTCTACCTCGTTGGCTGGAGATACTGCGGCTGCTTGCGCTTCGGCTGATTTTTTCCCGGCTGGGGGATGTTTTTTTTCCTGGGTGGCGACACTCTTGGTGCTATTTACTACTGCCTTGAAGCCAGGGTCATTTTGAGCTGATTTGGGTGAATTTCCGCCACCGCCGCCAGCCGCACCCCCAGCAGCACCACCGGATGACGCCCCAGCACCAGCACCCCCCCCAGCAGCCCCACCGGATGACGCCCCAGCACCAGCACCCCCACCATTTCCGGCGGGTGTCGATGGCGCACTAGCACCATTACCTGGTGCTGGCTTCTCGATAGTATTAGCCCGTTCCCCTTTCTCTGACTTGGCTGCTGGTGAGGCTGCAGGAGTTTGGGGTGCCACCTTAGCGGCTGCTGGCTGTGCTTGGGGATTTTCCTTCCGCTGTATCTTTGGTTCCACAGATGTCAACTGGATAGCATCTGCTTTCGCTTGCAGTTTGTTTTCCTTCTTCTGCTGCTGAGTAACAGATTTAGTCGGAACCGCACCTCCCTGCTGGATGATGTGAGTCAACTCATGCGCCGTCAACTCATCTTTACCGGGAGATTTCCCCGCCCCATAGTAAATATCGCTACCATGAGCAAACGCCTGTGCTCCCAACTCCTTATTCATCTGTACGGCATTCGAGTCGGTATGCACCCGCACTTTGCTTAAGTCAGCGCCAAAGCGGGGTTCCATGAAACTACGTACATCGTCAGGTATTGGACTACCCCCACCTTTTGCCCCCGCAAGACTGCTTTCTATGTTGGAAGGAGCCTGGGTACCGCCACCTGTGGCTGAACGTTGCACCACTGGGGTAATGGAGTTAGCCAGAGGTTGCCTCTGGACTTGCTCTTTTTCTTCATTTGTCTGACGCTGAATTGGCTGCTGAACGGCTGAGTCTGGCATAGTCATGACTTTCGCCGCCATGCTGTCAGCTTCTTGTTCGTATTTATCCCCAGGTGTACCCACAGTAAGTTTAGTTTGAATGGGCTTTAACTCAATGTTTTCTTGTGGGGTTTCAACCGAGGAAGAATTATTTGATTCTTCATATTCCTGGTGCAATGGATCGCTCGTGTAGGGTCGGGCTTTTTGAGAGTTATAGATTTGTCCCTCTGGTTGTAAATTATTTAAATCTCTATACCATGTTCCTGCCTCGTTCTTACTGATAGTCCGTATCTGTGTGCCGTCGTTTCCGACTGTGAAAGTATCCTCAAAAGCATTATTAAGTATGTGAGATCGCCACTGAGTTTTGTGACCAATAGTTGCAATGTCTTCACCTCGCTGTGCATCTCTGCTCCGGGGCAAATACCGTCTTTCATTGTTAGAGCCGACAATACATTCATATTCCTTGCGATTATTACGTTGTGGATTCAATTGGTGAGGAACATTCTGCCAATAGTTTTCCTCAAAATCATTTCCCCAAGGGAGGCGATCGTTTCCATTCCACAACTCTTGCCCATTGATATCTTGCTTATAGGGTTGCTGTTTCAGGTTTCTTCTTGGCGGTTGTACTCCTAACTCGTTTAATTCTCTTGTGCGCTTTGTAGCTCCCCGAGTTCTTGTTAGAGGGTCAACCGTACCTGATGTGCTGTTTAAGGTACTTGTTCTGGTTGCTGTTCGGTTACTTCTTCGTTCAGGCGATCGCTGCACCAGTGGCGTGATCGAGTTAGCCAAAGGTGAAGTTTGGATTTCTTTTTTTTCGTCATCAGTTTGACGTTGAATTGATTCTGCAACGGCCTCGTCTGGCATCCTCATGACTTTCGCCGCCATGTTGTCAGCTTCCTGTTCGTAGTTATCCCCTGGTTTGCCAACGGTTAGTTTGGTTTGAACTAATTCCTTGCTTTGCTCTTCTTTTTCTTGTGATTCGCCTTCACTACTCTTGGCCTTAATTTCCTCCTCTGCCTGCATCGGGAGTTGCTCTTGTTCCTCTTCAGTCTGGCGTTGAATAGGTTGCTTAACGGCCTCGTCTGGCATCCTCATGACTTTCGCCGCCATGCTGTCAGCTTCTTGTTCGTATTTATCCCCCGGTGCGCCAACGGTTAGTTTGGTTTGAACTGATTCCTGGTTTTGCTCTTCTTTCTCTTGTGGTTCGCCGGAACTAGACTTCGCCTGGATTTCCTCAAGAGGCTGCATCTGGAGAGATTCACTTGATTCTTCTTGTTTCTTCACATCAGAGGTTTCAAGACGCTGAATTCCTCCTGAGTAAGTGCTAGAAGCGGACGAACTAGCAGGCGCTTCTATTGGAATATTTCCTCGATTTAACGGAGCACGGGCGATTGAAGGCTTTTGTGCTGGATCATCGGTGGATATTGTTGAATTGCTTAATTCAAGTGCGCTTTTTTGTGCTGTATCTGCTGAAACTCGCTCCTCAATTACTGCCCCTGGTTCTTCCTGTTGGCGTTGAATCCCACTTGGTAAAGACCTCCCATCACTCCGATTCGGCGCTTCTACAGTGATATTTTGCCAATTCAAGCTACGACGAATTGTTTTTGGTTGAATCCCTCCTAATTCCTTCGATAGGTTTGAATTGCTCCCCAAAGATTCTGATAGCTCATCAGTAAACGGGCGTTGATGCAATAAGGGCGAACTTGCCTGAGTAGCCTGGGGTGGCGTCGCCGAAGTTTTCTTTTTGGCTAATACTCGTTCGTTCATCACCTAACTCCTCCAGGCACTGCCAATAATTGCAGATTGCTAATTTCAGATTTTAGATTCGATGCGGGACTTACGCTCCCAAACCCGGTTTCTCTGAAAAATCGTCGCTTTGGAACCCGAGATTTACGCGCTAAACCCTATTTCTAGGTTGCTAGTAAGTCCTGTTAATATTTTTAGGACTAGGATTAACCGCCAATTAATACGGTAGCACAGCCCGCCGAAATTTTATTCGGTGGTCCAAGTGCTTCCACAATTGTATCTCCTAAGCGACTAGCGGGAAGCCCGTTAATTAAAACTGTGAGACTACCACCGATTACAACGCCAGGGCCATGTGGGGGGAGTGGCAAAGGTGTAGCGCAATTATGGACATCTGCCCCACCAGCCCTACTAACAATCGTACTGCTCATGCTTGTCGCAGCCGTTGCTTTCATTGTTTCTTCAGCCGTTTTAGCTGCGGGCAATCCTGGGGTTCCTGCGGCTGCTAGGGTGGCGGCTTCGGCTGCTTTAATCCCTGTTTCGCTAAGTGCTTTTGCCGATAGTATTGCACCTGCTGAGGCTAAAGGAATTCCCCGCCAAGCTGGTAAATTGCCTATCAATACATTAGGGCTACCAGGCCCTCCCGTTAATACAGGTGGGAGGGGATGGGCTACGGGATCTGTAATTCTAGCTGCTGGTCTACCCATACAAAAACTCCTTAACTTTTAGTTCAGTTTAATCAAGCTACCTGTGATAGTAACGATGCCCTTGGCATTGATATCAATATTACCCGTAGAACTCAAAGTAATACTGTGCATCCTGTCATCCAAACGTAATTTATGACCGCCCTTAGTTTCAATTTCTACAAACTTTTGGCTGTCATTAATGCGTAATTTATGACCCCCTGCTGTCTCAATATAAGCTCCTTTCTGACTAAGACCTTTATCCTCCTCCACAAACTGAATTTTATGTCCGACGCGGGTTTGAAACGTCCGCAAGCGCACTTTGCCATTAGCAACATCATTTGCCACCGGATTGGGCGGTGTATCTTTGCCGTTCCAAACTCCACCAATTACATAGGGACGATGAATATCGCCCTGTTCAAAAGCCACCAGCACTTCGTCATTAATTTCTGGCAAACAGTCAAATCCTCGCTTATTCCCCGCACCTATTGCTACTATTCTAGCCCAATTGCTGGCGTGTTCTTCTGTTAGTGTAGGAAACTTAACTTTAACTCGACCCCAACCTTTCGGGTCTTGGTTATCAGTAACAATTCCTACTAGGAAAGTTTGTCCTGGCTGCAAGTGATTTACCGGAGAAAGCGCGGTCAAGAGGTTGCCTCCCCGCAATCCCCGCACACTGAATTCTGTAATGTATACTCGCTCGTGATAGGTATGACGAGTTTCGGTAACGTAGTATTCGCCGCTATGCTGTCCCATGTCTTCTAATGTGACGATGCGCCCCGGTCGAATATCGGTATTTCCTTCAGCTTTGGCATCGGCATAGATAAATTGACCTCCTAATTCGTCGCACAAAGCTTGGGCTTTGGTATCGGCTTCTTTGGGATTAAAGCAAGTCCAGTTTAAAATCATTTTGGGTTTAGGAGGCTTGCCCTTAAACTTATTGCTCGTATCACTACCTTTACCGTTTTGTGTTTTAGTTATAACTTGTTCTTGTTTTTTTGTGGATATAATTGCTCTTTTTTCTTTGTAATCCCAGGCTCTTACTTCTACTTCTTTTACTTGCTCTGCACTGGTGACTCGCACGCGGAAGCTGTGGAGGTCTGTCAACCATGCAAGGGTTAATTTTTTACTATCAGCTTTTGGTTTACGAAAGTTCAGTTTCCCATCTTGAAGAAATAATTCAAATCCAATTCTGTCGGCTCGTTGCCGCAAAAATTCCATGTTGGTTTGATTTTCCTGAAAAGCATAGTCATGCGCCACGCCACTAGCATCGATAGTGCCAGCCTTTATGCCAACTTCCTGAATTATTTTCTTCACAATGTCACTGTCGGTCATATTCTGAAAAGAACGGTTGTAACGTCCTCGATGCAAGCGGTGACCGACATCATAACCACGAACAATTACGGGAGCTTGAGATTTTTCGCTAAAAAAGGTTTCAATTCCTGTAATTTCGCCTTCTATGACGTAATTTTTCTTGCTTTGATTGTAATCTCTAGATTCTGTTGTGCTGGAGGTAAAGCCAATTTTGACGGGTTTACCAATTTGTAATAAGTTGTGATAGCGCCAACGTTCATCCTGGTTGCGACCGGGAAAATAATCATTTTGAATCACTAGGGTAAACATTCCTGGCAGATGCAGGCTTTCTTCTACAGTGACTTGAAGGATATCTTCCATTAAGTTTGGAGGAGCTTGCTTGCCATCTATTTCTAGTGTCGGTAGGGCGCGGTAATGGACTCCTGTCATAATTTTTGATTGGTTTTATTTATTTGGGTTTATTAGCTTATAAAAAGATGTGATATCTGTTAAATGTTTGAAGTTCGGCGATTCGTTTTACCTGATGATTTCCGGTTATCCAAACTATCGGCTTGACGGTCTACTTTAGCCGGAGGTTTAGCACCTAAAGGCCCGTTTTCGTTGGGTTCATCGGCTTCCTTTAAAGTTAGGCTATCGATGACAGCACGGACGGGTGTTCCATCTGGGAGAAACATGGTGAGTTTATAATTTAATTTTTCAATAAAGCAACGGCGCAGGTAAACCTGTTTTCCCCACATAAATTGATAAATTGGCGGGCGTTCTTTTCCTTTGACAAATTCAACTGATTTTCTAAAGTTCTCGATATATTGTTTAACAACATCTCCTCCCTCTTCGTAAGTGTCAAACAAAATTTTATTGATGGTAACTTTGTAAGCTTTTACATGAGAAAAACTAACTTTAGGGGTTCCTTTATCTTCGGTACGTGCACCGGGACTTTCGGAGGTTTCTACAACTCCCTCGAAAACTAATTCCGTGGGATTAAACATAAATTCAATCTGTGGCACACCATCATCAGATATTAAAAGGGCTTTAACCAAATTTCCGGATTTACTTGATGTTGATGTGATGGGTGAACTTGTACTTGATGCCATAATTTATCCTCGATAGTACATGTCTTATTACTAATACAAGCGAGTGCTGTAGTAGCCGCCCTGACGCTCTCGATTGATTTCTAAACGCTGCCGAACTAGGTAATAAATTTCTCCGGTCAGTTTTTGTAATTTATCATCAACTGGGGAAACTTCACCAGGATCGCCTGCTGGTGGTGCTCCTGGAGTCGATCGCTCTGGTGCCGATCTTACTTTAGCAGAAGTTCCGTAGGTTGAGGTAATGTTGCTCAGCCAAGCCGGGTAACCTAATGATTGGTAGCCTTGACGCTCTTGTTCTATTTCTAGCCATTGTCGCATAAGAGTGTAAACTTTTTGAGCCAATTTTTCTAATTCTTCCTCTTCTATGGATCGGTTTTTCCCTGCAGTGTCTGCTGTTATTAGTTGGGAAGTCTCTCCCCTAGTGGTCAATGTGTAATTATCAGACACATTGGGAGAAGCCAAAGTATAAGAAGGTGAAGATTCTGGTTCAGGTAAGGAGGCAGGCGGAACTTCGTTTTTAATCGGGATACTGTCTGGTGTTGTGGTAGAACTTTCACCCAATAATTCGGATATGTTTGACCATGATGTCGGTGTATCGAATGTATTATTTTTTTCTTCGTTGTTATTGGTGTATTTGTTCTCTAATTTAGCCAATATCGAATTGTTGGGGTTGTTGAGCCGTTGTGAGAAACCCAATGGTTTGAGAGAATCTATATTAGCTGGTGCATTGTTAGTATTTTCCCCCATTAATTCAGATATACTTGACCACGAATTTGGTATATTTTCAACTTTTGCCGAATTGTTGGGAGATTCTGTGTCGGTTGTGCGAGAAATATTGGGGGAATATTCTTCTGATAATTTGGAAATGTTGGACTGAGAACTACTAGATAAAAGGGTTGTTTCCTGAGAAATAGTAGGTTGTTTATCTGTCTCATTACTTACAAAGTCAGAGAGAAATAAATCTGACTTTTGAGAAAGAAACTTTGAATTTACCAAAGGTTGGATAAGGTTAAAACTGGGGTTTTTTGAGCTGGCTTGGACAAGATTTGTCGGGGAAAGATTTATGGAACCTGAAGATATTTGCGAGTGAAAATTAGGAGATATAAAACTAACATTTTCTCTATTTTTTCTAAAAGTTTCTAGCGGTGGCGGTGTATTTTTTATAGATGATAAGGGAAAAATTTTAGCTTGAATTAAATTGGGAGAAATTGGAACCTCATCCACTTCTTGTCCAGTTTTAACAGTTAAGCTTTCTGTTTCTTTTGTTGAGCCTGGGGAAGGTTTTGATTGAATTAAGTTGGGAAAATTTGGACTCGCATCTACTTCTTGTCCCGTTTTAGCAGTTAAATTTTCTGTTTCTTGAGTTGGTACTGGAGAAGGTTTTGATTGAATTAAGTTGGCAGAAGTTAGAACCGCATCTACTTCTCCTTCAGTTTTAGGCGTTAAATTTTCTGTTTCTTGAGTTGGTACTGGGGAAGGTTTTGATTGGATTAAGTTGGCAGAAGTTGGAACCGCATCTACTTCTCCTTCAGTTTTAAGCGTTAAATTTTCTGTTTCTTGAGTTGGTACTGGGGAAGGTTTTGATTGAATTAAGTTGGGAGAATTTGGGGTCGCATCTACTTCTTGTCCCGTTTTAGCAGTTAAATTTTCTGTTTCTTGAGTTGGTACTGGGGAAGGTTTTGATTGAATTAAGTTGGCAGAATTTGGGGTCGCATCTACTTCTTGTCCCGTTTTAGGTGTTAAACTTTCTGTTTCTTGGGTTGGTACTGGGGAAGGTTTTGATTGAATTAAGTTGGCAGAATTTGGAACCGTATCTACTTCTTGTCCCGTTTTAGGTGTTAAACTTTCTGTTTCTTGGGTTGGTACTGGGGAAGGTTTTGATTGGATTAAGTTGGCAGAAGTTGGGGTCGCATCTACTTCTTGTCCCGTTTTAGCAGTTAAATTTTCTGTTTCTTGAGTTGGGACTGGAGTAGGTTTTGATTGGATTAAATTGCCAGAAATTGGTGCCGCATCCACTTCTTCATCAGTTTTAGCCGTTAAACTTTCTGTTTCTTGAGTTGGTACTGGGGAAGGTTTTGATTGGATTAAGTTTGGTAAAGTTGGTACGAGCGCCTCCCTCTCTCCATCAGTTTTAGCCGTTAAACCTTCTGTTTGTTGAGTTGGTATGGGAGAAGGTTTTGATTGGATTAAACTGGGAAAAATTGGTGCCGCATCCACTTCTCCATCAGTTTTAGTCGTTAAACTTTCTGTTTCTTGAGTTGGTACTGGAGAAGGTTTTGATTGGATTAGGTTTGGTAAAGTTGGTACGAGCGCCTCCCTCTCTCCATCAGTTTTAGCAGTTAAATTTTTTGGTTGCTCTCGGCTTATTTCTGGTTGTGACGCTACAGTTTCTTGAGATAATACTGGAGAAGGCTTGGCTTGGATTAAGTTGGGTAAAGCTGGTGCGAGCGCATCCATCTCTACCTCAGTTTTAGCCGTTAAACTTTCTGTTTGTTTTCCAATTAACTCTAGTTGTAGAGATCGAGATCCTTGAGATGATACTGGATTAGCTTGGGCTTGGATTAAATTGGAGGAAGTTGGTGCGATCGCATCCACTTCTCCATCAGCTTTAGCAGTTAAATTTTCGGTTTTTGCTGTTATTATTTCTGGCTGTAGTGATACAGCTTCTTGAGGTGGTACTGAAAAAGATTTAGATTGGATTAAGTTAGGTGAGGTTGGTGCGAGCCCATTTACTTCTCCCATATTAGTAGCAGATGAAGAAGGCCAACTTTCTCTATCTAAACTTAGCTTGCCCGAAAAACTTGTTTGCGGTTGGGGTAAAGGTTTAGTTATAGATTGAGAGCTTAACTGATTGTTGAAACCTAGAGAATTATCCTTGAATCTGCTGATGTGATGTAAATTTAAGGAATCATAATTAGAGATATTATGGACTGGCTTTGCCGAAACTATTGGCGATACGTTGTTGGATATATCAACCGTACTCGTTGGCATCGAATTAGATAAACTAGAAGTTTCTCCAGAAGTAGAAACCAGATTATCAGAACTCGATGTACTTTGCCTTTGTGTAAATTGAGGCAAGCTTGATAAACTAGAAATCTCAAAAACAGATGTTTGAACTAAAGGTTTTGAAATTGACAATGGTTTTAGTTGAGCGATATTTTCCGTGGCAGCGTTAGCACTATTCAATGCGGCTGTATTTGAAGATAAAGGCTCATTTTTTGAGCGGTAATTTGTAGGAAAATTTCCGACTAAATCTTGTGTATTAGATATCTCGCCTAGATTTGAGTTAATCTCAGGTCGAGCTCGAATAGGTAATTGATTATCGAAAAACTGAGGAATTTCTCCAGCAAAATTTTCTCCATCTTCCCTTATTTGCGTCCCTGCGTCTAATCCCCAGTTGCCAATTTCCCCATCTTTATTTACCTCTCCTAATGGCTGAAGCACAGAATTACCAAATGGCTGCAAGCTTTGCCCTAAGGGATTTAAAGATTGACATAAAGGAGATAGCGATCGCTGGAGTTTAAAGTCATTTCCCAGAGAAGTGGGTTGAATTAAAGAATCTTTCAACCCTAGAGGCTTTAAAGTCATAATCATTGCCTCCCAAGCGGAGTTTTACATTAATTTGCTATAAAAAATAACCCGATGCGTGGCGTCCCGGTTGCAGTTTTATCGCCCCTCCTCCTTCTGATTTGACTATCTTCAATCCCTCATAAGCTAGGGTCAATTCTTCAATCGCCACCGTGTTAGAATTGCCTTGGAGTGCTGGCGCTTTCCAACCAATTGGAATGGCTGCTACTAACGTCCAGCATTGCATGGTTACCCCTGCTTGGTTAAAGAGCAAAATATTTACATTCCGCCGTTCTTTTTGGCCATTGCTTAAGGTATTACTTACCCAATCCCAAAAAACAAAATCATCGGTAATACCGCGTTTTAGAGTTACATCTGAAAACTCAGCTTGACCTAAAACAATCCGTTGGTAATCGTTGACACCACCTTCAAAATAAGTTTCTTTTTTGATTTTGACTCCTAATCCCGAACACTCGCTAAAGGAAGCCGTAATACTACTTTCCATTTCCACGTAAAAGCGATTAGCAGTTACGTAGTTCAGTGCGTGCGTGTCTTCACCGTTTTTAGACATCAGACCATCCCTCTATAGTTTCCAGCGCGATCGCGAGTATTTCTCAAGTCTTCCAGCATCAATTCATAAACTCTATCACTCAGTTTCCTCATCAACATTGGATCTACAATAACTTTATCAATTAACTGAGCCATTTCATCTTTTTTCTTTACATTCATTTTTTAATTCCTCTTAGGTAAAGTTCGCAATGATACCAGTCCTGCTTCGCTCAGCAAACGTTGCCCCTCATCCGTTTTTAGCAGTTCTGTAAATTTTTTTCCTGCAACCGCTTGCGTTTTATCTTTTTTGGGGTAAACTACTACCAAACGGTAAATTAATGGATAGCTACCAGACTTAAATGCTTCAACATTAGGCCAATAACTTCCTTTATCATTGCATAAATCAATCGTCGGTTCTATAGGTTTTACTTGGTTACCAAGCTGTTGAACTAATGGCTGCACTTCTTCTCCCTTTTTTCCTAGTGCCAAAGGATAAACAGCACATTGATTAAACACGCGACTGAGTAAACCAAAACCAAATCCCACCGTTTGATTCTGCTCGAAATCTTTGAGTATTTGTCCTAAAATATAACTTTCATTAATTGGTTGTTGATTTATTATTTTTTGCTCCGCCTCTCTAATCAGTTTTTCCGGCAATTTTTTAAACTGTTGAGGTGGATCTCCTTTAAACACTAACTCTTCAAAAAAATTAACAGTTTGACGATTATCAACTGGCATATAAACCTTGATGTTCGGGCTAATCCCTTCTGGAGGAGACCAGTTGGTCAAGGTTTCTGTTGTGTAAATTTCTCGTAGTTGGTCAAGCGTAATTTTGCCGTTCAAAGCATTCGGAACACTCTGGTATCTTTTGTGATCGCTGAAAGCTACAAATACCACCAATCCATCATAGGCAACTTCCACCTGCTCCATATCATCGGGTAAATCTTTTATAAAAGTAGTAAGGGCAAAGTCTGCTCTCTTAGATCTAATTTCTTCTATTATGTTTTCGTGGGAAATTTCGAGCGTATATGTTTTTAATCTCGGATCGCGAATGCTTAGTTCTTCTACAAACGTTTTATTGTAAGAAACCAAACTAACTGTCTTAAGAATATAACTCCAAATTCCATCAGCCTCAGTTATGTACGTAACTGTTTCAGTTGGAACTCGATCGATTTGGGCAAGGCAGCAGGGTTCAGAAGAATTAAAAACAAGCTGTTCAACTTGAGAAAAAGGCTGACGCAATCTTACCATAATTTGCAACAACAATCCCGTCAGAAAACCCAAGAAAATAATCGTTAATACCAGTCGAAATAACGAAGAATATTTCTGAGTATCTTCTTCTAAACTGTCAGCTTCTGCTGTTACGTCTAGTGGCGTTTCAAGCTCCCTTGACAGGGGTGCTAACAACTCTTTTCTTGCTTCAAAAGCTGTTTTAAATGGCGGGTCAATTCCTAATAGACGATGAATAAATTTATTCAGCCTAGCATCTTTAAATTCAGGCCAATGTTGTTCAAACTTGGGGTTAAGCGGTTGAGCGGTATCGGGGTCTACTGTTGTTCCCCATAACAAATAAAAACTTACATATCCCAAATCGATTAAATCTTGTTTGGGTGAGCGCTCGCTAAAATTAGCAGTGGGTGGTTTAAATAAATCTTCCCAGAGAGCTAAATCTGCTACGTAGATAAAAAATTGCGGTTTATCTAGGGCAGATGGCTGACTGCTACTCGCAATTAAAAGGCTATCAAGACTGAGATAACCGTGGAGCAAGCCTTGCTCGATATCGTCATCAAAGGTTCGCAATCTGTGACTGTGGAGAAACCAAAGTGTTTGCAATACTTGATCCAAAACTCCGCGCACCTGGTGGGGAGTCATAGCCCCGTTTTTTAGCAGATACTCTCTCAAAGTTAGGCTATTGTGAATCGGTTGCTCGAAAATTAGGTAGCAGCGTTTTTCATTGCTAGGTGCGATCGCATCCCAAGGGCTAATCAAACGAAAATCTTGTCCTACCCCATTCTTGAGGTTCAAACTCGCTAGCTTTTCAAACTTTTCTTTCCGCTCTTTTGCTTCTTTTTGATTAAAATCCCGGTCGGTTAATAGATATTCCTTAATTAATATAGACTTGTTATTCTCAACCTGAATTCCTTGATACAACCGCACTGTTTCCCCATCTTTTAAACATTTTTCAACTCGATACTTACCGCGACGACCCCCGCGAATTTCTATATCGGTTGCTAAAATGGGCAGAGTTTTTGCACTGGGAGATGTTTTTCTCGCTAACCGATCTGCCGCTGCAATCGTTACCGCATGTGCTATTTCATTTAAACTACTACTTGCTACTTTTACTTGCGATGTCCTAGCATTAGATTCGTTCAATAACTCTTGTGGGGAATAGGGGTTAAGCATCCTATCTGCTTGTGAATTTCTTTTTTCCACAGGTATATTAGATTGCTCAACCAAATTTTCCTGCGTTTCAGTCTTTTTACCCCAGGATAACTCAACGTTTTCATACTCTTTTTGCGCGTGGCGGGTCGCTATCCGAGATAGGTTTTGAAATGGGTAGCGAATAAAGTTTGCTACCTCCCTAAAATTACTGCCAACTGAATTTACTAAATCGGCGAGTCTCACAGCACCCCTCCCATATTAAATAGAAATAATACGCAGAATTTTTAATAACAGAACTTACGTACACGAACAGAAAAATCGGCGGCTTTTATTAAATGTACGGGTCACAACAGAGTCTTGTCATTCGTCAACAACCTGGTTTCTGGGCAAGGGCGCGAAGTCCTAAATGACTTAAACACCAGCGATAAAATCAATAATGGGTGGTTGCTAACTACCAATTGGTAAGCGCTAATTGCTAACTGTTAATTAGAAGGTTTTGTAGGTTCTTTTGATTCTACTTCTTCTTCCAACTCGTTAATGCGACGATAAAATTGGTATAAATAATTCAGATCGCAAGCAAAAAGATCTTCAATTACCGTCGGAGTTACTTCTTCTAATGCACCCAATCTAGTAATTACCCTCGATAAAATAATCACCGTAGAATAGGCAGGATTAGACTTAACCCGGGGATCACGCAATGGCAAAATTTCATCGATCGCTTTGGCTAAACGCATCACACCTTTGCGGTGTAAATTTCCATCTGCATCTAAAAACCCTTTTGGTAAAGTAAATTCAAATTCAATTTGAAACATCTTGAAACCTTACGGCTTATTGTTGCCGAGCAAACATTTCTACAGCAATTTCCATTTCTTCAATTTCCGAATCCCCACCAGCCGAACTTAAATCAGAAACAATGTAACTAACAGGCCAAGCTCCTTGAAACTGGAATATTGCCTGTGAGTTATTACTTTGGTCATAAATAGTTAAAGAACCATCTCGACGTTGTTTAGCCCAATTTCCTTCTTGAACTGCTTCAAACCACTTCCACAAAGTTGTGGAGTTAGTCATGCCCCGACGTAGGGTTATATTATTAGTTTTAACATTCCCCGGAACCTTTGTGCAAACAACCTGACCCATTTTCGCTGCACCCCAGCGGTTGGGTGTAACCTCGGAAACTTCTATGACATCTTGAGTGCGTTTAAACCCTTTGCAATCCATAAAATAAGCATCAACTGGTTCTTGGCTCCCTTCTAGTTTTAATTCGATATAAAATCGGCAATTTGTGAGGATTTCTGGAAAATCGTTAATCAGGTTTGCCATTTTACCTCCTGGCTAATTTTAGATGTCCGAGGTCAGCTTTCCGATTAACTTTAAGCACGGCTTAAAGAAACCGGATTTCTCTAAAAAAATAGTTGTACAAGCTAGAAATCGCAACATAAAACACGGTTTCTAGCTTGCGTCAACCTAAGTCCTGTTCAATCTCAAATGTCAAATCTCAAATTACCTATTGTACTCGTTTGATATCTTCGTGTACTAGGGTTATGGTTTCGTTAGCCACATCATTCGATCCAGCTTCTAGTTTAGGCCCTTCATATTTGGTAGGATAAGCATTTTGCAACTCCCAACGTGCTTTCATCTCTCCTCCTTGGTCGTAAACCGTAACCGAAGCGGCTTTCCGATTTGAAGACCATTCCGACTTACCCCCAGCATTTTTGTTGCAATCTTCGTACCATTTGTAAAGGTCTTTGTTAGTAGTAGCAACAACTTTGACGACAACCGGAGTATATTTGACTCGGGTGGGAGCAGCCTGACGCAAGTTCATTGCGTTTTTACTCGATCCCATTACCTTGTCAGCCCCGGCGGCTGGGCTTTCAGCACTTAAACCCGAGACTTCCAGAATTTGTTTATCTGTCAGACCGTCAGCTTCAAAATAAAACCTACAACTGACTAATAGTTCATCGCTGTCTGCTGGCATAATTCAACTCCTTTTGATTTAGTAATTGATGATTAGTAATGGGTAATTGGTAATTTTTGTTTCGATTACCATTCCCTCATTTCACTCGCCCGTTAGCTAATTTTATTGTTCATCTTGAGCGTTCCACTGACTGATGCGGAAAATGACAAATTCCGCTGGCCGGACTGGGCAAACCCCAACTTCAATATACAACCGACCTAGAATCATCGTTTCAGGGGGATTGATTTCTTCATCGCACTTGACGAAAAACGCTTGCTCGGGGCTGCTACCAAACAATGCACCTTCCCGCCACAGTCGTTCGAGGAAATTGCTAACCGTCCGCCGTACTCTTGCCCACAAATCTTGATCGTTTGGCTCAAATACAACCCATTGAGTGCCTAATTCGATCGATTTATTGATATAGCTCATCAAGCGACGGACGCTGATATAACGCCACTCGGTTTTTTCCGGTTCTACTAACGTTCTTGCGCCCCAAATCTTAATGCCTCGATTCGGGAAGGTGCGCAGGCAATTAATCCCTTTGGGGTTCAATAATTCTTGTTCCCGGAAGTTGCAATCGTAAGATAATCCGATGACGCCGCGCGGAGTTTCATTGGCTGGTGCTTTGTAGACCCCTCGCGTTTCATCTGTGCGCGACCACACACCCATCATGTGACCGGAAGGCGGGATTAATATCGGTTTTCCAGCATTACGGGGATTGGGGACTTTAACCCACGGATAGTAAAGCGCTGCAAACATGGAACGTCGGTTAAATTCATTATCCAACCAATTAGTTACGTGTTGCGGTTTGATACAGTCATGGGGAACATCCAACACCACCATGCGATTGGGCGGATTGGGTGCGGCGTTTTCGCACAGACTTACCATCAAGTCCATCAGTCCGTGCAGTTGGTCGCGATCGATCAAGCCCTGTTTGTGCGCCAGCATTAAATCTGGACAGGCGACGATCGTGATTTCGTCAATCTCGAATAGCCCTTGTATCCCGCTGCGATCGTCGCGCACTCCTCGCACGTACCCGTACAAGTTTTCCTGCGTCGGTAAAAGAGGGGGAGGGCTGACTTCGTATTGACCGTCTAGGGGACGGCGGGTAAGCGGCAGCCCGCGTTGGGTCAAGTCTATGACGGTGACGTACTGGGATGCTTCTTCGAGTTTGGTCACTACATAGTCGCCTACCTCTGGCTGCACGTTCCGATCCATCGTCAGTTGTTCGTGCCTTTCCAGTTCTTGCCCATCGCGCTTGATGACTACGGTGAAGAATTCAGCCGGGACAGGGGCTGGGGTGTTTGGATCCTCGGGATAAGCTCTAGGCTCGCTGGGTAAGATTTCTACGTTGACTGCGCTAATATCTGTTTCTTCTTCTCCCTGCTTGAGGATAAATTGCAAAGATTCGCGTTTGGCAGAGGTTTTCACCGTCAGTGCGGTGGATTCTGGTCCTGGTTGAGTCGTCCTTTCTGCGGGTTTTGGGAGTTCGGTACCGATGCTAACAATCCAACACCTAGCGCCTCCGTTTAAGAACCAACCGTTAACGGAAAAGGGTAAATAGGCACCAAAATCTGTGAATCCATCGGAGTTTTCTTTAGCAAAGTATTCTAAATATTGATTCCAACTGGTGACTAGCATCGGTTTGCCGATTTCGGCACCATTGCGAATCGCTTCGGTAAAGCCAATAAAGCCAGCGATGTTGGTTTGTACGCCTTCTATGGGGCGACTACCTCGGTCAATTTCTTCGACGTATACACCAGGGGCAAAGTAATCAAGTCTCGCCATAGCTTTCTTCCTTAAAGGGAAAAATTTACCAGTTACCGCATACCATGCTCACTTACCATATTTTACCTACCAGTTATCCTTGTTACTATTTTTAAGCTGGTGACTTGCTCATTCAAATTCTTATATGTAAATTTTCATAAAGTTGAAGCACCACTTTTTGTTAATAACTGATTACTGCTAATGGTTAAGTGAGTCTGATTTTTTGACTCGTATTCCCATCAATCATAGATGCCTTATCTGATTTACACCATTTTTTAGCTAAGCTAAAGTGGCTAATCCAATAATAGGCATAAATTATAGTACACTAAACTTTGTTAACCAGACATCTGCACAAATTGTGTTTTTTCTTAATAACTTTCATTAATATTTAAATTCAACCTGGATTAACTTTTAGAGAAGATGAGTAACTATCTAGCGATCGCCACCGTCACAGCCACCCTGCAAAGGCTTTTGCAATCGGCGATCCAACTCGATCTCCCAGGAGCCAAGGTTACTACGGTGCGCCCTGAAGCAAGTGGGGGTAAAACGCCAGAAGTAGGAGTGAATATTTATCTGTATCAAGCGATACCCAATCCCGCTTGGCGGAATTACGACTTACGCAACCGTCGCCCCAAGGGAGAATTAGTTAAACACGCCCAAGCGGGATTAGACCTATTCTACATCATGACGTTTTACGGCAATGACATAGAGTTGGAACCCCAACGTTTGCTCGGTAGCGCTGTGCGTACCATTGTTGACAACCCGATATTGACGCCTGAGATGATTCGAGCGACGCTGAATCACTCGAATTTTAGATATTTGGCAGATTCTACCTTGGAACAGCAAGTCGAGCGGGTGACGATTGTTCCCAGCCAGATGAATACGGAGGAACTATCGAAAATTTGGTCAGTGTTTTTCCAAACACCCTATATGCTATCTTTTGCTTGCCAAGGCGGTGCAGTTTTGATTGAAGGCAACAAACAGAGCGCCAGAGCCTTGCCCGTAAAGAGCGTGCAATTTTATACAACGCCCAACCAGCCGATGGTTGAGGAAGCGGTCTCGGAAGCGGGGGCAAATCAACCGATTGTAGCGGGTAGTATATTGATGATGCGTGGCAAGCGGTTGCAGGCCGATCGAGTACAGGTGAGAATCGGCGAGACGAGGGTAACGCCGCAAGAGGTTAGCGAAAAAGAGCTGCGGTTGAATTTATCCTTGCTACCAGAAGAAGAAAAGCAAAGTTTGCGGGCGGGGGTACAGCAGTTGTGCGTGTTGCATCCGATCGTGAAGCTCAAGCCCCTTGACCCCGATCGCGCAATAGCGTCGAATGTACTTCCTTTTGTCTTGTGTCCGCAGATTGTAGGAAAGCCAGAAGTATTGGATTTATGGGGAAACGAGGAGGATCTGTATGGCGCAGAATTCCAGGTGCAACTTGATTTAACCATTGGTAGCGACCAGCGGGTACTATTGTTTTTGAACGAGCGATCGAATAACAATCCAGTGGGTTACATTTTTGCAGCCAAACCCCGTGAGGAGCCTATCGACACGGTGCTGTTTCCGATTTTGGATGTGAAGGGAGGAGAATATTTGGTACGCGTGCAGATCGATGGTGCCGAGAGTCCTCTCGAAGTAGATGCGGATAGTGGGTATGTCGGTCCCTGCGTCGTAATTGGGTAAACTACCCACCACCAAGCTGAGTACAGTAGGGTAACGCAGTAACAGCTCGCCGCAGGCGTGCGCTCGACGTATTTACGTCATCATAGGTGTTCGCGATCGGCAATTAATCTTGTTTATTCTCTCGCGCGGCTGAAAAAAGTCCAATTGAGCGATCCTCTTTGAGGGTTCCGCTAACGTCGTCAAGCTTCTTTCAGGTGTTTGGGAACCTTTTCCACCACGCCAGACAGGGTTAGCCGTGCGTACCTTACAACTACAGATAGTGTAAAAAATGATTTCTTGCGTAAGTCCTGACTAATGTTTTGGCACAATAAGTAAGGAAGACTCTTAAATGAACATTAAACAAAGCAGTCAATGGCAGAATGCCAATATTAAATACCTGATGGCATCGGTAGCAGTAATCGAGCAAATGTTATCAAGTTATATTACTGAACCGGAAAATTGCCTATCCTCATTAAAAGTAGAACAAGCTAGATTGGAATTGATGGCAGTGGCGTCAGCAATGCCTTCTCCATCGGCCTTACAAGAACTAACAATTGGATTCAATTTATCGGATTTTGAGCGAGATGTACTGCTGTTATGTGCGGGCATGGAATTACAGCAAAACTTTGATTCTTTGTGCGCCGATGCTCAGGGAGATGGGCAGCTAAGTTATCCTACGTTTAATCTGGCAATGTCAGCTTTGGCTGCACCCCATTGGAATGCTATTTCTCCCGATCATCCGTTACGTCGCTGGCTGTTAATTGAAGTTGTGCGCGGTAAAACTATAACCCATAGTGCGTTGAGAATTAACGAGCGAATTTTGCACTATTTAATGGGAGTAGATTGTTTAGATGAAGCATTTAAAGGTATTATCGAGCCAGTATCTCTTAGTGGAGAAATGGTGCGATCGCGCCGCCTGCCGTTAAGCGGTTCGCACTCGACAATAGCATCTCAAATAGCAGCACTTTGGTCGAAGAACTGGGCTCAGCAGCAAAGTGGTTTTTCTGTTGACTCACTACCACTTACCGATTACCCATTACCAATAGTACAACTATGCGGGGATGAAGTAGAATCTAAATTGGCGATCGCATCCACTGCCTGTGAAATCTTAAGAATTAAATTAGCCGTAATATCTACCAGAGTAATTCCGACAGTTACTGCCGAATTGAATAACTTGATTTTACTGTGGTATAGAGAAGCGAAGTTGAGGCGATCGGTTTTGTTATTAGACTGCGATGAAATGGATTCCGAAGATGGAGCAAAAGAGAACGCCATCGCTCAACTAATTGTTAATATCACCAGCCCCATAATTATAATGACGCGGGATCGCCGTAAAAGTACAAGGCGTCCTTTCATCACTTTTGATATCCATCCACCCACAAAACAAGAACAACGACAAATCTGGCAAAACGCTTTAGGAGAATTTGTACCTGTTCTCAACGGACAAGTAGAAGTATTAGTCGAGCAATTCAACCTTAACGCCCCCACGATTTATGCTGTTTGTGAAGAAATGATTAGTCAAAATCCCGAAAAAATTGAGGCTGGTTTTACAGATAATCTTCCTGCCCAACAAACAAGTAAAATCAATCCGCCCGCTGCAATCCAGAATCAATTATGGGACATCTGTCGCGCTCAATCTCGTCCCCGGTTAGATGACTTAGCTCAACGCATCTTACCCGCCGCCACTTGGGATGATTTAGTATTACCAGAAGCAGAACGCCAAACCTTGCGAGAAATTGCCGCTCATGTCAGGCAACGCACCAAAGTTTACAAAGAATGGGGATTTGCAGGTAAAGGAGATCGAGGTTTAGGAATTAGCGCTTTATTTGCCGGAACCTCTGGGACTGGAAAAACTATGTCATCAGAGGTGCTAGCTGGGGAATTGCAACTCGATCTTTACCGAATTGACTTAAGTTCTGTAGTCAGCAAGTATATAGGCGAAACTGAGAAAAACTTGCGCCGGGTTTTCGATGCTGCCGAAAGTGGGGCGACAATTTTGTTATTTGATGAAGCCGATGCGATTTTTGGCAAACGTTCTGATGTCAAAGATAGCCACGATCGCTATGCCAATATGGAAGTTAGCTATCTGCTACAACGCATGGAATCTTACCAAGGTTTAGCGATTTTGACAACGAATTTAAAAGATTCTTTGGATACAGCTTTTCTACGCCGGATTCGATTTGTAGTGAAGTATAGTTTTCCAGATGCCAAAGATAGGGCTGAAATTTGGCGGCGAATTTTCCCAAAAAATACGCCTACAGAGGGACTGGATTGTGTCAAATTAGGGCGGCTAAACGTAGCAGGCGGGAATATCCGTAATATTGCCTTGAATGCAGCTTTTATGGCAGCCGATGCCAGGGAGCCAGTGCAGATGAAACACTTGCTGATTGCGGCTCGGGCTGAGTATGTGAAGTTGGAGAGAACGCTAACCGACGCGGAAATTAGGGGCTGGTTATAGGAAAACACCTGAAAACCCTGTGACTTTAATCCAGGGATGAAAGGTCACAGGAGGCTTTAAGCTCTAAGTCAAATCAGAGAGCCGAGCCAGATTGTAAACTTTCTTTAGTTTGGAGCTAATTTTATGTCGAAAAAGAGATAGCGCTCGCACTCTATGCAAACATCAATCCGGTTTGGGTGGCAATTCAATTGGTGACAGTGTATCTGCATTAGAAGGTGATGGTGAAGCCCCTCCGGGTGCAGTTCCTCCAGGTGAAGCACCTCCGGGTGTAGTTTCTCCGGGAGTAGATGTTTGGGGTTGAGTTAAGCCCCTGGGTTCAACAGTATCGATGACCACTGATTGCATTTTTTGTTCGCCAGCTTTATTAGTTACTCTCAACGTAATCGTAATGTTGCTAGGAGGGCTACTCAGCGTCAAACTTTTAGCAGCTTCAGGTTTTTGAACTTCTCCGAACGGCAGTAATTCAACTTTAATATCTTCCCCATTTTCTACTTTCCAAGAGACAATAATATCAACTGGTTTTCTGTCTTTATTAATTTCATAAATGTATTTAGCCTTTTCACTAAAATCCCGACCGTTGACTCGAAAATAAATAATTTTAACGGGGGTAGCTGGTTTTGGCGGTATTGGTTTAATTTTAACAAGTGGCGTATTTTTAGTAATCTCGGTAGCTCCCTCAGCTTGCTTAGAAATTACGCTCAGTTTAAACGTGTAATCACCCGCTTCTTTTGCACCCGTCGGCAGATTTTGGCAAATTAAATTAGTTGTTAAAGCACAAAATTTTTTTAATTCTAGCGGCAAGGTATTATTAATATTATAAATTTTTAACTTACTGTTAAGCGAACCATCAGGAGCTAGGCTTGCCAGCCTTAATTCTCTAATTTGATTGGCATCACTAATTTTAAAATTTAGTAATATTTCTTCATTTTTAGCAACTTCATAAAAAGGTTTAGTCGATGAAATTTCGGTAATGTTCGGTACGGGTAAGGGTTTAACTGTAATGCTATCCGTTTCTTGAGTATCAGAAGGTTGATTAGGATTTTGCATGGAAAACACTTCTAATTTGTAAGTATAGTTTCCTGCTGTGGTAGGTATAACGCGGATATTTTCACATATAATCATATCTAAGTTATTCGCAGAGCCAGTTTTTACAGGGCTATGTGGCTGAGTAATTAAAGGACTTGAGGATTGAATTCTACACTGATTTAACGGCAAAGTATTTTGAATTGCTAAACTATCACTTCCTTGTTGAATTATTCTCAGTTCTTTGATTTGGCTTGGGTAACTGAGACGCCAGTTTAAAAACACGGGTTCTTTATATTCATAGTTAAGTTTGTTAGGTAAAACTTTGTCAATAAATTTTGGGATAGGCGAAGGTTGAATAGTAATGGTGTCGGTCTGTTTTGTATCTGAAGGTTGGGTAAGATTTTGCTGGGAAAATACTTCGAGTTTGAAAGTATAATCTCCAGGTTGAGTAAGATTTGTAGCTACGCCTTGACAAACTAAAAATTCTCGACCTTTAATTTTTTCTATCTTGTTAGGCTTCGCTTGCATTCCTTGAGGATTCGAGTTTTGAGGATTGCAGTAAAGGAATGTCTTCTTTACACGCGAACTGTTATTTTTTTCCTGACTTATAATTAAGTTTTGTATTTGTTGGGGGTGGCTAATTCTCCAATTTAGAAGCACTTGATCTCCGAGACTTTCTAGATAAACTGGCCTGCTAGATGAAAATTGAAAAATTTTTGGCTGGTCAATTGGTTCAATTGTAATGGTATCGGTTTCTTTAGTATCAGAAGGTTTATTTTGGTCTTGGGGATAAACTTCGACTTTGAAGGTATACTGACCTGCTTGTTTGGTTTCTGTAGGTAAATTATTGCAATTAAGTTGATGGTCACTCTGTTGACAAAATTGCAATAATTCGTTATAGCCATAACTCATAATTTTACCCTTTCCTTCGCGACTTTGGGGAATAATTTTTACCATGGAGAGTTTGGTGTTATTTTGAAATTTCCTGTTTTTAAACTCCCAACTGCGCCAGTTAGTTAGGGTTAAGTTTAAATTAACTGGTTTGGCTGCTAATTCTTGATAAACTTTTGTGACTGGTTCTAGTCGGTTGATCTTGGGTTGAATAAAAGCTTTCTGCCAAAAAAGAAATGCACCAACTGAAATCAATCCCAATAACAGCAATAGCAATAGTAAAAGAGGTAGCCAAACTTGCCACCAAGGACGCAGTTCCCAGATTAAAGTTCCTTCGGGTAATTCTTTCGGAAGTGCTGAAGGTTTGAGAGTTTCGGGGAAGAGTAAAACACGGTTATTTTCAAGTAGGATGTCAAAATTAAATTCTAGTGCTCTTCCCCAGAAAGGACGTCGCCACCACTTGCGAGGTTGTAGTTTAAACAGGATATTGCTGGTAGAATTTGGTGGTAGGAGTACAGCAGGAAATTCAGGGGTATAGCTAAAAAGCCGATCGCGGTCGCTGGCGGCGATCGCAATTTCGCGAGTAATATTACCTTGGTTGATTAACTTTACTTCAAATCTTCCTTCCTGCGTCGGTATTCTAAGCAAAAGCGGATGCAGTTCGACATCCAATGTTTCATCGACAAGAAGTTGCAAATACACCACATCCAGCAAAACTAAATCTTCTCGGTTGCTGGAGATTAAACGGATAGTAGGAAAGTAATTGCCAGCAGTAGTAGATTGGGGTGGATGCAAAATTAGAGTAATTTCACCTGTGTTCCCTGGGTTAAGTTGTAACCCATCGGTTTCTTGCACTAAGCCAGGCGTTTCAATCTTATTCTCGGGATAGCGAACGCTATACCAATCGTTGGTTAATTCGGGACAAATTAAATAAAAGCGATCGACTCTTCTAGAGCGATTTTCTACCGTAACTTTGACTTCTAACTTTTCTCCGAAAGGGAGAAGGTAAGGGTTAGTTGAATTGGTTAATGGCTGCACGGTAAATCCTGGTTCCGTGTCCCATTCTCCATCGCGTTCAGGACGCAATACTCGTAGTTGCTGAGGACGACGAAAGAGTTTGTCTGGGTATTGAGAGGGAGCCTCGATCAAAATGTCATACTTGTATAAACCGACGTTTGCTTGCGCTGGAACTTCAAACGATAAAGTGACTTCGCACTCACCTTTGGGCTCTAATCTTAGCGGATTTGGTTTACTGAAAGTACACCAACTTAGCAAAGGTTCGGATTTAGCATCTCCCACGGCAATCCAAATATCAATATCTGCATTTTTTTCGCCCAAATTTTTGACAGTTATGTCGCGTTTAGCAGTAAATCCTCTGGTAACTTGATTCGCTTCTAGGGAAAAAATGTCTTCGATGAAGAGAGGGTTATTGGCAGTTTGCATTGTTATTTTCGTCACTCCCATTAACACGATATAATTTGACTCTATTTTTATCATCGCCGGTTGAGATAAACAAGTTATCATCTAATGCTTTAATGTCAACGCTGTTAATTCTAACGCCCGGAAATTCGGCGATAATTTTTCCGTCTTGGTATTGAGGCGATCGCTTGCGGTTCTCTAAAGGCCAAAGTACCACTCGTCCATCATCTCCTCCACTGACTAGGTAGCAACCATTTTGGCTTAAAGCAGCAGATCGAACGGGTTGGTTATCCTGACCTTGATGCCACCGATCAATAATAGCATTGTCGCAATCTAAGGGAATAACTAAATTTCCCCAACCATCTGTTTTGGAGAGGCTGAGATCGCTGCTTTCTGCGATCGCAGCGGAAGTATTATTAATACACTGGCGAATTTTATCCATGTCCCATAGACTAATATATCCTTGGTTATCAGAGGAAGCTAATAAATTTTGACTGTCGGCGAGCGCTAAACTATTGATATATTGATTTTGACCCGCGATTGGAGAAACTTTTTTATCTTCTTGCCAATCTGGCGAGGAATATTCGAGTTCGTAAATTCGGCGGTTAAACCAGTCCCACAAGGATAATTTATTGTACCGTCCGGCGATCGCAGCTAGAACATAAGGTTGTTTTTCGCGACTTTCGCTGATAGCCAGCGCATAAATAGTAAAGCGACTATTAGCAATTTGAGGTTTAATATTTGGGAAGTCTAGATTCCACTTACGGACAACTCCACTCCCGTGCCCGCTGAATAAATAACCAGAATCTTTGCTAAAAGCTAGAGCAAAAACGCGGTCTGTTCCCTGATAAATAGACCGTGGCTCTGTCTTTAATAATACATTCCAAAGTTTAATATCACCACTTTCTAATCCCGATGCAATAATATAATCTTCTCGGGGACTTTGGTGAATAACGCGCACAGATTTTTCGGTTTTTTCCGCAATAAAACCTTCATATTTCAGACGGCGCATATCTAGTGACCAAGAACTTCGATTTACTTGCCAAAGCCGAATAGTTTGGTCGCTGGAAGCGCTAACAACTAAGCTGCTATTGCCAATTAAACGGACGGAATTGACAGGACCTTTATGATAATCCTGGGGATTTAGATACCACAACAACCAAAGTAGCAACAGCAGTAAAAGTACCCCCAATAGTTGCAGCCAAAATGGAATAATCGGTAAAATTTGCAGTTCTAAAACTTGGCTGCTAGGATTTGAACGAATTTGTGGCTCAGTTTGGGCCGTATTAGGATTAGTTAAAATTGGCGATACTTCAAATAAGAGTCGTCGTTTTAACCACCACCAAGGTCGTCGCTTTTTCGCCACTAAATACATCGTTTTGGCTTCACCGGGAGCAAGTTCTATTGGTTCAGGTATCTTTAAACCGCATTGCTGTACATCTTGGGCGGAAATTTGTAGGTTGATTTGTTGGGGTAAATTGCTGTTGTTAGCAAATTCCAATTCGTAAGTGGCAACTTTAGATTGTTTTTTAGCACCTTTTATTTTTATAACCGGAATTTTTTGCAGTTTATTTTTGCAAATAAACTCTACATTTCCTTGTGGTAAAAGTTCTAAAACTGCTTTTTCGTGGGGGTTACGGTTGCTAGTGTTCGATTTTGCCTCAATCGCGAAATCATATTTTCGGCTGAGTGTTCGAGTATTTTCTTCAGCCTGACAGCAGAAACTTGTTTGTTGGTAGTCTCCCGCATCTATTTGCAATGTTTGTTGGGTTCCTTGAGTTATCCATTCGGGCTTTAAGCCAGATATTTTTAGTTGTACCTCCGTAGCTTTTTGGCTGAGATTATAAACTATCGCTGGAATTTCTATTTTTTCCCCAGGCAAAACTTTAAAGTCTTTAATCGGTAGATATAGCCTTAAAGGTTTACGTGCTTTTTCAACAATTAAATTGATTTTTTGACTGGTATATAAATTGGGAAACTCGACCGAAAATACTCTTAAAGTTAGTTCAATAGTTGCATCATAAACGGGGATTGGCGGTTTGGTAATAATAACGTGAAAAGTGGTCCGATCGCCTGGGGGTTTTTTAGTAGAAATTTCGGGTTCTAGGTTGTACCATTTAACATTGGATTCTGCATCGGCTCCAATTGCTAGTAGTTCGATGTAAAAGCTGGCAAACTTGTTGCTTTCGTTGACAACAGTTACCTCGAATTCATTTTCACCATTAGCAGTTCGATCACCAGATTCAATGACGAGATCTGGGATTAATCGGATTTCCCGTTTGGAAACAATAGCTTTAACAAGATTTGGCACTTTTTGCTCTCCCATATAATTGATAATCATACCCGGTTCAGTATCTTCGCTAGTGCAAGTTTTTTTGCGCTGTACGGGCGGGATAACCCCAAAATATTTGAAACTAGCTCAAGAGATAAATAAACCCGCCTCCCCTAAGTGCATCATTAATAAATGTCTATTGTATCAACTGTATAATCTGACGCCGACGTAGGGCAAAATGCAGGATGTTAATTCCTAACTCTTGAGCGGTACGAATGTCATTCCGATTTAGTAATTCGTCATCTAATCCCCAAGCATTTGACAAAGTGCCGGTGACTAAAATAATTCCACCTCCTTGCCAAATTTGCATGGGCGATTGATTAATATTTGGTAGAGTAGCAAACAAAAAAGGTTGGGTTTTCAGCGGATGATTGCGACTCAATTCTTGCCAAGATTGCCAATTAGTTTCTAGCTCCTGGGTAATGATGTTGTTGATACTATCGACTAGAAATTCGTTATTAGTTGGGGAATCAATTAAAATAATACCGCCCGTTTTTAAATAAGTCTTTAGCGTGTCAATTTCTGCTTCATCTAGTTCAACTATTTGCCAATCGGCGAGATAAACCAAATCATAAGGAGCGACGGATTGTGGCGTTTGCAAGCTAGCTTGTCCGATTTCTGTTTCTGCTTGCAAATGCGGGTAAAGTGCCGCAACAGATTGGAGTAAAAAAGAAAGATTTTCTCGGTAGCGCTCACTCAAACTTAGCCGAGCAGTATTGTACACGTCATCTGTCTCTTTTTGTTTCATATGAGCCACTTTTATTACTGCTTGAGGTCTGGCTTGGGCTTGGATGCGGTAGCGTAAATCTAACTGATTAAAGGAGGGAAATAAAACATCCGTGGGGTTTTCTAGTTTAACTATACCGGGTTGCAATTTAATTCTACACAATTCTATTTCTTTGGCAGTTGGAGGCTGAATTTTTTCGTCAAATCGCAACCATTCTCGTAACGATTCCGTCTTTTGCTGTTGTTCTGGATTGTCAGGTTCTACATAACTAACTACCAAGTAAACTGTCAGAGTTGCAGTTACAGGCGCTTCGGTTTTAATTCGATATGTTCGGTCAATAGCTTCGTTAACAACGATCGGATTTCCTTCTACATCAATCGCAATTCCTGGTTGAATTTCTAACCAACGTTGATCGCGAAATTTTGCTGCAATTTCAGGAGGTGGAGCAATTAATCTTACTCCCAATCCACAAACAATTCCCGGCTGATTTAACGATTGATAGTGAACGTTTTGGCGGCGGCGGTGGTAATCGTGCGCCAACAGCCACCGTTGCCTATTCATCATCAAACCGTCATAAATATGAAGGCGTTCAAAAGGATCGATCGGCGGTAGCGGAAAAGATTGATGAGTCATACAATTTTAGATTTTAGATTTTGGATTGGAGACTGGATAAACGCTCTTGAGTGACCAATCACCAATTAGCAACGCTTTTGACCCCCATCCGGCATGATTGTACCACAAAAATTAGTATTAGTGCTTAAGTTAGTTCCACTTAAAGTTGCTCCTTTTAAATTGGCATTACTTAAATTAGCGCCTCTTAAGTCTGCATTGCTCTAGTCGGCCCCGCTTAAGTTGACACCGCTTAAATCAGCATTAATCAGATTAGCATTTCTTAAATTTACTTCTCTAAGTTTGGCTGTTATTAAAATGGCTTGTTGCAAATTAATTGCGTTTAAATCAGCGTTCATTAAACAAGCACCGCTCAACTTCAAGTCATCAAAATTGCTTCGGGTCAGCTTATTTTTTCTGATGCTAACTTTTTGAAAATTTACGCTTCTGAGGTTAGTACCCGGTAAATTAGTGCTGCTCAAGTAAATATCTTTAAGGTTTACATTAAATGAGCTGGCGCTATTTAAGTTGGCTCCATTCAAGTTAGTTTCAGTCAAGTCCCCTTCTCTAAAATTGGCAAAAATTAGGTTTGTATTACTCAGATTGGCGTCGCGCAAGTTAGCGCTATTGAGGTTAGCTTGATGGAGATTGGCTTGACTGAGGTTGGTTTTGCTGAGGTTGGCTTGACTGAGGTTAGCTTTAGTGAGATTAGCATTAGTGAGATTGGCATTTGTAAGCTCGGCAATAAACAAGTCTGCTGGCAATAAGTTGGCATTACTTAAGTTAATATTCTGCAAGTTGGTGCCGCTGAGGTTAGTACCTATTAAATGGGCATTTTCTAGGTTAATTTAACTGAGATTTAGGTTGCTCAAGTTCGCACCTTCTAAATCGGCTCCCCGCAGATCTCGACCGCTGATGGATTGATTCACAATTTCCCAGACAATACGCCACTTGCTATAAATTTCTGTTTCGTCGTTAAATTTAGCATCTCTAAAATTTGTTTTTCTAAGATCGGCGTTTCGTAAATTAGTACCCCTGAGGTTTGCACCACGCAGGTTAGCATTGCTCAGGTTGGCATTTCTTAGATAACCACCACTTAAGTCAGCATTACTCAAGTTGGCGTTTCTCAGATTGGCGTTTCTCAGATTGGCTTGGTGCAGGTAGAGGTTTGCCAGGTTGGCGTTGCTGAGGTTACACCCCGCACAGTTTCTAGTTTCCCGCAACCGTTGCACCGCTGAGGTATCTTGCGATCGGGCTTCTGTCCCTACTCCCAACAGGTACAGCCCAGCAATCGCCGTTAACCAGTGGGTCAAAATTTTGCTTCTCATCATTTCAGCTAGCATTAGTAAAATTCATTCAGCTATGGACGCATACACTCTATATGTATTGTAAACATTGCGCACCTTACCGCTATAGGTAGTGTATCAAGCTACTTTTTGCGTAAGTCCTGTCATTGTTAAAAAATGTATTACTTTATAGAAAAAAATTAAAATCTGCTATAACTTAGTTTAACGGCGCTTGAAAAAATTTTCTCAGTTTCTGCATTTGGCTGGGATATTATATGTTTAAGATATCTCCCGAGCTGCTGCGATTTCTAGCTCTCGCTGTTAAGAATCGAATAAGTACAGGCCTTGACAGTCGTACCTCCTGCAGGTTTATTTCTGTAGTGGCAGCATTAATGCTGCCACTACAGAAACAAAGTCTTTCGGCTGAACCTCAATCATTAGCAATGGGGAATAATCCCGCTCACTTCAGCGATAGACTGCTATCTCAAGCACGATCAGACAACTTTGGCTTAAAAGATTTTAACTTCTGGGTTGCCCAGTGTCAGGTCTTAGAAAGCAAACAGAACTATGCGGAAGCACTGGTAGCTTGCGAACAAGCACTCACCCTCAAACCAAAAAGCAAAAACCGTCAGATTTGGTCTAGTCGCAGCAATGCCCTGTTACAGTTAAAACGATACGCCGAAGCGGTAAATTCCTATGATTTTTTACTGCGGTTTGACGCCAAAAATTCTCAGGCTTGGACTCGTCGTGGCGAAGCATTATATCACTTGGGTAAGTATGATGAAGCGATAGCCTCCCAGGAAAAAGCATTGCGAGTAAATGGAAATTGGGGCAATGGAACACCGGCGATTGCCTGGTATAATAGAGGTTTAGCGCAAAGAAAGTTAGGGCAAAATGAAACAGCCCTGATCTCGTTCGAGCGAGCTTTAAGTATTGATCCAGATGATGCGATTGCCCAAGTTGAGCGCTGCGGCACTTTATCCGATTTAGGGAGACAGGAAGAAGCACTCGCGGCTTGCGCTCGTGCGATAGATGCGCTACCAGCGCCAGCTTTTACCAACCTCGCTATAGCGCAACAAAGGGCAGGGAAAATATTAGACGCGATCGCATCTTACGAAAAAGCTTTAGCGATTAATCCTAACGATGCTACTGTCTGGGCTAACCAAGGAATTCTCTTAGAAAAATTGGGGCAGAATGAAAAAGCACTGACTTCTTATAACAAAGCCATTCAAATTAATCCTAAATCAGCTTTCGCTCAAGTCAATCGCTGCGCCACACTCAACCGATTAGCTAAGTACAAAGAAGCACTAACAGCCTGCAATAGTGCAATGAATGGAGATGGCAATTGGGGAGATAAAAATCCCGCTTATGCGTGGAATCAACATAGCAGTGCGTCGCTCGGGCTGGGGCAATACCAAGAAGCGCTGAATTCCGCTGAACGAGCTATTGATATTAATGCAAACATGGCAGAAGCTTGGAACAACAAAGGCGTCAGTTTGTGGCATTTACAAAAGTATCAAGACGCCCTGGTTGCCCTGCAAAAATCAGTGGAAATTAATCCTAACTACACTCAAGCCTGGTTCAACACTGGCCGAATATTTAGTACGTTAAGACAAAATAGTTTGGCAATCCAAGCTTACGAAAAAGCCTTAGACAGCGAGATTAATTTTCAAGCTAATTTAACCTGTAATAAAATTTTGTATAACCGAAAAAATTTAGGAATATGGCTATTGAAAGAATACGAAAAAGTTTTGGAATCAGCACAAAACTACTGCGCTGATGTTTTAGCAAACAAAAGCGTAGCATTATGGCACTTGAGCGATTACCAAAACGCCCTAAAGTCCGCAAGCCTTAGCATTGAACTTAACCCTAAATCCTTTGAAGCATGGTACAATCTAGCTGTAGTATTGGTAACTTTGAAACAGTATAATCGAGCATTATATGCCTACGAAAAAGCTAGCAGCATCAGCCCCAACAACTTTTATGTTTTGACTGGTAAAGGTTTAGCCTTAGAAGGAGTGGGGCGATATCAAGAAGCTCTCGAAGCCTTTGAAGCCGCTTTAAACATTAATCCCAATTACGAGCTAGCTCAGCAACAACGAGATTTGTTATTAGAAAAATTCAAGCTCCCAATTTGATCCAATCTGTTAGGAACCCCGCTTATGCCTAATAAAAACTCACTGCAAACAGAATTTAAATTTAGCCTCCCTAGAGGCTTAGTAGATGACCAGGGAAAAGTTCACTCCCAAGGATTTATGCGCCTTGCCACTGCCAAAGATGAAATTTATGTTCAAAAAAACCGTTTAGTTCAAGATAATCCAGCTTATGGATTTTTAGTGATGCTTTCCCTCGTAATTACCAATTTGGGCGATTTAGTTGAAGTCACGCCTGATTTGTTAGAGAATCTTTTTACCTACGATCTTGCCTATCTAAGAGAGTTTTATAACCGAATTAATCAACAGGGTATTGCATCTCTTCCTGTTAAATGTCCCAAATGCAGTAACGACTTTAATGTGGAGCTTGAACTATCGGGGGAGTCCTTCGCTACCCCCTAGACCAAGTGTATGAGGAGGTAGCCTGCATCGCATTTCATTTCCACTGGTCTTTAGAAGACATTTTGAATTTAGAACATACTAATCGCCGGCTTTGGGTAAGGCAAATCGGTTTATTGAACCCAAAGGCTTGAACGGGAGCCTGATAGAACCCATTTGAGATATTGCGATCGCTCATAGCAGTTGATCGCCCCCAAAAGCTCTTTTTTGAGGTAGTTCGACTTAACTGGAGTTTAGACTAAACAGACCTGATGAGCGCGATTGTCGCTCCACTCAAGAACGGCAACGGTCGCTGGCGACAAACTAGGAGGCTCAACCATCAGAAGCGAAAAAAATGAAACCTTATTCGATTGAGTTTCGTGAGAAAATAGTTAAAATATATCAACAAGGTGATACATCAATTAGGAAAGTAGCCGCCCGATTTGATGTGAGTAAAGGGTTTGTTCAAAAAATTTTAAAACAAAAACAAAGGACTGGTCATGTTCAACCCAAACAACAGGGTGGAAGCCCCAAAAGTGTGTTACACTCGCGCACAACTGAATTGACCAGATGGTAGAAAAATATCCGGATAGCACGTTGTCAGAATATTGTGAATATTGGCTTATGAGCTACAAGGAAGCTATCAGCTAAGCGCCTGATGTGTCTGTCGCGAACTACAAAAACAAAATTTGACGCGAAAAAAAGACCATACGCAGTAGTAAGTATGCCACTGAGAGAGTGCAAATTTTGAGGTGTGAATATTGGGAAAAAGTGAAAAATATCGACCCTAACAACCTCGTTTTTTTGGATAAAATGGGCGTTTTATTGGGGTTAACACGAACCCACGCTCGTTCAAGATATGGTAGTAGAGCCTACAATTTAAAACTATTTTATCGGGCTGCATAAATTACAGTTGTCGGAGCAGTAAGTTTTAAAAAAGTAGTAGGAATAATGACGCTAGATGGGTCGATGGATAGTAAGGCGTTTAAAGTTTTTGTGGAACACTTTTTAGTGCCCAACTTATGGGAGGGTGCAGTCGAAGTCAATTGATAATCTACCAGCTCATAAGTTGGCGGTGCTCGAACCATTGATTCAAGCAGCGGGTGGCAGTGTACTGAATTTATCACCTCCCAAATCCTGACTTTAATCCAATCGAATTATGGTGGTCACAACTAAAAGCTTTTTTACGTCATTTCTCGCCAACTACTACCACTCCGTGTTGACGTAATACTTGGCGTATGCGCTTGAAGGAGTCAATACTAAGCACTTCAAAAACTGGTTTACAAGCTGCTGCTACTGTACTTTATGAACCTGCAATCCGCTGTAAGTGCTTGTATCATTAACCAAACATATCAATAAACCGGAATGATCTCGCCCTGCCAAAACTTGCCGACTTCTGAACCGCCGCATTAAGAAATACCCCCGACGGATGCAGTAATGCAGTATTTGCGGCAAACTCTCAGGTGTCGGGTCGGTATACACGCCTGCATGAAGATAGAGGGACACGGACAAGCCAAGATACTCACTGTGCGATTCGTTTGACCAAAAATAAGGCTTAAAACCCTTATGGGAAGGTTAGTATAGCTGCTCAGGCAGCTAGTGCCAACTGATTGCATTTATAGGTGAGACTCCGTTGAGTCAAGTCCTATCCCTCAAGTGCAGAGGTGAAAGCATAACCCCTAGTTTATTGGCTAGCATCCAGTAGGCTAAAGCGGGGTTAAAAGGCAGAACTACGCTTAAGCCAAACCCGGTAACTGTCGAGCAAGAATCTATGTGTAGCGCAAGCTTGCGATATGTTTGAACCATCGTTATCTTGAATGGTGTAATGGCTAAATCAAGGATAAATCCGTTGAAAAACACGGTAAAGACTGGTTAACACCAAGCCAAAAGGCAAGGCTAGGGCATGAGCGATTCGTGAGTCGCCTCATAAGCACCGCCCGTAAACCCGGTGGAGAATATCACACTAAGGATTCAACCAAAATGTAATCGGAACGAAGTAACCCCTTAATTATCTCTGGAGAGGTCGAAATCCAGTAAGTAGCTAACGAAAGATAATTAGGGGTGGGATTGTATCAGAAGCGAATGCCTCGCGGTAATCGTGAGGATATGCAGACGGATACACGGTAATTCCAAAGGAATAGAACAAGTAGCAATGAATATATCTAATACGCTGAACAATCAGACGGTGGAGTGGAAAGACATCAACTGGCGAAAGCTAGAACGGGTGACTTTTAAGTTGCAAAAGCGAATATTCCAAGCGAGTGAACGTGGGGATGTTAAAGCAGTTCGCAAACTTCAAAAAACCCTGATTAGGTCTTGGTTTGCAAAATGTATAGCGGTGCGTAGGGTAACACAAGATAACAAAGGTAAGAATACTGCTGGCGTAGATGGCATTAAATCACTAACCCCAAAGCAACGTATCAACCTGGTTAACAATTTAAAACTTACCGGAAAATCACAACCTACCCGTAGGGTAATGATTCCAAAATCTGGTACAGGTGAAAAACGACCATTAGGGATACCCACAATAAACGACCGTGCTTTGCAAGCGCTATGTAAGATGGCGTTAGAACCAGAATGGGAGGCTCTTTTTGACCCTAACAGTTATGGTTTTAGACCCGGGCGTTCCTGTCACGATGCGATCGAGGCAATATACCTCAGTATTAAACAGAAAGCAAAATACGTGCTAGATGCTGATATTGCTAAATGCTTCGACCGTATAGACCATAAAGTATTACTCAAGAAAATAAACACATACCCCACAATGAACAGACAAATAAAGGTTTGGCTCAAAACAGGGTACTGTGTACGGGGTGAATTATTCCCTACTAATGAAGGTACACCACAAGGCGGGGTGATTTCTCCTTTACTTGCGAATATTGCCCTACATGGTATGGAAGAAATAATGAACCAGTACGCGGACACACTAAAAGGATGCAAACGGGACAACCGCTCTGCCCTCAGTCTAATCCGCTACGCCGATGACTTTGTGATAATGCACGAAGATTTACACATCGTAAAAAAATCTCAAGAGATAATAGCTGAATGGCTACGTGACCTGGGACTGGAGTTAAAACCAAGTAAGACAATATTAACCCACACCCTTAACGAATTAGATGGAAATGTTGGGTTTGAGTTCTTAGGATTCCACGTGCAACAGTTTAAATCGGGAAAATACCGATGTTCAAAAAGTGCACATGGAACACCGCTAGGTTTTAATACACTAATCACCCCCTCAAAAACCCAGGTAAAAACACATCTAGGGCGTCGGTACAGTAGAGGGGTTTGACAAAAGTGGGCGAGCATGATAGGTAAATTGAGGAGCTTGTTAAATC